>JBEARL010000007.1:0-31173 GCA_041163265.1 Actinomycetota bacterium
CCGCCTCGGCCTCGAGCGCCTCGCGGGCCTCGGGGTGGGCGGCCAGCAGCGAGAACGCCCACGTCAGGACGTTCGCCGTCGTCTCGTGGCCGCTGAGGATCAGCGTCAGCGCCTCGTCGCGGACCTCGTCGTCGCTGAACGCCGAGCCGTCCTCGTCGCGGAGCGCCAGCAGCAGCCCCAGCAGGTCCTCCTCGCGTCGGGCGGTCGCGACGTCGACCGGCGCCACGTCGCCGGAGCCGCCCGCGGCGGCCGCCCGGGCCCGGCGCTCGGCGACCAGGCCCTCCGCGACCTCCGCGAGGTCGTCGGCGGCCCGGCGGAACGCGGCGAACCACGGCAGGGGCACGCGGTCGAGGCGGTCGAGGCCGGGCAGCATCGTGCGCTCGATGCGGTCGATGGCGACGTCCATCGCGTGCGCGATGCGGCCCGCGTGCGCCCGGGCGTCGGTGCCGAACAGGGTGCGGGCCACGATCTCGAGCGTCAGGGCCATCATCGCCGGTGCGAGGCGCACGACCTCGCCGGGCCGCCACCGCGCGACCTCCTCGCGGGCGAGGTCGGCCATCAGCGCCGCGTAGCCGTCGAGCCGGCTGTGGTGGAACGGGGCCTGCATCATGCGCCGGTGGCGGAGGTGCACCGGCTCCTCGTTGGTGAGCAGCCCCTCGCCGAGGACCAGACGCATCCGCGCGAACCCGACGCCCTTCACGAGGTCGTGCTGTCGCGCCACGAGCGCGTCGTTGACCATCGCCGGCGCGAACAGCGCGACGAACAGCTGGCGACCGAGGAGGAACGACGCGGCGTCGCCGTGCTCGGCGCGCAGCCGCATCAGGAAGCCGGGCGTGTCGCGCTGGAACCGCAGCAGCGGTCCGACCCCGAGCGGGGACCGGGGACCGGGGGGCAGGTCCAGCGTCCGCGCCCGCGCCGGCCCGATCGCGGGCGGCAGCGGCGCGTAGGACGTCGGTCGCGGTGCGTCGAACGGGCGCACGGTCCCCCCGCGGCGCTCGGCCCCCCGGCCACCGCGCCGCGTGGTCAGCCTACGGCCCGGCGCCGGATGGGGACCCGGGCGGCCCCGTCACCGCGGCTACCCTCGCCCGTCCCGCTGGAGTAGCTCAGTCGGTAGAGCAGCCGCCTCGTAAGCGGCAGGTCAGGGGTTCAAATCCCCTCTCCAGCTCCGTCGCGCCGTCGACCGGGGTCGCGGATGTCCGAGCAGCACGACCCCGACGACCCGGTCCGGGTCGACCTCGACGCCGATGCGCACGAGGGGCTCGCGAACATCCTCCGAGCCGCCGTGTTCGGCGTCCAGGACGGCATCGTGAGCACCTTCGGGCTGGTCATGGGCGTCGCCGGCGCGCGCATCAGCCCCGAGGCGGTCCTGATCGCCGGCGTGGCCGGCATGGTCTCCGGCGCGCTCTCGATGGGCGCGGGGGAGTACGTCAGCGTCCGCGTCCAGCGCGAGCTCCTGCTGGCCCGCGGTGCCCGGCCGCAGCGCGCGGCGGACCCCGTCCGCGCGGCGCTGGCCAACGCCGGGCTGTTCCTCCTCGGCGGTGCGCTGCCGCTGCTGCCGTTCGTCCTCCTGCGGGACCTGGCCGCGATCGCCACGAGCTCGGTGGTCAGCATCGGATCGCTGTTCCTCGCCGGGGCCCTCCTGACGCGCCTGACCGGGGTCAGCCCGGTCCGCTCGGGCCTGCGGATGCTCGTCGTCGGGGGCGGCGCGGGCGCGCTCGGGTTCCTCGTCGGGTCGCTCCTCGGCGTCGCGGTCGGCTGACGCGGTCGGCCGACGCGGGCCCCGCCGCCGGAGGTCCCACCCGCGGCAGGGACCTCCGTCCCCGGGCACCGTCGCCGAGGTCCCCGCGACTCGTGCCCTCCGCCCGGCCCGGTCGACGGCCCCCGCGATGACACTCCCTCCCGAGCGACCGGGCACCCCGTCGGGTCGCGCAGCACCCGAGCACCCGGCGGCCGAGGGCCGCGAGGAGGGACAGGAACATGAGCACCATGACCCCGGAGCGGACGCGGACCGCCACCGCCGCGGCCACCGCGCACCGCTCGTTCTTCATCGCCGCCGTGCTGGCCATCGTCGTCGGCCTCGGCTCCGTGCTGGGCGGCCTCGTCGGCATGGTCTACACCTGGCAGACGGCCGCGAAGGAGAACATCACGACCCCCGATGACGCGCCGATCGCCGGCGCGACCGTCGACGGCCCGCTCTCGCTGTGGTCGCAGGCCGCGATCATCGAGGAGCACCAGCTGAACCGCACGGGTGGGCTGCGCTACTCGGAGATGCCGCGCACGGTCCCGGAGGTCGACGCCGACGGGAACGCGGTCCTCGACGAGAACGGCGAGCAGGTCATGGTGAACAACGCCGCCCGCCTCAGCTGGATCGACGCGACCGCGCTGATCACCGTCCTGAACCTCGGCCTGATGGCCTACGCGCTGAGCCTGTTCGCGATCGTCATGGGTGCGGCGGTCGCCGGGCTCGGGTGGGTCGTGCTTCGGCTGAGCCGGTCCCCGGCGCTCGCCTGAGCTTCGGGCGGGCTCGCCCCGCCCACCGCGCATCGGGGGGTCGGCCTCTGCCGGCCCCCCGATCGCGTGCGCGGGGGACCGACGTGAGGACGGGCGTCGGGGTCAGGCCCCGTCGGGGACGACGTTCCCACCCTGGTGCAGGGCGGGGATGCGGCCCAGCTTCCCGGCGTTGAAGTCGTCGAACGCCTGCTGCAGCTCGGCCCGCGTGTTCATCACGAACGGGCCGTACCACGCGACGGGCTCGCGGATCGGGAGGCCGCCGAGGATCAGCACGTCGAGCTTCGGCGCCCGCGTCTCCTGCGACTCGTGGGCCGCCAGCTCGACCGTGTCACCGGCCCCGAGCACCGCGAGCTGGCCCATCTCGACCGGACGGCGCTCGGCCCCGACGGTCCCGCGACCGGCCAGGGTGTAGACGAGCGCGTTGAAGTCGCGCCGCCAGGGCAGCGACACCCTCGCGCCCGGCTCGACGGTCGCGTGGACCAGCACGATCGGGGTGTGGGTCGAGCCGGGTCCGGTCTCGCCGCCGAGGTCACCGGCGATCAGCCGCAGCAGCGCCCCGCCGTCGTGCGAGGTCAGCAGCCGGACGTCGCCGGCGCCGAGGTCCTGGTACCGGGGCGGCGACCACTTCTTCGCCGCCGGCAGGTTGACCCAGAGCTGGAAGCCGTGGAACAGGCCGCCCTTCATGACGACCTCCTCCGGCGGGGCCTCGATGTGGAGCAGGCCCGAGCCGGCGGTCATCCACTGCGTGTCGCCGTCGCTGATCAGCCCGCCGCCGCCGTGCGTGTCCGCGTGGCGGAGCGTCCCGTCGAGCATGTAGGTCACGGTCTCGAAGCCGCGGTGCGGGTGCCACGGCGTGCCCTTCGGCTCGCCCGGCGCGTACTCGACCTCGCCCATCTGGTCGAGGTGGATGAAGGGGTCGAGGTCCGCGAGGTCGACGCCGTGGAACGCGCGGCGGACGGGGAAGCCCTCGCCCTCGAAGCCGCGGGGCGCCGTCGTGATGGAGCGGACCGGCCGTGGGCGTGCCACGGCGGCGTCGGGCCGCGGGACGCGCGGCAGGGTCAGCAGGTCGTCGACGGTGACGGCGGGCACGGCGGACCTCCGGAGCGGGTGCCCCCACGGTACCGGAGATGGTTGCGCCTGCAACTACCGCCGGGACGGGGTCCCGGCCACAGTGGGCGTCAGGCGCCGGCGCCGACCAGCTTCTCGCCCGGGACGTCGCCCGGGAGGCAGAAGTCGTCGATCAGCACCACGTCGAACCCGGCCCGGACCATGAACGACGCGGCGATGGTCGCCCGCGCCCCCGTGGCGCAGTAGATCCAGACGGTGCGTCCGCGCGGGACCTCCTCGAAGCGCTCGGGCAGGTCGTGGAAGGGGATGTGGATGGCGTCCCGGTGGTGGCCGGTGACGTACTCCCAGGTGTCGCGGACGTCGAGGACCGTGCGGTCCTCGGGCGCGACGCCCTCGAGCCCGTCGAAGCGCACCACGCGGATGCTCCGCTCGAGCTCGTGGCCGGCGAAGGCGCCCGGGGCCGCGACCATGCGGCCCTGCAGGCGGTCGTACCCGATCCGCGACAGCATCCGCTGCGCCTCGTCGAGCACCGTCGCGTCGTCGCCGACGAGGATGAGGTGCTCCTCGAAGGGGACCATCCAGCCGAGGTAGTTCGGCAGGTCGTTGCGCAGCTCGGCGTTGACCGCGCCGGCCAGGAACGACGCGGCGAAGTCCTTGCGGTTGCGGAGGTCGACGACCCACGCTCCCTGCTTCAGGAGCGCCACGACGCGGTCGAGGTCGAACTCCTCGGGCGGGGTCGGGTCGAACGCGCCGGGACCGGCCGAGTTCGCCGGGCCCATGTACCGGTAGTAGGTGGGGTACGGGGTCAGCCCGGCGAACAGCTCGTCGAGGAACTCCTGCTCGGACTTCACGAGCGCCGGGTTGTCCGTGCGCTCGGCCGCGATCGTCGACGACGGCTTGGTCGCCTGCGTCGCCGAGCAGTGGCTGCCGAAGCCGTGCGTCGGGTGGACCTGCGCCGCGTCGGCGACCTCGGCCGCGATGCGCCGCACCGAGTGGTACTGCTTCGCCGCCAGCTCGGCGGTCATGTGCGGGCCGATCAGGTCGGGCCGGCCGACGGTGCCGAACAGCATCGAGCCGCCGGTGAACACGCCGAGGTCGTTCCCGTCCGCGTCCGAGAGGACGTAGGAGAGGTGCGTCGGCGTGTGGCCCGGGGTCAGCAGCGCCCGGACCCGCATCAGGCCGCTCTCGAGCACGTCCCCGTCGTGCAGGCCGTGGAACTCGAACGCCAGCGCGTCGTCGGCGTTCAGGCCGTAGACCGCGTCGGTCATCCGAGCCAGCGCGAGGCCGCCCGTCACGTAGTCGTTGTGGACGTGCGTCTCGAGGACGTGCGTGACGTCCAGGCCCTCGGCGTGGAGGTGGTCCAGGACCCGGTCGATGTCCCGCTGGGGATCGATGACGACGGCCCGCGAGCCGTCGTGCGCGATGTAGCTGCGGTCCCCGAGCGACGGGGTCTCGATCGTGATGACCTGGATCACGGCGCTGCTCCTCCCGGTGGGACCCGACGCGGCGGGGGTCAGCCCTTCTGGATGCGGAACGTGAAGCGGTCCCCGCCGTCCTCCTTCGCGACGAGCACGTTGCCCGTCGACTCGGCCCAGGCCGGGATGTCCTGCAGCGAGCCGCGGTCCGTCGAGATGACCTCGAGGATCTGGCCGCTCTCGATCTGGTCGATGGCCTGGCGGGTGCGGACGACGGGCATCGGGCAGGCGAGCCCGCTGGCGTCGAGGGTCTTGGCGACGTCGGACATGGTCACTCCTCGGTTCGGCCGCACCACACGGCGCGGCGGTGGGTGCGGGTCAGATGAAGAGGTTGATCTTGGCGTTCTGCATGCGGGAGACCGCGGCCGCGGCGCCGAGGGGCTCCTCGATGCCGTCGATGAGGTCCTCGCGCTTCAGGCCCATCAGGTCCATCGTCATCTGGCACGGGGCCAGGCGGACGCCCAGCTCCATGGCGGTGGCGAGGAGCTCCTCGGGCGGGGCGACCTTGTGCCGGTCGGCGATGCTCCGCATCATCTTCGGGCCGGCGCCGCCGAAGTTCAGGTGGCTGAGCCGCTCGTTGTTGAACGCGCCCAGCATCTTGGTCATCCAGTTGTCACCGGTGATGCCGACCTCGGGGCGCTTCAGGGTGAACAGGCCCCAGAACGTGCAGAACAGCGTCACGTCCATGCCGTAGGCGGCGCCGGTGGTGCCGAGGATCATCTGCGGCCAGACCTTGTCGATCTCGCCGGACCAGCAGACGATGACCATCCCGTCCTCGGGCTTCGTGGATACGCCGCTCTCCGACATGTGCTGGACCTCCCGGGCCGCCGTGCGGCCGCCTCCCCCGACGGGGGCTCCCACCCCCGCTCGCGCAAGCGCGCAAGCGGCCGCATGGTCGCCACTCGACGGGTGCGTGTCAAGGCAAGCATCCCCGGGGTCCCCGAGGCCCCGATCGGGCGCCCCACGGGCCCTGTGGCGCTACGGTGCTCTCCGGGCCGCATCGCCGGCGCCCGGGAGGGAGGGTCCGTGGAGCCGATCGACGACGCCCTCCGGGCCGAGCTCGCCGAGCTGACCGCGACCCTCTGCCGGGCGCTGAACGACCCCAAGCGGCTCGTCATCCTCCACGCGCTCGCCGCCGGGCCGGCCTCCGTCGGCCGTCTCGCCGAGCTGGCCGGCGCGACCGTCGCCAACGTCTCGCAGCACCTCGCGGTGCTGCGAGAGCGGGGGCTCGTCGACAGCGAGCGCGAGGGGCCGAACGTCATCTACTCGCTGCGCTACCCCGAGCTGATCGACACGATCGGGGCGCTGCGCGGGATCCTGCGCGCCGAGCTGGGACGTCGGCAGCGGATCCTCGCCGGGTGACGTCCGCCCCCCGCGACCGGACGGCGCCGTCGCGCGCCGCGGTTGCTGACCTGCGCAAGCACTTGACCGGACCCCCGTCGCCGTGTGACCATGGCCGCCGGGGGAGCACGAGGGAGGCCCTGTGACCGATCTCCGCACGCCGCTGCCGTTCGCCGGCGCCACGACCGACGCCGACCGGCCCGTCCGGATGGCGAAGATCATCGACCAGGAGCGGTGCATCGGCTGCCACGCCTGCACCACCGCCTGCAAGTCGGAGAACGAGGTCCCGCTCGGCGTCTCCCGCACCTACGTCAAGTCCGTCGACGTCGGCCTCTTCCCCGAGGTCCGGCGCTCGTTCCAGGTCACGCGGTGCAACCAGTGCGTCGACGCGCCCTGCGTCGCCGCCTGCCCGACCGCCGCGATGTTCACGCGCGAGGACGGCATCGTCGACTTCGACAAGCAGGCCTGCATCGGGTGCAAGGCCTGCATCGCGGCCTGCCCCTACGACGCGATCTTCATCAACCCCGAGGACCACTCGGCCGAGAAGTGCAACTTCTGCGCGCACCGCATCGACATGAACCTCGAGCCGGCCTGCGTCGTGGTCTGCCCCGTCGAGGCGATCTTCGTCGGCGACCTCAACGACGCCGACTCGAAGGTCGCGCACATGGTCGGCCGCGAGCCGGTCCAGGTGCGGCGTCCCGAGAAGGACACCAAGCCGAAGCTGTACTACCGCGGCGCGCACCAGGCGACGCTCGATCCGCTCGCGGCGCAGCGGCCCACGGGCGACATCTTCGCCTGGGCGATGCAGGCCCCCGAGGACGGGCACACCATCAACTCGGGCCACGAGCCGGGATGGCCCGGCAGCTCGTCGGCCGCCGCGGTCATCGCGTACGACGTCGGCCACTCGGTGCCGTGGGACTGGCGCGTCGGCCTCTACACGTGGACCAAGTCGATCGCGGCCGGCGTCTACCCGGTCGTCGCGCTGCTCATCACCCTCGGCGTCCTCGACGCCGGCTCCGACCTCTGGACGCTCGCGACGCCGGTGCTGGCCGGCGCGTTCCTCGCGCTGACCGGCGCGGTCCTGATCTGGGACCTCGAGCACCCGACGCGGTTCTTCTACATCCTCACCCGACCGCAGTGGCGCAGCTGGCTCGCGAAGGGCGCGGTCATCCTCTCGCTGTACGCGGCCGTGCTGGCCGCGCACTTCCTCGCGGGCGTGGTGCTCCGCGGCGACGCGGGGGAGGGCCTGCACTGGCTGGCCCTGCTCGGCGTGCCCGCCGGCATCATGACCGGCGTCTACACCGCCTTCCTGTTCGCGCAGGCCAAGGCCCGCGACCTCTGGCAGAACCCGCTGCTGCCGCCGCACCTCGCGGTCCAGGCCGTGATGGCCGGTGCCGCGGCGCTGGTCCCGGTGGCGCTGTGGCTCGAGCCGGACGTCGTCGACGCGCTGGCGTGGGTCGTCGCGATCGCGTCGGCCGTGCACCTGCTGATGATCCTCGGCGAGGTCACGCTGCCGCACCCGACCGCGCACGCCCGGACCGCCGCGCACAACCTGACCCACGGGAGGTTCGCCCTGCCGTTCCGGGCCGGGGTCGTGCTCGGCGCCGTCGGCCTGCTGGCCCCGGTCGCGCCGGTGCTGGCGCTGCCGGCGGCGCTGGCCGCGCTCGCCGGCCTCTGGGCCTTCGAGCACGCCTACGTCCAGGCCGGCCAGTCCGTCCCGCTCGCCTGACCGACCGCACCGCGCACGCGCACCCCGTACCGCCGCACCGAGGAGCCGAGATGACGCAGCTGGACCGCCTGGCCGAGCGGGTCGACGCCGCCCGGGCCGCGACCGAGGCCCGGGGCGAGACCTTCTACCAGGGCCCGTCGCGCAGCCACCTCGCGATGTTCCCGCCCAAGGAGCGGTGGGACGACTGGGTCGAGCTCGACTCGAAGGCCTGGCCGCAGCGGGTCGAGAAGCGGTTCATGCTGGTCCCGACCACCTGCTTCAACTGCGAGTCGGCCTGCGGGCTGCTCGCGTACGTCGACAAGGACACGCTGCAGGTCCGGAAGTTCGAGGGCAACCCCGAGTCGCCCGGCTCGCGCGGCCGCAACTGCGCGAAGGGCCCCGCGGTCCAGAACCAGATCACCGACCCCGACCGCATCCTCCACCCGATGCGCCGCGTCGGCGAGCGCGGCGCCGGCCAGTGGGAGCGCATCTCCTGGGACGAGGCGCTCGACGAGCTGGCGCTGCGCATCCGGGCCGCCATCACGACCGACCGCCACAACGAGGTGATGTACCACGTGGGCCGTCCCGGCGAGGACGGCTTCACCGAGCGCGTGCTCGCCGCATGGGGCGTCGACGGCCACAACTCGCACACGAACGTCTGCTCGTCGGGCGGCCGGACCGGGTTCCAGTTCTGGTGCGGCATCGACCGTCCCAGCCCCGACCACGCGAACGCGCGCACCATCCTGCTGATCTCGTCGCACCTCGAGACCGGGCACTACTTCAACCCCCACGCGCAGCGCATCATCGACGCGAAGCACGCGGGCGCGAAGGTCATCGTGATGGACGTGCGCCTGTCCAACACGGCGACGCACGCCACCGAGTGGCTCGCGCCGTACCCGGGCACCGAGCCGGCGATCCTGCTCTCGATCGTGCGCCAGATCGTCCGGGACGGCGCCTACGACCGCGAGTACGTCCGCCGCTGGTGGAACTGGCAGCAGTACCTCGCGGCCGAGCACCCCGACCGCCCGCGGACCTTCGAGGCGTTCGAGGAGGTCCTGCGCGACCTCTACGCCGAGTACACCTTCGAGATGGCGTCGGCCGAGTCCGGCGTCAGCGTCGCGCAGATCCGCGCCGTCCACGACGCCGTCGTCGAGGCAGGCCCGCGCCTGGCCGTGCACTCGTGGCGCTCGGCCGCGGCCGGCAACGAGGGCGGGTGGCAGGTCTCGCGCACGCTGTTCATGCTCTGCGCGCTGATGGGCGCGATCGCCGTGCCGGGTGGCACCTACCCGAACGCGTGGAACAAGTTCGTCGCGCGCCCGATCCATCTGCCGCACCACCCGGCGGCCTGGAACGAGCTGACCTACCCGCTCGAGTACCCGATCGCGCAGAACGAGCTGTCGTTCCTGCTGCCGCACTTCGTCGAGGAGGGCCGCGGCATCCTCGACGTCTACTTCACGCGCGTCTACAACCCGGTCTGGACGAACCCCGACGGGTTCAGCTGGATCGAGATGCTGACCGACCACCGCAAGGTCGGCCTGCACGCCGCGCTGACCCCGACGTGGAACGAGACGGCGTACTTCGCCGACCTCGTGCTGCCGATGGGCCTGTCGAGCGAGCGGCACGACATCACCAGCTACGAGCAGTACGACGCGCAGTGGATCGCGTTCCGCCAGCCGGTCCTGCGCGCCGCGCGCGAGCGCCTCGGCGAGACCATCACGGACACGCGCCAGGTCAACCCCGGCGAGGTCTGGGAGGAGAACGAGTTCTGGATCGAGCTGTCGTGGCGCATCGACCCCGACGGGTCGCTGGGCATCCGGCAGTACTTCGAGTCGAAGGCCCGGCCCGGCGAGAAGCTCGGCGTCGACGAGTACTACGGCTGGATGTTCGAGAACTCGGTCCCGGGCCTGCCCGAGACGGCGGCGGCCGAGGGCATGACGCCGCTCGAGTACATGCGCCGCTACGGCTCCTTCGAGATCCAGAAGGGCATAGGCCCCCTGCACGAGTCGACCGTCGACCCGGCGCAGTACGCGACCGACAAGCGGGTCGACGAGTTCGGCCGCGTCTACTCCCGCGATCCGGCCCCGGCGGCGCAGAACCTGGCGCCGACCGGCGCGCCGGACCCCGACGCCGAGGGGCGCCGCCCCGTCGGCGTCGAGATCGACGGCGAGGTGAAGCGCGGCTTCCCGACCCCGTCGGGGCTGCTCGAGTTCTACTCGCGGACGCTCGTCGACTGGGGCTGGGGCGAGCACGCGATCCCGACCTACATCCGCAGCCACGTCCACCCGTCGCGGATGGAGGAGGGCCAGGTCCCGCTGATCTCGACGTTCCGCCTGGTCACGCAGATCCACACGCGGAGCGCGAACTCGAAGTGGCTCGACGAGCTGTCCCACTCGAACCCGCTCTGGATCCACCCGACGCACGCCGCGACGCTCGGGGTCATCACCGGCGACCTCGTCCGCGTCGAGACCGAGCTCGGGTACTTCGTCGTGAAGGCCTGGGTCACCGAGGGCATCCGGCCCGGCGTCGTCGCCTGCTCGCACCACATGGGCCGGTGGCGCCTCGCCGGCCACGACCACACGCACCGCCTCAACTCGACGACCGTGGCGCTCGAGCGCGACGGCTCGCGGTGGACGATGCGGCCCGAGCAGGCCCACGGCCCGTTCGAGAGCAGCGACCCCGACACGTCACGGATCTGGTGGACCGACGTCGGCGTCCACCAGAACATGACGTTCGGCGTGCATCCCGACCCGGTCTCCGGCATGCACTGCTGGCACCAGGCCGTGCGGGTCGTCCGCGCGCAGGACGGCGACCGGGCCGGCGACGTCCACGTCGACACCGACCGCTCGCGCGCCGTCTACCGCGAGTGGCTCGGCCGGACGCGGAACGCCCGGATCGTCTCGCCGAACGGCGAGCGCCGGCCGCGGTGGCTGATCCGTCCGCTGAAGCCCACCGCCGACGCGTTCCGCATCGACGGGCCCGTCGGCCGACGGGCGTGAGCGGCGGCCGATGAGCCGCCCCCGCCCGTGAGCGGCGCGCCGCGGAGCGGCCTGCTGCGCGCCCTCGCCGCGGTCGCCGACGGGCCGGACGCGGTCACACCGGCGCTGGTCGCGGCGCTCGGCCTGCCCCGCGCGCCGACGGCGGCCGAGCACACGGACCTGCTCACGTTCCAGCTGCACCCCTACGCGTCGGTCCACCTCGGACCGGAGGGGATGCTCGGCGGGGAGGCCCGCGACCGGGTCGCCGGGTTCCTCCGCGCCCTCGACGTCGTGCCGCCGGCCGAGCCCGACCACCTCGTCGCGCTGCTGCACGCCCTCGCCGATCTCTCCGACCTCGCGGCGGCCGGCGCGCCGCGGGCCGACCACGCCGCGACCGTGCTGCTGCACGAGCACCTCGGCGCCTGGGTCGGCCGGTTCCTCGCCCGCGTCCTCGAGCTGGGCGCCGAGCCGCTGCGCGCCTGGGCGGTCCTGCTCGCCGACGTCCTCGCCGCCGAGCTCGCCGCCCGGGGCGCGCCCGAGGTCCTGCCGCCGGCGCTGCGCGAGGCGCCGCCGCTCTCCGAGCCCGAGGACGTCAGCGCCGCCGACTGGACCGCCGAGCTCTTGGCCCCGGTCAGGACCGGGCTGGTGCTGGCCCGGGCCGACCTGGCCCGGGCGGCCCGCCAGCTCGAGCTCGGCGCCCGCGTCGGCGAGCGGGCGTTCACCCTGCGGGCCCTGCTGGACCAGGACGCCGCCGCCGTGCTCGGATGGCTGGCCGGCGAGGCGCGACGCCAGGCGGAGGACCTCGGGATGGTCGAGCGGACGGGCGGGGTCGGCGTCGCCGGCTGGTGGCGGCTGCGGCTCGCGGGCACGGCCGAGCGCCTCGACGCGCTGGCGGCCGTCGCGGCCGCGCGGTGGGTCGAGGCATGAGCGGCGGCACCGACGCCGACGGGCTGCGCGGCCGCCTGGCGGCCCTGCGCCCCTCGTCGCGGTCCGAGCTGACCGACGACGTCGTCGGCGGGCTGTCGCTGGTCGTGGTGCTCATCCCGCAGGCGATGGCGTTCAGCGCCCTCGTCGGCGTGCCGCCGGTCGCGGGTCTCCACGCGGCGCTGCTCTCGCTCCTCGCGTACGCGGCGTTCGGCTCGGTGCCGCTGCTGTCGTTCGGCCCCATCGCGATCCCGTCGCTGCTGACGGGCACCGCCGTCGCCGCGCTCGCGGGGGGTGACCCCGGGCGGGCCGTCGCCCTCTCGGGGGCGCTGGCCGTCATGGTCGGCCTGACGCTGCTGCTGCTGCGCGTGCTCCGCGCCTCGGCGCTGGTCGACGTGATCTCGGCGCCGGTCCTGATCGGGTTCGTCAGCGCCGCGGGGCTGACCATCGCCACCAGCCAGCTGCGGGCGCTGCTGGGCATCACGGCGGCGGGGTCGGACCGGTTCCTCGAGGCGTTCATGAACGTCCTCGGCGCGGTCGGCAGCACCCACGCCCTGACCGCCGCGATCGGCGTCGCCTCGGTCGCGGCGCTGCTGGTCGGACGACGGATCGCACCTCGTCTGCCGACCGTGCTGGTGCTCGCCGCGGTCGCCATCCCGGCCTCGGTGCTGCTGGACCTCGGGGGCCGCGGCGTGGCACTCGTCGGGGAGGTGCCGTCGGGGCTGCCGCTGCCGCGGCTGCCCGACGTCGACGTCGCGGACCTGCGAGCGCTTGCGGGCTCGGCCGTCGCGATCGCGGTGGTCGGGTTCACGCAGACGGTCGCGCTCGCGAAGGCGATCGCAGCGCGGCAGCGCCGCTCCATCGGCGCCGACCGCGAGTTCGTCGCCGCGGGGACCGCGAACCTGCTCGCCGGTCTGTTCGGCGGGTTCCCGACCGGCGGCAGCCTCTCCATGTCCGCGGTCCTCGAGTCCTCGCGGGCCCGGACTCGGAACTCGCTGTTCTGGACCGGGGGGTTCCTCGCCGTCGTCCTGCTGCTGCTGACCGCCGTCCTGGAGCCGCTGCCGCGGACCATCCTCGCCGCGCTCATCATCACGGCCGCGCTGCGGTTCGTCGACGTGGCCGGGTTCCGGACCGTCCTGCGGGTGTCGCGGGCCGACGCGGCCGTCGCGCTCGCGACGTTCCTCGGGACGCTGGCGCTCGGCGTACTGAACGGCCTGGCCATCGGCATCGGTGCGAACCTCGTCGTGCACCTCTCGCGCCGGATGCGGCCGGGCGTCGTCGAGCTGGGGCGCGTGGTGGGGACGACCGAGTACCGCAACGTCGCGAGCTACCCGACCGTCGGGTCGGCCGACGGCGTCCTGCTCCGCCTGGATGGCGCGCTCGACTTCCTCAACGCCGGCGCGGTCGGGACCGCGGTCCGTCGCGTCGCGGCCGAGCGGGACGGGCTGCGCTGGATCCTCCTCGACGCGTCCGGGGTCAGCGAGCTCGACGCGACCGGCCTGCGGACCCTCGAGGACCTGACGGTGAACCTCGCCGACGCCGGCATCGACCTTCACCTCGCGCACCTGCGCGCACCGCAGCGGGCGACGGTCGAGCGGGCCGGCCTGCACGCGCGTCTGATCGCCGACCGCTGCCATCCGTCGATCCCCGAGGGGTTGCGGGCGCTCGGTGTCGCGCCCGCGGACCCGGTCCTCGCGCCGGCCGCTGACGAGCTCCGACCGGACGCGTTCCTCTGAGCGCCCCACCGGGAGCGGTCCGACCCCCGGCGCTAGCATCCGTCCCGACCGAGAGAAGGCCGCCGCGATGACCGTCCGCGTCCTCCGTCCGCACGGCGCCCTCGCCGCCGGCGCGGCCGCGCCGCTCGCGGCCCTGCTCGCCGCTCTCGCTCTGGCCGCGGCCCTCCTGGGGCCGGTGGCGCCGGCCGCCGCCGCCCCCGCGCCGGCTGCGGTGGTGCTGGCCGTCTCGTCCGAGCCGCTCGGTCCCGAGCCGCAGCCGCGTGACGCCGAGGGCAACCCGGCGGTGGAGCTCGGCGGGTACGAGGACCGCGAGGTGCCCTTCACGTGGGGCGCGGCGTGGCTGCTGACCTTCCTCGGCCTCGCCGGCCTCGCGTTCATGGGCCTGGTCTGGTTCCGGGCGGTCGACCGCCCGCGCAGGGCGCCGGCCCGGCGCTGAGCCCCGCTGCGGCGTCCGCGCCGGTCCCGGACGCGGGGCCGCACCCGCCGCAGGACGTCGGTCCACGGGACCCCGGCCCGCTGCCGTCCGGTCGCGACCGCGCGCAGCTCGTCGCCGAGACCACGCGCGCCCTCGCCGCCGCCCACCTACCGCCCGGCGCGGTCGTCCTCGTCGCCTGCTCGGGTGGTCCTGACTCGACCGCCCTGGCGTCGCTGACCGCGGCGGCTCGGCCCGACCTGGCGCTGGTCCTCGCCTACGTCGCGCACGGCCTGCGCGACCCGGCCCTCGACGTCGCCGAGGCGGCGCTGGTCGCACGGCTCGCCGAGCGACTGGACGCCACCGCGGTCGTGCTGCCCGTCACGGTCGCGCGGACCGGCGGCGGCCCCGAGGAGGACGCGCGGGTCGTCCGGCACGCGGCGCTCGCGGCCGAGGCCGAGCGGCGGGGTGCCGTCGCCGTCCTGCACGGTCACCACGCCGAGGACCAGGCGGCGACGCTGCTGCTCCGCCTCGCGCGGGGCACCGCGCCCGACGGCCTCGGGGGCATGGCGCCCGTCGCGGCGGGTGACCAGGGGCCGCCGCGCGTGCGGCCGCTGCTGCGCCTGCGCCGCGCCGACCTCGCGCGCCACTGCGACGAGGAGGGGCTGGAGGTCGCCGCGGACCCCGCGAACCTCGACCGGGACCTGCGGCGGGTACGGGTGGAGGAGGAGGTGCTGCCCGCCCTCGGCCGCGTCGGACCCGATCCGGTCGCGGCGCTCGGACGGCTGGCGGCGCTCGCACGCGAGGACGCGGCGGTGCTGCGCGACGCGGCGGCCGCGGCGGCCGACGCGCTGCCGGTGCGCCGGCTGGGGTCGGCCGTCGCGCTGCCGTCCGCGGGCCTGCGGGCGCTTGCCCCGGCGCTCGGCCGGCGCATCGTCCACGCCGAGCTGGCGCGGGTCGGGACGGCGACGGGTGCGGGGCCGGCGACCGCCAGGACCGTCGCGCGCGTGCTCGACGCCTCGGACGGCGCGCGCATGACACTGCCGGGTCCGCTGCTGCTGGAGGTCGGCGGCGGGTGGCATGTGCTGGTGCCGGTGGACCGCGACGCTGGCGCCACGGCCGAGCGGGACCTGGCCCTGCCCGGCGAGGTCGCCTGGCCGGCGGCCGGAATGCGGCTCGTCGTGGTCGGCGCCGACGCCGTCCCCGGCGCGCGCGCGGAGGCCACCGCCGCGGCGTCGGTGGACGCGGGGCCGGGGCTCGACCCGTCCCGTCTCTCGGTGCGGCTGACCACCCCGGGACCGTTCCTCGTCCGCTCGCGCCGCCCCGGGGACCGGATCCGCACGCCCGGCGGGACCCGCCGCCTAGGCGACGTGCTGGCCGAGTCCGGGGTCCCGCCGACGGTGCGGGACCTGCTGCCCGTCGTCGCCGCCGCGGACGACCCCGGTGCGCCGCTCTGGGTGCCCGGCGTCGTCGTCGCTGAGCCGGTCCGCGCGGGCGCCTCCGACGCCGCCGTCCTGCTCCGCGCGGTGCCGGACGACTAGGGTCGCGCGCTCCGAGCCCGCGCACCCGAGGAGCCGCCCGTGTCCCGTCCCGGCGACGACGACTGGATCCCGGCGCAGCTGCAGGACGACGTCGAGCAGGTCCTGATCCCGGCGTCGCGCATCGCGTCGCGGCTCGACGAGCTCGCGCAGGAGGTCGACCGCGACTACGCCGATCGGCCCGACGACCTGTTGCTCGTCGGCGTGCTCCGCGGAGCGATCTTCACGCTCTCGGACCTGGCGCGGCGGCTGACGCTGCCCTGCGCGATCGACTTCATGGCCTGCTCGTCGTACGGGTCGGGCACGACGTCCTCGGGCGTGGTCCGCATCCTGAAGGACCTCGACACCGACATCGAGGGCCGCGACGTCCTGCTCGTCGAGGACATCGTCGACACCGGGCTGACGCTCGACTACCTCATCAAGAACCTGCGCTCACGGAGGCCCGCCAGCGTCGAGGTCCTGGCGCTCCTCACGAAGCCGAGCCGCCGCGAGGTCGACCTGCCGGTGCGGTACGTCGGCTTCGAGGTCCCTGACGTGTTCGTCGTCGGCTACGGCCTCGACTACGCCGAGCGGTACCGCGGCATCCCGCACATCGTCAGCCTGAAGCCGGGCACCGGCGTCTGACGCGCGGCGTCCCTGCGCGGCGTCGGCGCAGGGACGCGGCCATCACCGCGCTCGGCCGGACCCGCTCCCGGCGCCGTTGGTAGCCTCGCCGTCCGGCGGGCCCGTCCCGCATCCGCGCCGAATCCGGTCGCGAACCCCCGTCGGGTCCCGCCGCCGGCGCACGGCCGGCGGCCCACCACCACGCGGAGGCGCCGTGAAGCCGGGTGCGAAGCTCCTGAAGGGCCCCCTGCCCTGGGTGCTCGGCGTCCTCGTCGCGCTCTGGATCGGGACCGGCCTGTTCCGGGCCGCGACCGCCCCCGAGGAGCTGACCTGGAGCCAGTTCCAGGCCGCCGTCGAGGCCGGTCAGCTGCAGGACAGCGAGCTCGCCGTCACGACGGTCGGGAACGCGTCGGACACGATCGAGGGCGTCCGCCGCCTCGGCGGCGAGGAGGTCCCGTTCACCGTCCGGTACAGCCCGGACATCAGCGGCGACCAGCTGCGGGCCTGGATCGCGGCCGACCGCATCGCCGCCGTCCAGTTCGACCCCGAGCAGACGGGCCTGCTCGGCACGCTGCTCGTCACCGTCGTCCCGTTCATGATCGTGCTGGTCGTGTTCTTCCTGCTGATCCAGAACATGCAGGGCGGCGGCGGCCGCGTGATGCAGTTCGGCCGCTCGAGGGCGAAGAAGGTCACGAAGGACGCGCCGAAGGTGACCTTCGAGGACGTCGCCGGCGTCGAGTCGGCCGTGACCGAGCTGCGCGAGATCGTCGAGTTCCTCTCGGACCCGCAGCGGTTCCTCCGGATGGGCGCGAAGATCCCGCGCGGCGTGCTGCTGTTCGGCCCCCCGGGGACCGGGAAGACCCTGATCGCCCGCGCCGTCGCGGGCGAGGCGGGCGTGCCGTTCTTCACCATCTCGGGCTCGGACTTCGTCGAGATGTTCGTCGGCGTCGGCGCCTCCCGCGTCCGCGACCTCTTCGCGCAGGCGAAGGAGAGCGCGCCGGCGATCATCTTCATGGACGAGATCGACGCCGTCGGTCGCCACCGCGGCGCCGGGCTCGGCGGCGGCCACGACGAGCGCGAGCAGACGCTGAACCAGCTGCTCGTCGAGATGGACGGCTTCGACCCGCGGTCGTCGGTGATCCTCATCGCCGCGACGAACCGGCCCGACATCCTCGACCCGGCCCTGCTGCGCCCCGGCCGGTTCGATCGCCAGATCGTCGTCGACCGACCGGACCTCCGCGGCCGCGAGGCGATCCTCGGCGTCCACGCCAAGGGCAAGCCGCTCGCCGACGACGTCGACCTCGCCGTGCTCGCGCGCAGCACTCCCGGGTTCACGGGGGCCGACCTCGCGAACCTGATGAACGAAGGGGCGCTGCTCGCGGCCCGCGAGCAGTGCGAGACGATCTCGATGCACCACCTCGACGCCGCCATCGTCCGGGTCGTCGCCGGTCCCGAGCGGCCGACGCGCCTGATGGACGAGCAGGAGCGCCGCACCGTCGCGTTCCACGAGGCCGGGCACGCGATCGTCGGCCACGCGCTCCCGAACGCCGACCCCGTCCACCGCATCACCATCATCCCGCGCGGGCGGGCGCTCGGCTTCACGATGCAGCTGCCGCTGCAGGACCGCAACCTGGTCCGGCGGGCCGAGCTGATCGACCGCCTGGCCGTGATGCTCGGGGGGCGCGTCGCCGAGGAGCTCCGGGTCGGCGACATCACGACCGGGGCCGGCGACGACATCAAGCGCGCGACCGAGACGGCCCGCGAGATGGTGACCCAGTTCGGCATGAGCGACGACCTCGGTCCGGTCGTGCTGGGCCAGCGCGAGTCGCAGCCGTTCCTCGGCCGCGACCTCGGACACCAGGCCGACTACTCGGACGACGTCGCCCGCCGCATCGACGACGAGATCCGGGCGCTGATCGACGAGGCCCACGACGAGGCGCTCGAGATCCTCGTCGAGAACGCCGACGTGCTCGACGCGCTGACCGCGAAGCTGCTCGAGGTCGAGACCGTCGAGGGCGACCTCCTGGCCGAGGTCTTCGCCCCGATCCGGAAGCGCACCAGCCGGGCCGTCCCCGTCCCCACGGCCGACGACCCCGCCGAGGTGCTGGCCGCGCTGCGACGGCGGGCTCCGGGCGGGACGAACGGGAACGGTCACGCGGGCAACGGCCACCACGCCGGCGAGGCCGCGGTGCGCTCGGGCCGGGACCACGCGTGAGCGCCGACCCGCTCCGGGCCGACCCGCTCGTCACCGGCGAGGACCCGTCGGGTCCGCTCGACGCGGCCGAGGACCGAACCGCCGCCGAGCGCGTCCGCCACGTCACCGGCGTCGCCCCCGGCGCCGTCTTCGACCACGAGAAGATCGAGCGGGCCGTCCGGCTGCTGCTCGAGGCGATCGGCGAGGACCCCGACCGGCCGGGCCTGCGCGACACACCGGCCCGCGTCGCCCGCGCCTACGACGAGATCTTCGCTGGGCTCCTCGTCGACCCGGCCGAGGTGCTCTCGGCGACGTTCGACGAGTCGCACGACGAGATGGTCATGGTCCGCGACATCCCCTTCCACGCGATGTGCGAGCACCACCTCGTCCCGTTCATGGGCCAGGCCCACGTCGCCTACGTCCCGGGGCGCGACGGCCGCATCACCGGGCTGTCGAAGCTGGCGCGCCTCGTCGACGTCTGCGCGAAGCGGCCGGGCGTCCAGGAGCGCATGACGACGATGATCGCCGACGCCCTCGAGCGGGCCCTCGATCCGCGCGGGGTGCTCGTCGTCCTCGAGGCCCGTCATCTCTGCATGGAGATGCGCGGCATCCGCAAGCCCGGGGCGCTGACCGTGACCTCGACGGTGCGCGGGATCTTCCGCGAGAACGAGAAGACCCGCGCCGAGGCCATGGCGCTGCTGCACCACTGACGCCCGTGCCCGGCGACCTCCGCACGCCGGCCGGCGACCTGCCGACCTCCCGCCGCGCCGTCGTGATGGGCGTGCTGAACGTCACGCCGGACTCGTTCAGCGACGGCGGCGTCGCCTACGACCCCGCCGACCATCCGGGCCGCGCCGTCGCGGTCGGTCGGGCGCTGCTGGCGGCCGGCGCGGACCTCGTCGACGTCGGCGGCGAGTCGACGCGACCCGGCGCCGCCCCCGTCGAACCCGACGAGGAGGCGGCCCGCGTCGTCCCCGTCGTCGCGGCGCTGGCCGCCGCCGGCGCGGTCGTCTCGGTCGACACCCGCCACGCCGCGGTCGCGCGCGCCGCCCTGGAGGCCGGGGCCGCGGTCGTCAACGACGTCGGCGCGACGGACCCCGACCACGGCATGCTGGCCGCGGTCGCGGCGGCCGGCGCGGCGTACGTCGCGATGCACATGCGGGGCGAACCGCGGACGATGCAGGACGCACCGGCCTACGCCGACGTCGTCGGGGAGGTCGAGGCCGCCCTGCTCGCGGCGGTCGCCCGGGCCGAGGCCGCCGGGGTCGCCCCCGACCGCATCGCGATCGACCCCGGCATCGGGTTCGGGAAGACGCTGGAGCAGAACCTGGCGCTCCTGGCGGCGGTGCCCCGACTCGCGGCCCACGGCCGCCCGGTCCTCGTCGGCACGTCCCGGAAGTCCTTCCTCGGCCGGATCACCGGGGTCGACGCGCCGGACCGCCGTCTGGCAGGCTCGCTGTCCAGCGCCGTGCTCGCGGTGCGGGACGGGGCCCGGATCGTCCGGGTCCACGACGTCGCGGACACGGTCGCGGCGCTGCGGGTCCAGGCCGCGGTCGACGCCGCGGCGGGGGAGGGCACGGCATGACCGACCGCATCGTCCTGCGCGGGCTGACCGCGTTCGGCCACCACGGCGTGCTGCCCCACGAGCGCGAGCTCGGGCAGACGTTCACCGTCGACGCCGAGCTCGAGCTCGACCTCGCGCCGGCCGGCGCCAGCGACGCGCTCGTCGACACCGTCGACTACGGCGCGCTCTCCGCGGCGCTGGCCGCCGTCGTCGGCGACGAGCGGTACGACCTCATCGAGCGCCTGGCCGCGCGGCTGTGCGAGGTCTGCCTCGCCGACGTGCGCGTCATGGCCGCGACCGTCACGGTGCACAAGCCCCACGCCCCGGTGCCGGTGCCGGTGAACGACGTCGCGGTCACGGTCCGCCGCGTCCGCGGCGCGTAGGGGGCGGCGGTGGAGCGTCCGGTCCTGCTGGGGCTCGGCGCGAACGTCGGCGACGCGCTCGCGACGCTCGCCGCCGCGGTCGACCTCCTCGGCGACGTGCTCACGGTCACCGACGTCTCGTCGGTGTACGCGACGCCGCCCTGGCCCGGCCCCGACGACCCGCGCCACGTGCCCCAGGACGAGTACCTCAACCTCGTCGTCCGCGGCGAGGGCGGTCCGGGCCCCGAGGCGCTGCTGGACGCCGCGCTCGAGCTGGAGGCGCTGCTCGGCCGCGACCGCGCGCGCGAGGTCCGGTGGGGGCCGCGGCCGATCGACATCGACCTGCTGCTCCACGGCGACGAGGTCCGGGACACGCCGCGCCTCGTGCTGCCGCACCCGCGGCTCGCCGAGCGGGCCTTCGTGCTGGTCCCCGCGCTCGAGGTCTGGCCCGGCGGCTCGCTCCCCGACGGGCGGCGGTTCGCCGACCTCCTCGCGGGGCTCTCGCCCGTCGAGGGCATCGAGCTGGTCGGCCGCCTGCCCGAGGTGCCGACCACCCGCATCCCGCGGCCCGACGGGCCCGTCGCCCCGCCGGCGGACTTCGCGCGGCCCGCCGTCGAGCGCGTCGCGCGCGAGCACGGCGCATGACGGCGCTGCGCCGCGCGGCGCTGGTCGGGCCGGGTCGCCTCGGCACGCTCGTCGCGCTCGGCCTCGCCGCGGCCGGCCTCCGCGTCGAGCGCGTCGCCGGCGGCTCGGACGCGGCGCGGGCCGCGCTGCGCGCCGCGGTCGCCGGCCTGCGCGACGTCGCCGTCGAGGAGGTGGCGCACGGCGTCGACGTCGTCGTCCTCGCCGTGCCCGACGGTGCCGTCGCCGACGTCGTCGACCGCCTGGTCCGCGTCGACGCGCTCCGCGAGGGGCAGGGGGTCGTGCACCTCTCCGGGGCGCTCGGGCTGGCACCCCTGCGACGGGCGGGGCTGGCCGGGGCGTGGACCGCGGCCTGCCACCCGGCCGTGACCGCGCCGTCCGGCGCGACCGACCCGGCGGTGCTCCACGGCGCGACGTGGGCCGTGACGGCCGCACCGGGCGCGCGCGAGCGGGCCCACGAGCTGGTCGAGCTGCTCGGCGGCGACCCGGTCGACCTCGCCGAGGCCGACCGTCCGCGGTACCACGCGGCGCTGGCGGTGGCGTCGAACGCCGTCGGCGCGGCGGTCGTGACCGCGCGTCGACTGCTGGGCGTCGCCGGCGTCCCGGACGCGGCGCGGGTCCTCGGACCGCTCGCCCATGCCAGCGTCGACGCGGCGCTGGCGGGCGGCGCGGCGGCGCTGACCGGACCGGTCGTCCGCGGGGACGCGGGGACCGTCCGAGCCCATCTCGCGGCGATCGGACCCGACGCCCCCGAGCTGGCCGAGGCGTACCGGGCGCTGATGCGCGCGGTGCTCGCGGCGGTCCGGCCGGGGCTCGACGCCGCCGCGAGCGACGCGCTGGTCGCCGCGCTCGAGGACGCGATGGCGGACCCGGCCCGCGACCCGGCGGTCTGACGTGGCGCTCGAGGTCACCCGGGACGCGGCCGCCCTCGAGGCGGTGCTGGCCCCCGCGCGCGCCGCCGGCGACGTGGTCGCGCTGGTCCCGACGATGGGAGCGCTCCACGCCGGTCACCTGGCGCTGGTCCGCCGCGCGGCCGAGCTGGCGCCCATCGTCGTCGTGACCGTGTTCGTCAACCCGACGCAGTTCGACGTCGCCGCCGACCTCGACGCGTACCCGCGCGACCTCGCCGGCGACCTGGCCGCTCTCGCGCCCCTCGCCGACGGGCCCGGTGCACCGCGGCTCCTCGTCGTGCACGCGCCGGGCGTCGCCGACGTCTATCCCGACGGGCCCGGCCTCACCCGCCGCGCCGGCGCCGTCGGCGCGCACCTCTGCGGCACGACCCGGCCGGGGCACTTCGACGGCGTCGCCACCGTCGTCGACCGACTGCTGACCCTCGTCCGGCCCGACGTGGCCGTGTTCGGCCGCAAGGACTTCCAGCAGGTCGCGGTGGTCCGCGCCCTCGTCGCCGAGGCCGGCCACCCCGTGCGCATCGAGGCCGCGCCGACCGTGCGCGAGCCCGACGGCGTCGCGCGGTCCAGCCGCAACCTGCTGCTCGACGCCGACGGTCGCCGCCTCGCCCGCCGCGTCCCGCGGGCGCTCGCGGCCGCGGTCGCCGTGGCCCGCGACGCCCGCGCCACGGGCCGCGTCCTCGACCCCGACGCGGTCCGGTCGGCGCTGCGGGCGGCGCTCGCGGCGGACGGCCTCGAGGTCGTGTACGCCGAGGTCGCCGACCCGACCACGGTCGTCCCGCTCGACGGGCCCGTCCCGCCGGACGCCGAGGTGCTGGCCGCCGTCGCCGTCACCGTGCCGGGCCGCGAGCTGCGGGTGCGGCTCATCGACAACGTCCTGCTCGGCGACGTCGCGGACGAGGAGCGGCTGCTCGCGGCGGTCGCGGAGTAGGGTTCCGCGCGGCCCCCGGACGCGCGTCCGCGGTGGTCGCGCGGGGTGGCGACGGTGGACGCGGACGACGGCGCGGGCGCGGAGCGGGACGAGGTCCCCGCGTCGCGCCTCGAGGACCTGCTCGCGGCCCGACGGACCAAGCTCGACGAGCTCCGGGCCGCCGGCGTCGACCCGCACCCGCCCCGGTTCCGGCCGACCGCGACGCTCGCCGAGGTCCACGCCGCCCACCCGGACCTGCCGCCCGAGACGTCCACCGCCGCCGACGTCACCGTCGCCGGCCGCGTCGTCGCCCGCCGGGACCTCGGCCGGATCGCGTTCCTCGTGCTGCGCGAGGACGGCGTCGACCTGCAGCTGTTCTGCCGCCGCGCGGCGCTCGACGCGGCGTCGGCGGCGCTGATCGACCTGCTCGACGTCGGCGACTGGGTCGGCGCCTCGGGTGAGGTGCTCACGACGCGGACCGGCGAGCTCTCGGTCGCGCCGGTCGTCCTGACGCTGCTCGGGAAGGGGCTGCGGCCGCTGCCCGACAAGTGGCACGGCCTCAGCGACGTCGAGCAGCGGTACCGCCAGCGCGAGCTCGACCTCGTCGTGAACCCCGACGCGCGCCGGGTCTTCGACGTGCGCAGCCGCGTCGTCGCCGCGATCCGGCGCACGATGGAGGCGCGGGGCTTCGTCGAGGTCGAGACCCCGATGCTCCATCCGATCCCCGGCGGCGCGACGGCGCGGCCGTTCGTCACGCACCACAACTCGCTCGACGTCGACCTGTACCTGCGCATCGCGCCCGAGCTGTACCTGAAGCGGCTGATCGCCGGCGGGATGCGCCGGGTCTACGAGATCAACCGCAGCTTCCGCAACGAGGGGATGAGCCCGCGGCACAACCCCGAGTTCACGATGCTCGAGTCGTACGCCGCGTACGACGACTACCGCGACGTGATGGACCTGACCGAGGAGCTGCTCGTCGCCGCGGCGACCGCCGCGACGGGCGGGACGGTCGTGACGCACGCCGGCCGCGAGGTCGACCTGACCCCGCCGTACCGCCGCGCGACGCTGCTCGAGCTGGTCCGCGAGGCGACCGGCGCGGCGGACCTCGGCTGGGACGCGCCGCGGGACGAGGTCGCGGCGCTCTGCCGTGCCCACGGCGTCGAGCCGGACGACGCGTGGGGCGTCGGGAAGCTGGTCGTCGCGCTGTACGAGGAGCTCGTCGAGCCGGCGCTGTGGGAGCCGACGTTCGTCGTCGACCACCCGCTCGAGGTCTCGCCGCTGGCGCGGACGCACCGCGACGACCCGGCCGTCACCGAGCGGTTCGAGCTGATCGTCGCCGGCCGCGAGCTCGCGAACGCGTTCAGCGAGCTGGTCGACCCCGACGAGCAGCGCCGGCGGTTCGAGGCCCAGGCGGCGGCGCGGCACGCCGGCGACGACGAGGCGATGCACGTCGACGAGGCGTACCTGCGGGCGATGGAGCTGGGGCTGCCGCCGACCGGCGGGCTCGGCGTCGGCATCGACCGCCTGGTGATGCTGCTGGCCGACGTCACGACGATCCGCGACGTCATCCTGTTCCCGACGCTCCGGCCCGAGCGGCCGGACGGCGAGGAGGCCGGCGCCGGGTCCTGACCCGGTGCGGCGCAGGTCGCGGCGCGCGACCGGTCGCGTCGGAAGCGGGCCCGAACCGCCCCCGAACCGCGCGGAGCGCGGCGCCGAACCACCTCCGCACGCCGTGCGCCCCGCCGCGGGGCCGCCGTCCCACGTCCGACCGGGGGGCCCTCGGACCCCGTCGGTACGCTCGGTCGAGGCCGCCCGCGGACCGCTGACACCGCGCGGCGCCGAGGGAAACCGCATGTTCGAGCGCTTCACCGACCGGGCCCGCCGCGTGGTCGTCCTCGCCCAGGAGGAGGCGAGGATGCTCAACCACAACTACATCGGGACCGAGCACATCCTCCTCGGCCTCATCCACGAGGGGGAGGGCGTCGCCGCCAAGGCGCTCGAGGCGATGAACGTCTCGCTCGAGGGTGTGCGAGAGCAGGTCACCGAGATCATCGGCCGCGGGCAGTCGGCCCCCGCCGGCCACATCCCGTTCACCCCGCGCGCGAAGAAGGTCCTCGAGCTGAGCCTCCGCGAGGCGCTGCAGCTCGGGCACAACTACATCGGGACCGAGCACATCCTCCTCGGCCTGATCCGCGAGGGCGACGGCGTGGCCGCGCAGGTGCTGCAGAAGCTCGGCGCGGACCTGAACCGCGTCCGCCAGCAGGTCATCCAGCTGCTCGCCGGCTACGCCGGCGGCGAGGGTGCGAAGGCGGGCGCCGGCGTCGGCGAGGGCTCGAGCGGCGGGCCGCGCGACGGCTCCGCGATCCTCGACCAGTTCGGCCGCAACCTCACGCAGGCCGCCCGCGACGGCGACCTCGACCCGGTCGTCGGCCGCGCCCGCGAGATCGAGCGCGTCATGCAGGTCCTGTCGCGCCGGACCAAGAACAACCCCGTCCTGATCGGCGAACCGGGCGTCGGCAAGACCGCGATCGTCGAGGGTCTGGCGCAGCGCATCGTCGCCGGCGAGGTCCCCGAGACGCTGGCGGACAAGCACCTCTACACGCTGGACCTCGGCGCGCTCGTCGCCGGGTCGCGGTACCGCGGTGACTTCGAGGAGCGCCTGAAGAAGGTGCTGAAGGAGATCACCTCCCGCGGCGACATCATCCTGTTCATCGACGAGATCCACACCCTCGTCGGCGCGGGTGCGGCCGAGGGCGCCATCGACGCCGCCAGCATCCTGAAGCCGATGCTGGCCCGCGGCGAGCTGCAGACCATCGGCGCGACGACCATCGACGAGTACCGCAAGCACCTCGAGAAGGACGCGGCGCTCGAGCGGCGGTTCCAGCCGGTGAAGGTCGAGCAGCCGTCGGCCGAGCACGCGGTCGAGATCCTGAAGGGGCTGCGCGACCGGTACGAGGCGCACCACCGCGTGACGATCACCGACGATGCCCTGGTGGCGGCCGTCGAGTACGCCGAGCGCTACATCTCGGACCGGTTCCTGCCGGACAAGGCGATCGACCTCATCGACGAGGCCGGCTCGCGCCTGCGCATCCGCTCGATGACGACGCCGCCGGACCTCCAGGAGATCGACGCCGAGATCGCCGAGACGCGGGCCGCCAAGGAGTCCGCGATCGACGCGCAGGACTTCGAGCGCGCCGCGGGGCTTCGCGACGAGGAGCGCAAGCTCACCGAGCGCCGCGAGCGCCGCGAGCAGGAGTGGCGGACCGAGGGCATGGACACGGTCCTCACCGTCGACGAGGACGTCATCGCCGACGTGCTCGCGTCCTGGACCGGCATCCCGGTCGTCCGCCTCACCGAGGAGGAGTCCGAGAAGCTGCTCCACATGGAGGAGGAGCTGCACAAGCGGGTCATCGGTCAGGACCAGGCGATCGCAGCGGTCTCGAAGGCGATCCGCCGCACGCGGGCCGGCCTGAAGGACCCGAAGCGCCCCTCCGGCTCGTTCATCTTCCTCGGCCCGTCCGGGGTGGGCAAGACCGAGCTCGCGAAGACCCTCGCCGAGTACCTCTTCGGCAAGGAGGACGCGCTCATCCACCTCGACATGTCCGAGTACATGGAGAAGCACACCGTCTCGCGGCTGATCGGGTCGCCGCCGGGCTACGTCGGGTACGACGAGGGCGGGCAGCTGACCGAGCAGGTCCGGCGGAAGCCGTTCTCGGTCGTGCTGTTCGACGAGGTCGAGAAGGCCCACCCGGACGTGTTCAACGCCCTGCTCCAGATCCTCGAGGACGGGCGGCTGACCGACGCGCAGGGTCGGACGGTGGACTTCAAGAACACCATCCTCATCATGACGTCGAACCTCGGGACGCGGAACCTGACCTCGCCGGCCGTCGGCTTCGTCGACGCGAACGAGCAGTCGATCTACGACAAGATGAAGCGCCAGGTCGACGACGAGCTGAAGAAGCACTTCCGGCCCGAGTTCCTCAACCGCATCGACGACACGATCGTGTTCCACCCGCTGACCGTGGACGAGGTCGTCCGCATCGTCGACCTGATGATCTCGCGGGTCCAGCGCCAGCTGATCGTGAAGGGCCTGGATCTCGAGCTGACCGACGCGCTGAAGCAGTGGCTGGCCGGCAGGGGCTACGACCCGCAGCTCGGGGCGCGGCCGCTGCGCCGGACCATCCAGCGCGAGCTCGAGGACGTGCTCAGCGAGCGCCTGCTGACCGGCGAGTTCCACGCCGGGCAGCTGGTCGTCGCCGACGTCGCCGAGGGTGGCGAGGGCGTCACGTTCCGCGCGGTCGAGGCGCCCACCGCGCCGGACTCCCCGCCGGTCGAGCTCGCCGGCGGCGGGCAGCCGGGCGGGGAGACGGCCTGACGCGCTGACGCGCCGCCGAAGCCGGGGGAGGCCGTGGGTCACGACCTCATCGACTCGACGGAGATGTACCTCCGCATCGTCCTCGAGCTCGAGGAGGAGGGCGTCCCGGCGCTGCGGGCGCGGCTCGCCGAGCGGCTGCACCTCTCGGCGCCGTCCGTCAGCGAGGGCGTGTCACGCCTCGAGGAGCAGGGGCTCCTGCACCTGACCGACGAGCGGACCGTCGTGCTGACCGACCGTGGCCGCAGCTGGGCCGAGAGCGTGATGCGCAAGCACCGCCTCGCCGAGCGGCTGCTCGCGGACGTCATCGGGCTGGCGCCCGAGCACCTCCACGAGGAGGCCTGCCGCTGGGAGCACGTCATCTCGGACCGCGTCGAGGCCCGCATCGCCGAGCTGCTCGGCAACCCGACGACCAGCCCCTACGGGAACCCGATCCCCGGCGCGGCCGTGCACGGTCCGTCCCCGGTGCCGCTGGCCGACGTCGACGCCGGCGAGATCGTCCTGCACTCCCTCTCGGAGTCGCTGCAGCCCGACGAGGCCGTGATCGGCGAGCTGTTCGCCGCCGGCCTGACCGCGGGGGCGACGGCCCGCGTCGAGGTCGACGGGACGGGTCCGGCCCTCGTCGGCGCCTCGGGTCGTGTCGCGCTCAGCCCCGAGCAGGCCCGGCTCGTCTTCGTCCGACCCGCCTGAGGTGGCGGCGCCCGTCGCCGCCGACCACGGGGCGCTCGTCGCCGCGCTGCACGCCTGGGGCGAGGGCGTGCGTCCCGACCTGCCGTGGCGGCGCGACCGGCGCCCGTGGGCGGTGCTGGTCTCGGAGGCGATGCTGCAGCAGACGCAGGTGGCCCGCGTCGCGCCCCGCTTCGCGGCCTTCGTCGCGCGGTGGCCCGACCCGGCCGCGCTGGCCGCCGACCCGCTCGCGGACGTGCTCGAGGCCTGGGCCGGCCTCGGCTACTACCGCCGGGCGCGCGACCTCCACGCCGCCGCCCGGGTGATCGTCGAGCGGCACGGCGGCGAGGTCCCCGACGACCTCGCCGCGCTGCGGGCGCTGCCCGGCGTCGGCCCCTACACGGCCAGGGCGGTGCTGGCCCTCGCGTTCGGCCGCGACGTCGGCGTCGTCGACACCAACGCGGCCCGCGTGCTGTCCCGCGCCTTCGCCGGCGCGCCGCTGAGGGCGACCGCGGTGCAGCGGCTGGCCGACGCGCTCGTCCCGCCGGGGTCCGGTCGCGCGCACACCGAGGCGGTCCTCGACCTCGGCGCGACGGTCTGCACGGCGCGGTCGCCGCGGTGCGACGTCTGCCCGCTCGCCCACGGCTGCGCGTGGCGCGCGGGCGGCGCCGACGCCCCCGACCCCGCGGCGTCGACCGCCGGGACGTCGCGGCCGCAGGCGCGGTTCGAGGGCTCGGACCGGCAGGGGCGCGGGCGGCTGCTGGCGACGCTGCGCACCGGGACGGTGCGGCGCGACGACCTCGCCGCGGCCGCCGGGTGGCCGGCGGACCCGGACCGCGCGCTCCGTGTCGCCGACGGCCTCGTCGCCGACGGCCTCGCGGCGTGGCGGGGCGGGCGCCTGGTCCCGCCGACGTGACCGCGCTGACCGAGGCGGTCCGGACGGCGCTCGGGGCCGGGCCGCTGGCCGTCCCCGAGCTGCTGCGGGCCGTCCGCGCCGCCGGCGCGACGGGGTGCTCGCGGGCCGCGCTCGAGCGCGCGCTCGCCGCCGACCCGGCCTGCGTGGCCGAGGCCGTCGCCGGGCGGACCCGGTGGCGCCTCGACCCCGACGTCGTGGAGGCCGAGGCGGCCGGCACCGCGGGTGGCGCGGTCGCCGCCGTCGACCGTGCGACCTCGCGGGCCGGCCTCGACGCGCTGGCCCTGCGCGACTGGCAGGCTGAGGCGCTCGCGGCCTGGACCGCGACCGGTCGCGGCGTCGTCGAGGCGGTGACCGGCGCGGGCAAGACGCGGCTGGCGCTGGCGGCGGTCCGGCTGGTCGTCGAGCGCGGCGGCGGGGTCCTGGTCCTCGTGCCCGGGCTGGCGCTGCAGGACCAGTGGGTCGCAGAGCTCGCCGCGATCCTTCCTCGGGGAGCGATCGGCCGGCTGGGCGGCGGCTCCGATGACGACCTCGACCGTCACCGCGCCGTCGTCGCCACCCCGCAGTCGGCGGCCGGTCTGCCGCTCGATCCGCCGGGCGGTGCGCCGGGCCTGCTCGTGGCCGACGAGGCCCACCGGCTCGGCGCGCCGACATGGGGCGCGGCGCTGCGGCCGTCGTTCGAGCTGCGGCTCGCGCTGACCGCGACCTTCGAGCGCGAGGACGACGGGGTCGCCGAGGTGCTCGCCCCGTACTTCGGCGACGTCGTCCACCGGTACGGCTACGTCGAGGCCGCCCGGGACGACGTCATCGCACCCTTCGAGGTCAGCCTCGTCGGCGTGCCGCTGACCGACGTCGAGCGCGCGCGCCACGACGAGCTGGACGGTCGGGTCCGACGCCTCACGTCGACGCTCGCGGCGACGGGGGTGCTGCCGAGGGCCCCGCGCGAGCTGCTGCGGGCCCTCGCGTCCATGGTCGCCGAGGCCGAGCGCGGCGGTCGCGACGGTCCTCAGGTCCGGGCTGCTCGCGAGTACCTGGCGGTCGTGCGCGAGCGCCGGGCCCTCGCCGCCGGGGCCGCGCGGAAGCGCGACGCCGTGGCGGCGCTGGCTCCCGCGCTCGTCGGGCACCGCACGCTCGCGTTCACCGACACGGTCGCCGAGGCCGAGGACGTGGCGGGGCTGCTGCGCGCGGCGGGGGTGCGCGCGGCGGCGGTCCATGGCGGCCTCGACGCGACCGAGCGCCGCGGTCGCATCGCCGGGTTCGACCGCGGGCGACTGGCGGCGCTGGTCGCGGCCCGGGTGCTCGACGAGGGCGTCGACCTCCCGGACGCCGACGTCGCGCTGGCGCTGTCGGCGTTCCGGACCCGGCGGCATCTCGTGCAGCGCCTGGGGCGCGTCCTGCGGCGCAAGTCCGACGGTCGGGCGGCCCACCTCGTGCTGCTGCACGCCGCGGGCACGCTCGAGGATCCGGACCGCGGCGGGCACCACGGGTTCCTCGCCCAGGTCGACGGCGTCGCCCGCGCGCGGCGCGGCGCGACGCTGACCGCGACCGACCCCGATCGCGCCGCGGACGCGGCCGACCTCGCCGAGGTCCTGGTCGCGCTGCGCTCCGCGCCGCGCGCGTCTCGTTAGGCTGCGACCGGAGGGGGTGCGATGGCGGCGGAGGTTCCCGGTCCCGAGGCGGCGCGGCGCGAGGTCCTGACCCTCCTCGCGCCGGGGACGGTGCTGCGGGACGGCATCGAGCGCATCCTCCGCGCCGAGCGCGGGGCGCTGATCGTCCTCGGCTCGACCCCGCAGGTGCAGGCGCTCTGCTCGGGCGGGTTCGCGATCGACGTCCCCGCCACCGGACAGCGGATCGCCGAGCTCTCGAAGATGGACGGCGCCCTCGTCGTCGACGCCGAGGGCGGACGCATCCTGATGGCGAACGTGCAGCTGGTGCCCGACGCCGCGGTCCCGACCAGCGAGACGGGGACCCGCCACCGCAGCGCCGAGCGGACCGCGCGCCAGACGGGCCGGCCCGTCGTCGCCGTGTCCGAGTCGCTGGGGATCGTCAGCCTCTACCTCGACGGCGTGCGGTACGTCGTCGATGAGGTCGCGACCGTGCTGTTCCGAGCGAACCAGACGATGTCGACGCTCGAGCGGTACCGGACGCGGCTCGATGAGGTGATCGACGGGCTGGCCGCCCGTGAGCTCGAGGACCAGGCGACGCTGCGCGACATCGCGGGGGTCCTGCAGCGCGCCGAGATGCTGCGCCGAATCGCCGACGAGGCCGAGGGGCTCGTGATCGAGCTGGGCGACGAGGGTCGGATGGTCGCCCTGCAGCTCGAGGAGCTGGTCCTGCCCGTCGCGGCCGTC
>JBEARL010000008.1:0-29216 GCA_041163265.1 Actinomycetota bacterium
CTCGAGCGCGCCGAGGAACAATTCGCTCTCGTCGGCGTGGATCAGCTTGATGTTATAGTTGTCCCGGAACATCGTGACGACTTGCTCGGCCACGCTGCCATTTTCGTCGTGCGAGACCGCGGTGACGTGCGACCGGTCCGACCGCGGCGCCGCCCGTGGTGCGGCTCGGCGTGCCGGGCCGGTTCCTGCCGCACGGCGACGCGGGCCGCATCCTCGCGGACCTGGGCCTCGACGCGCCCGGCATCGCCGCGGCCGTGCGGGCGGCGGTGGCCGCCGATGGCCGCGACCGCCCGACCGCCCGGCCTTGAGGGCTATGCTCCCCGGCCGGCGGCCGCCGTGGTCGCCGCACCGCGCCATCGGGGGTCGCATGCGCCAGCGGGCCGTCCTCGCCGCGCGCCGGACCGCCGTCCTGCGCGGTCTCCTCGTACTGCCCTAGCGCACGCGTCCCCTCCCGACGCGTGCGGACCTCCCTCGACGGGAGGTCCTCTCGTGAAGGGGCCGGGGACCTGGAGGTCGTCACCATGCGGATCACCGGGGCCGAGGCCGTCATGCGGACCCTCGAGGCGCTCGGCGTCGACACCGTGTTCGGCTACCCGGGCGGGGCGATCATGCCCGCCTACGACACGCTGCTCGACGCCGGCATCCACCACGTCCTCGTGCGTCACGAGCAGGGCGCCGTGCACATGGCGGAGGGGTACGCGCACGCGACCGGCCGCGTCGGCGTCTGCATCGTCACGTCGGGGCCGGCCGCGACGAACATCGTGACGGGCCTCACCGACGCGATGATGGACTCGATCCCGGTCCTCGCGATCACCGGTCAGGTCGCGAGCACGGCCATCGGGACCGACGCGTTCCAGGAGGCCGACGTCACCGGCATCACGATGCCGATCACGAAGCACAACGAGCTGGTCCGCAGCGCCGACCGCATCCGGGACGCCATCAAGGAGGCGTACCACGTCGCGCGCACCGGCCGTCCGGGACCGGTCCTCGTCGACCTCCCGAAGGACATCCTGAACGCGACCGTCGAGTGGGAGTGGGACCCCGAGGTCGACCTGCCGGGGTACCGCCCGACGGTCCGCGGCCACGGCCGCATGCTCCGCGAGGCGCTCGAGCTGATCGGCTCGTCGCGCCGGCCCGTGATCTACGCCGGCGGCGGGCTGGTCCGGGCCGGGGCGGACGCCGAGCTGCGCGCGTTCGCCGAGCGGCTCGGTCTGCCGGTCGTCACGACGCTGATGGCCCGCGGCGTCATCCCCGACACGCACGAGCTGGCCGTCGGGATGCCGGGCATGCACGGCCACTACGCGGCGATCAGGGCGCTGCAGGAGGCGGACCTCCTGGTCGTCCTCGGGGCCCGGTTCGACGACCGCGTCACCGGACGGCTCGACGCGTTCGCGCCGCACGCCCGGGTCGTCCACGTCGACGTCGACCCGGCCGAGATCGGGAAGAACCGCGAGGTCGACGTGCCGCTCGTCGGTGACGTGAAGGTGGTCCTCGGTCAGCTGCTCGAGCTGCTCGACGACCTCGCGGCGAAGGGCCGCGGCGACGAGTCCGTCCCCGACGCCGCAGCCTGGCGCGACCACCTGCGGACGGTGGCCGACGAGCACCCGCTGCGGTGCGAGCAGCCCGACGAGGGCGTGCTGAAGCCGCAGACCGCGATCCGCGCGATCCACGCCGCGTGGGGCGACGACGCCGTCTACGTCGCCGGCGTCGGCCAGCACCAGATGTGGGCCAGCCAGCTGATCCCGTACTCGCGCGGTCGGCAGTGGATCAACTCGGGCGGGCTCGGGACGATGGGTTTCGCCGTCCCGGCCGCGATCGGTGCGAAGGTCGGGCTCGGCCGGGACGTGCCGGTCGTCGCGATCGACGGCGACGGGTGCTTCCAGATGACGCTCCAGGAGCTCGCGACCGCGGTCCAGCACGACATCCCCGTCGCGTTCTGCGTCATCAACAACGGCTACCTCGGCATGGTCCGGCAGTGGCAGACCCTCTTCTACGAGGACCGGCTCTCGCAGGTCGCGCTGCCGCAGGACCTGCCGGACCTGATGAAGCTGGCCGACGCCTACGGCATCCCGGGGTTCCGCGTCGAGCGGGTCGAGGACCTGGCCGCGACCGTCGAGAAGGCCGCGGCGATCACCGACCGCCCCGTCCTCGTCGAGTTCCGAGTCGACCCGGACGAGATGGTGTTCCCGATGGTCCCGTCCGGCGCCTCGAACGACGAGGTCGTCGAGTCGGCCGAGGAGTGGCACGCCAGGCGTCTGGCAGCGGCGAACGTGGGGGGTGAGTGATGGCGCGCGACCGGCACATCCTGGGCGTCCTCGTCGAGAACCGGCCCGGCGTCCTGGCCCGCATCTCGGGCATGTTCGCCCGGCGGGGCTACAACATCCACTCGCTGGCCGTCGGTCCGACCGAGGACGACGCGGTCTCACGCCTGACGATCGTGGTCGGGACCGAGGCGGTCCAGCTCGAGCAGATCGTGAAGCAGCTGAACAAGCTGGTCCACGTGCTGAAGGTCATCGAGCTGGGCGACGACGCCGTCGCCCGCGAGCTCCAGCTCGTCAAGGTCGACGCCGGGCCCGAGACCCGGTCGCAGATCATCGAGATCGCCGACGTGTTCCGCGCCCGGATCGTCGACGTGGGGCTCGACACCATCACCATCGAGGCGGCCGGGAACCCGCGCAAGCTCGAGGCGATGGTCGACCTGCTCCGACCCTTCGGCCTGCGCGAGTTCGTCCGCAGCGGGACGATCTCGCTGACGCGCGGCAGCCGGAGCATCAGCGACGGGACCCGCGCCCGCATGCGCCGGGTCGTCTGAGCGGCCGGCCATGACCGCGCCCGCCCCGCGGCGGATCGACTGGCGCTGGCGGATCATCATCGCGATCCTCGTGCCGCTGTTCCGGCTGGCGCGGTGGCGGATCGACGTCCAGGGGCTCGAGCACGTGCCGCGGACCGGGCCGGCGCTGATCGCGTTCAACCACCACAGCTACACGGACTTCATCATGCTGGCCTGGGGGCCGGTGCTCCGGCTGCACCGACCAGTGCGGTTCCTCGCGAAGCGCGAGGTCTGCGACAGCCGGTGGATCGGGTGGGTGCCCCGCTGGGTCGCCGCGATCTGCGTCGACCGTGGCTCGACGACCGCGCGGGCCGGGGCGCTCTCGGCCGCCGCGGAGGCCCTGCGCTGCGGCGACCTCGTCTCGATCGCGCCCGAGCAGACCATCTCCGAGTCCTTCGACCTGCTGCCGTTCCGCAGCGGGGTAGCCCGCCTGGCCATCGAGACCGGTGCGCCGGTCGTCCCCTGCGTCGGATGGGGCTCGCACCGGTTCCTCACGAAGACGGGACACGGCCGCCGCATGCTCGGGCTGCCGGTCACCGCCCGGTTCCTGCCGCCGCTGACCCCGCGGCCGGGGGAGGACGCCGTCGCGCTGACCGAGCGCCTGCGCGACGCGGTCGCGGCGCAGCTGGCCGACGTGCAGCGCGCGTACCCCGACGGGCTGCCCGCAGGCGCGCCGTGGGTGCCGGCGCGGCTCGGCGGTGGGGCCCGGCCCCACGCCGACGTGCTCGCCGAGCACGAGGCGCGGATCCGCGCGTGGGGCGAGGGCCGCGGGGGCGGCGCCGCGTGACGGGCGCGGACGACGGCCCGCGCGCGGGCGCCGACCCCGGCGCGCGGGAGGACGCTCCGCGGCCGGGCCGGCTGTACCGGCTGGTCGTCGCCGTCGTGTTCGGCCTCATGGGGCTGCTGCGGTGGCGCGTCGAGGTCGAGGGGTTCGAGCACGTGCCGCTCCGCGGCGGGACCGTCCTGATCGCGAACCACCTCAGCTACGTCGACTTCTTCACGGTCGGCCGCGCCCCCTACGAGCGGCTCGCCCGGCCCATCCGGCTGCTCGGCAAGGCCTCGCTGTTCCGGACGCCGGTCCTCGGGACGATCATGCGGGCCGCCGAGCACATCCCCGTCGAGCGCGGAGCCGGGTCGCACGCGTTCGACGCGGCCGTGGCGGCGCTGCACCGCGGCGAGCTGATCGGCGTCCTCCCCGAGCAGACGATCTCGGAGTCCCTCGAGCTGCTGCCGTTCAAGACCGGGGCCGTGCGGATGGCCCAGCTGGCCGGCGCACCGCTGGTGCCGGCCGTGTCCTGGGGGACGCAGCGGGCACTGCCGGTCTACGGCCCCTACCGCCCGGCGTGGCGTCTGCCGGTGCTGGTCGCGTACGGACCGGCCCGCGTGGTCCCGCCGGACGCCGACCCGGCCGCGGTCACCGCCGCGCTGCGCGACGAGATGGCGGCCATGCTCGACCGTCTGCAGCACCGGTACCCCGACGGCCTACCGTCGGGGGCGCGATGGGTGCCGGCGCGGCTCGGCGGCGGGGCACCGACCATGGCGGAGGCGGCGGCCCGGCTCGCCGCCCTCGAGGAGCGATGGCGGGAGCGGCTCGACCGGCGCCGACGGCGCGGGTCGGACGCCCGGCGGGACGACGGGACGACCCCATGACGATGGACGCGCAGCAGCGGGCGGTGGCGCCGCGCGCGGACGCCGGCGTGGTCGTCCGCGACGCCACGCACGACGACCTCCCCGCGGTCGCCGCGATCTTCACGCACTTCACGCTGCGCACGACCGTGACCGTCAGCACCGAGGTCCGGACCCCCCGCGAGTGGCGCGACCGCTTCGAGGCCGAGGTGCTCGGTGGTCCGTACCACCTGCTCGTCGCCGAGCGCGCTGGCGCCGTCGTCGGGTACGTCGAGACGCACCGCTTCCGCCCGAAGCCGGCCTACGACCGGTCGGTCGAGCTCTCCATCTACGTCGCGCCGGACGAGGGTCGAGGCGGGATCGGGTCGGCGCTCTACGGCGCGCTGTTCCCGCGACTCGCGGCGGAGGGGCGGATGAACCGGGCCTTCGCGATCATCACGGTCCCGAACGAGCCGTCGGTCCGCTTCCACCTCTCGCAGGGGTTCGTCCACCGCGGGACGCTGACGCAGGCGGCGCACAAGTTCGGGCAGTACCTGGACATCGCCTACTTCGAGCGGGCGCTGTGACCGGACCGACGGCGTCCGAGCGCGCCGGGGGTCCCGAGGCCTTCGTCCGCCTCGTCGACGCGTTCTACGCGCGGGTCGAGCACGACGCGGTGCTCCGGCCGATGTACCCCGAGGACCTCGAGCCCGGCAAGCGGCACCTCGCGCTGTTCCTCGCGCAGTACTTCGGGGCGGGGACCGTCTACTCGGACGAGCGGGGGCACCCTCGGCTGCGGATGCGCCACGCCCCGTTCCCGATCGACCCGTCCGCGGCCGGCCGGTGGGCGACGCACATGCTCGCCGCCCTCGCCGAGCAGGACCTGCCCATGGACGTGGTCGCCGAGATCGACGAGTACGTGCGGCGCGCCACGCCGACGCTCGTCAACCGTCTCGCGACGCCGGGGCCGGCCGGGGTCGCCGCGCCGCTGGCCGACGCGCCGCGCGGCGACGGACCGTCGGCCGACGCGCCGTCGGGGGCGGACGGCCGGCGCCGTTAGGCTCGCTCCTCCGTAGAGCGGAGCGCGCGTGAAGGTCCTCGTCGCAGACCCCCTGGCGCCCGCCGGCGTCGAGACCCTGGCCGTCGACCACGACGTCGACGTCCTGACCGACCTGTCGAAGGACGAGCTGCTCCGGGTGGTGGGGGAGTACGACGCCATCGTCGTCCGGTCCCAGACGCAGGTCGATGCGGACGTGATCGCGGCCGGCCGGAACCTCAAGGTCATCGCTCGCGCCGGCGTGGGCCTCGACAACGTCGACGTCGACGCGGCGACCCGCAGCGGCATCATCGTCTGCAACGCCCCGCAGTCGAACATCGTCTCGGCCGCCGAGCACACGGTCGCCCTGCTGCTGGCGCTGGCCCGCAACGTCCCCCAGGCCCACGGCGCCCTCGTCGCGGGTCGCTGGGAGCGGAGCCGCTGGTCGGGCGTCGAGCTGTACGGCAAGACCCTCGGCGTCCTCGGTCTCGGCCGGATCGGGGCGCTCGTCGCCGAGCGCCTCCAGGCCTTCGGGATGGAGGTCGTCGCCTACGACCCCTTCATCTCGCCCGAGCGGGCCGCGCGGCTCGAGGTCGAGCTGCTGCCGTCGGTGGAGGCCGTGCTCGCCAGGGCCGACGTCGTCACCGTCCACCTGCCGAAGACGCCGGACACGGCGAACCTCCTCGACGCGTCGCGGCTGGCCCTGATGCGACCCGGGGCGCTGCTGCTGAACGTCGCCCGCGGCGGCCTCATCGACGAGGCCGCGCTCGCCGACGCGCTGCGCGAGGGAAGGCTCGGCGGCGCCGCCATCGACGTGTTCGCGAAGGAGCCCGTCACCGAGTCGCCGCTGTTCGGACTCCCGAACGTCGTGGTCACGCCGCACCTCGGCGCCTCGACCGAGGAGGCGCAGGACAAGGCCGGCACCCAGGTCGCCGAGTTCGTGAACCTCGCGCTGGCCGGCGAGTTCGTGCCGTCGGCGATCAACATGCAGGGCGGGCCGCTCGACGACGAGCTGCGTCCGTTCCTGCCGCTGACCGACCACCTCGGCCGGCTGCTCACCGTGCTCGCCGACGACGGCATCACGGGGAGCGTCACCGTCGAGTTCCTCGGGGCGATCGCGGCCGCCGACTGCCGCATCCTCGGCATCGGCGTCCTGCGCGGCCTGCTCTCGGCGGCGTCGGGCGAGCCGGTGACGCTGGTCAACGCCCCGCTGATGGCCGAGCACCGCGGCATCACGGTCCGCGACGTGAACGACCCGCAGTCGGGGGACTACGTCTCGCTGATCCGCGCCAGCGCCGTCCGCCGAGACGGCACGACGGTCCGCGTCGCGGGGACCGTGCTGCAGCCGGGCGACCGGGCCCGCATCGTCGAGGTCTGGGGCACGCCGATCGACGTCGAGCCGACCGCCCACATGGCGTTCTTCCGGTACGAGGACCGCCCCGGCGTCATCGGGGCGATCGGGACGGCCTGCGGCGAGGCCGGCGTGAACATCGCCGCCGCGCAGGTCGGTCGCCGGGCGGACCGCAGCGAGGCGATCATGGCGCTGGCGCTGGACGCGCCGCTGCCGCCGGACGTGCTGGCCCAGGTCTCGGACCGCATCGGCGCCCGTGAGGGTCGCGCCATCTCGCTGCCCTGAGGCGGGACCGTCCCGGCCGCGCCGGGACGCCGAGGGCGTCAGGCGGCCAGCAGCGCCAGCGCGACGACGCCGTGCGCCGTCCACCCGGCGGTCCGCAGGGTGTGCGTGCGGACCAGCCGCCGGTGCACGGCCGCGTCGAACCCTCGGGCCAGCCGCGTGTGGGCCGGCACGCTGAACGCCAGCGTCACCGCGACGGGCACCGCGGCGCAGACCGCGCCGGCCCAGACCAGCCACGCCGGCGCGCCCGGTGGTGGGGCGAGCAGCAGCCAGAGGGTCGTCACCCCTTCGACCGCCCAGGCCGGCCCGACCGCCAGCGCCATCCGGGGGGCGTGGCCGGCCTCGTAGGCGGGGAACCGCTCGGCCCCGACCCGCGCCATCAGCGGGTAGTTCACGAGCTGGACGGTCCAGGACAGCCCGGCGAGGAACCAGACCGCCGCCGCGTGCCCGAGCAGGATGCCGCCCATGCGCCCTCCCCGGCCGCCACGGCGGCCCCGGATCCTCTTGAGCGTCCGCTCCAAGTTTGAACGCGCGTTGGTCGTCCGGGTGCGCCGGTCCGGCGCGACCCGTCCGGCATCATCGCACCCCGGCCGGCGTTCCGCAGGCGCCCGCCACCCCCGGAGGTCAGAGTGCGCCTCGCCGCCGTGTTCCCGGGCCAGGGCTCGTTCGAGGTCGGCTGCACCGCGGCCTGGCGGGACGACGATCCCGACGGGGTGCTCGCCGCCGTCAGCGCGGCCAGCGACCTCGACGTCCTGGCCGAGGGCGGGCGCGAGGACACCGGCCGCTCGACCCGTCGCGGGCAGCCGGTCCTCCTCGCCGCGTCGCTCGCGAGCTGGTCGGCCCTGGTCCGCGCCGGCGTCCGACCGCTCCTCGTCGCCGGTCACAGCCTCGGCGAGTACGCCGCCGCCTCCGCCGCCGGCGTCCTCCCGGTCCCCGCGATCGCCCGCCTCGTCGCCGCGCGCGGCCGCGCGATGGCCGAGGCCTGCACGGCGGCCCCCGGCGGGATGGCGGCGGTGGTCCGGCTGGACCCCGACGCCGTCGCCGCGCTGGTCGACGAGGTCGAGGGCCTGACCGCCGCGAACGACAACGCACCCGGCCAGGTCGTCGTCTCGGGCGACACCGCCGCGCTGGCGCGGGCCCGCGAGCTCGTCGACGCCCGCGGCGGCCGGTTCCTGCCGCTCGACATCGAGGGCCCCTTCCACGCGCCGGCGATGGCGTCCGCCGTCGGACCGGTCCGGGACGCCGCCGCGGCGGAGACGCCGGTGGACCCCGCGGTGCCGGTCGTGAGCGGCTCCCTCGTCCGCGTGCTCAGGACGGCGGCCGAGGTCGTCGCCTCGCTCGTCGACGGCATCCTCGCGCCGGTGCGGTGGCGCGAGGTCCAGCTGCTGCTCGAGCGGCAGGGCGTCACCGACCTCGTCGAGGTCGGACCCGGGCGGGTGCTGGCCGGCCTCGCGAAGCGGACCGTCCCCGGCCTGCGCGTCCACTCCGCCGCGACCCCTGACGCCGTCCGCGAGCTCGCGGGCGTCCTCGGCGCCGGCGCGGAGGCCTCCGCATGAGCGCCCGTCCGGTCGCCATCGTCGGACTCGGTGCGTACCTGCCCGAGCGTGTCGTCACGAACGACGACCTCGCGCAGCACCTCGACACCTCGGACGAGTGGATCCGCAGCCGGACCGGCATCGCCGAGCGCCGTCACGCGGCGCCGGAGGAGGCGACCAGCGACATGGCGCTGGCCGCGGCCCGCGCGGCGCTCGCGGACGCGGGTCTCGCGCCGTCGGACGTCGACGTCCTGATCGTCGCGACGACGACGCCGGACCATCCGATCCCGGCGACGGCGCCGGCGGTCGCGGCGGGGCTGGGGCTCGAGGTCGCGGCCTTCGACCTGAACGCCGCCTGCAGCGGGTTCGTCTACGGCCTCGACGTCGGGTCGCGGCTGGCGCAGACCGGCGCGACCGTCCTGCTGGTCGGCGCCGAGACGCTGACGCGGTACGTCGACCCGGGCGACCGCTCGATCGCCGTGCTCTTCGGCGACGGCGCGGGGGCGGTCGTCCTGCGCGCGCAGGACGGCGCCGAGCTGGGGCCCTTCGACCTCGGGTCCGACGGCTCGGACATCTCGATGCTCTGGATGCGGGCCGGCGCGGCCCGCGAACCGTTCGACCCCGTCGCCCACGCGGACCCCTCGTCGCGCATGAGCATGCGCGGCGGCGACGTCTACCGCCACGCCGTCGCCCGGATGACGGCGTCGTCGCAGGCGGTGCTGGCCGCCGCCGGACGGACGGTCGCCGACGTCGACCTCATGGTCGGCCACCAGGCGAACCTCCGCATCCTCGCGGCCGTCGCCGAGCGCCTCGGGCTGCCCGAGGAGCGGTGCCAGATCTCGGTCGACCGCCACGGCAACACCTCGGCGGCGTCGATCCCGCTCGCGCTCGCAGACGCCCGCGCGCAGGGCCGCCTCGAACCCGGCACCCGCCTGCTGCTGACGGCGTTCGGCGGCGGCCTGACGTGGGGCTCCTGCCTCGTCACGTGGGGCGGCCGGTGAGCGCCGACCGCGTCGCCATCGTCTCGGGGGCCACCGGCGCCATCGGCGCGGCGACCTGCCGTGCGCTGGCCGCCGCCGGCTGCCACGTCGTCGTCGGGTACCGCTCCGACGCGGCCGCGGCCGCGGCGCTGGCCGACGAGCTGGCGCCCGACGCGACCGCCGTCCACCTCGACGTCACCGACCCCGCGTCGGTCGAGGCCGCGGTCGAGGCGGCGACGGCGCTCGGCACGCTCGCCGTGCTCGTGAACAACGCGGGGGTCACCGGGGACCAGCTGCTGCTCCGCCTCGAGCCCGACGAGTTCGACCGCGTCCTCGACACGAACCTCCGCGGCGCCTACCTGGTGACACGGGCCGCGCTGCGGCCGATGCTCCGGGCCCGGCACGGCCGCATCGTCAGCGTCTCGTCGGTGGTCGCGCTCCGTGGCAACGCGGGCCAGGTCGCCTACGGTGCGGCGAAGGCCGGGCTCATCGGCATGACGCGCTCGCTCGCCCGCGAGGTGGCGCGCAAGGGGATCACCGTGAACGCCGTCGCGCCCGGCTACGTCGAGAGCGCGATGACCGCCGCGCTGCCCGACGAGGCCCGCGACGCGCTGGTCGCCGGCGCCCCGATCGGACGCGCCGTCACCCCCGAGGAGGTCGCGCAGGCCATCGCGTACCTGGCCTCTCCCGGCGCGTCCGCAACGACCGGCGTCGTGCTGCCCGTCGACGGCGGCTTCGCGATCTAGGCACCGCCCGACGCGCGCCCGCGCGCCGGCTGACACCACGACCACCGACCCGACCGCACCGAGACCGGAGGAGCACCGATGAGCGACGACCTGCTCGAGACCTTCCGCACCATCCTCGCCGGGGAGTTCAGCGTCCCCGCCGACGAGGTCACCGCCGACGCGACGTTCGAGGCCCTCGGTCTCGACTCGCTCGACGTCGTCGAGCTGACCCTCGTCCTCGAGGACAGGGTGGGCGTGAAGCTCGGCGACGAGGACCTCGAGGGGGTCCGGACCGTCGGCGACGCGGTCGCGAAGGTTCGGGAGCGCCAGGCGTGAGCCCCGCCGGCGGGACCCGCGGGGGCGACCGGGACGTCGTCGTCACCGGCATGGGCGCCATCACGCCCGCCGGCCGCGGCGTCGCCGCCACCTGGGAGGGGGTCCTCGCCGGCCGCACCGCGGCCGCCCGCGACGAGCGGCTGGCCGCGGCCGGGGCGCCCGTCGCGATCAGCTGCCGCGCCCCGTCGTTCGACGCAGACGCCGAGCTCGGCCGCGGCACGACCCGCCGGCTCGACCGGTTCACGCATCTCGCGCTTCTCGCGACGCGCGAGGCGCTGGCTCAGGCGGGCCTCGTCGGCGCGGACGACCCGGACGTCGTCACGGCGACCGACCCCGACCGGGTCGGCGTGGTGATGGGCTCGGGCATCGGCGGCGGCGAGACGTGGGAGTCCGAGTACGCCCGCCTCGCCGCCGAGGGGCCGTCACGGGTCAGCCCGCTGTTCGTGCCGAGGATGCTCTCGAACACCGCGGCCGGGACGATGGCGATCCGCACGCACGCCCGCGGCCCGAACCTGACGGTGAACACGGCCTGCGCCGCCGGGGCGTCCGCGATCCACGTCGGACGCGACCTCATCGCGTCCGGCACGGCCGACGTCGTCCTGGCCGGCGGCGTCGAGGCCGGCATCACGGTGATCGCGATGAGCGCGTTCGCGCAGATGGGCGCCCTCTCGACGAACCCCGACCCGTCGACGGCGTCGCGGCCGTTCGACGTCGACCGGGACGGCTTCGTGATGGGGGAGGGGGCCGGCGTCCTCGTCCTCGAGTCCCGAGCCCACGCGGCGGCCCGCGGGGCGGCACCGCTGTTCGTCGTCGCCGGCTGCGGCGCGTCGGCCGACGCCCACCACGCCACCGCCCCGCCGGAGGACGGTGCGGGTGCGGTGCTCGCGATGCGGCGGGCGATCGAGGACGCGGGGCTGTCGCCGGCCGACATCGGCCACCACAACGCCCACGGCACCTCGACGCCGCTGAACGACGCCGCCGAGGCCCGAGCGCTGCACGCCGTGTTCGGGTCGGACGTCGACCGGCTGGCGGTGACGTCGACGAAGGGGGTCACCGGCCATCTCCTCGGCGCGGCCGGTGCGGTCGAGGCCATCCTCGCCGCGATGGCGCTGCGCGAGGGCCGGGTCCCGCCGACGGCGAACCTCGCCACGCAGGACCCGGACATCCACCTCGACGTGGTCGCCGGCGCCCCGCGCGAGGTCGGGCTGCGGGCCGTCATCTCGGCCTCGATGGGCTTCGGCGGCCAGAACGCCGCCCTGGTCCTGACGGCGGCCTGACGTGGCCAGCGCGAAGGTGCCGGATCCCGGGGCGGCGCTGGCCGCGGGGGCGGAGCTGGGCGCCGAGCTCGGCGACGTCGGCGCCGCGGACCTGCGCCAGCCCGACGCTGCGGCCAGCCGGGTCGAGCGGCTGCTCGACGCCGGTTCGTTCCTCGAGCTCGGATCGGCCCGCGTCCACCGCGCGACCGGCTTCGGCCTCGAGCGCAAGCGCGTCCCCGGCGACGGCGTCGTCGCGGGCACCGGCACCCTCGCCGGTCGACCGGTCCACGTCTTCGCCCAGGACCGCTACGTGCTCGGCGGCTCGCTCGGCGAGGCCCACGCCGACCGCATCGCCGAGACGATCGGCCGGGCGCTCCGCGGCGGGACCCCGGTCATCGGCATCAACGACTCGGGCGGAGCCCGCATCCAGGAGGGCGTCGCGGCGCTGGACGGCTACGGCGCGGTGTTCCGTGCGAACGTCGCGGCGTCGGGCCGCGTGCCGCAGCTCTCGGTCGTGCTCGGCGCCTGCGCCGGCGGGGCCGTGTACTCGCCGGCGCTGATGGACCTCACCATCATGAGTGACGCGGCCACGATGTTCCTGACCGGTCCCCGCGTCGTGCGCGCCGTCACCGGCGAGGACGTCGACGCGCGCACGCTGGGCGGCCCCGAGGTCCACGGCGCGCGGACCGGCAGCGCGCACCTGCTGGCCGCCGACGACGACGAGGCGCTGGCGCTGGCCGGCCGCGTCCTCTCCTACCTCCCGTCCGCGGCCTGGCTGCCGGCCCCGGTCGTCGATCCCGCCCCGCCGGCCCACGACGACCCGGGCGCCGCGGTCCCGCGCGATCCCCGCGCCCCCTACGACGTCCGCGACGTCATCGCCGGCGTCGTCGACGGCGGGAGCTTCCTCGAGCTGCAGGAGCGATGGGCCCGGAACCTCGTCATCGGGTTCGCCCGCATGGACGGCCGGAGCGTCGGCGTCATCGCGAACCAGCCGGCGTGGCTGGCCGGGGTGCTCGACGCGACCGCCAGCGAGAAGGGCGCCCGGTTCGTCCGGATGTGCGACGCGTTCGGACTGCCGCTGGTCGTGCTCGTCGACGTCCCCGGGTTCATGCCGGGGTCCGAGCAGGAGCACGGCTCGGTCATCCGGCGCGGCGCGAAGCTGCTGCACGCCTTCACGAGCGCCACCGTCCCGCGCGTCAGCCTGGTCCTGCGCAAGGCCTACGGTGGCGCGTACATCGTGATGAACTCGCGGAGCATCGGCGCCGACGCGGTCCTCGCATGGCCGGGTGCCGAGCTGGCGGTGCTCGGCGCAGAGGGTGCGGCGGACCTGGTGTTCCGGCGCGAGCTCGAGCGGCACCCCGAGCGGCGCGACGAGCTGATGACCCGGTACCGGGAGGACGCGATGGACGTCGGCGTGGCGGCAGGTCGCGGCAGCGTCAGCGAGATCGTCCGGCCCGAGGAGAGCCGCGAGGCGCTGCTGGGCCTCCTCCGGGCGCTGCGCGACGGCCCGCCCCGCGGGTTCGTCCACGACAACCTCCCGCAGTGACCTCCGTGGCGCGGGCGACGCCGGCCGACGAGCTGGTCCCGACCGTCCAGGCCCGGGTCGCGGGGCTGCTCCGACCCGTGCTGCGGCGGTGGCTCCGGCTCGAGGTCGAGGGCCGCGAGCACGTGCCGATGACCGGTCCGGTGCTGATCGCGAGCACCCACCAGTCCCACGCCGACTCGCCGGCCATCGGGACCGCCGTGCCGCGGCCGATGCACTTCCTCGGCGACCGGCGGCTCATCGACTGGCCGGTCCTCGGCCCGCTGCTGCCGCGGATGGGCATGGTGCCCCTGCACCGCGGCGGGGCCGACGCCGAGGCGATGGGGCTGCTCGAGCGGCTGCTCCGCGAGCGCGACGCCTGCATCGTCATCTACCCCGAGGGTTCGCGCAGCCGCGACGGCCGGGTGCACCGCCTGCGCAGCGGTCTCGCCCGCCTCGCGGCCGCGACCCAGGTCCCGGTCGTCCCCGTGGCGGTCGCCGGCATCCACGACGTCTGGCCGATCGGGCGCCGGCCGCGGCTCCGCGGCGGCCGCGTCGTCGTCCGGTTCGGTCCGGCGCTGGCCCCGCCGGCGCAGGACGGCGGCTCGCGCCGGACCTTCAACCTCGCGCTGCAGGCCCGGCTGGCCGAGCTCGCGGGGACCACGACCGCCGACGACTTCTCGCCGGCGCACGGCGGCGCGGACCCCGACGCATGACCGGGCCGTCGGTGGGATGCGACGTCGTCAGCGTCGAGCGCATGCGTCGGCTCGTCGCCGACCGGCCGGGCGCCCGCGAGCGCATCTTCACCGCGGCCGAGCTCGCGGACGCGGTGCGCGGCGGCGTCGACCCCGACGATGACGTCGCCGTCGAGCGCCTGGCCGCCCGGTTCGCCGCGAAGGAGGCGGCCCGGAAGGCCCTGCGCGGCCGCGGCCCGGCGCTGCTGGCCGTCGAGGTCCGCACCGACCACGACGGCGCGCCCGAGCTGTGGGTCGACGGGCGCCGGACCGCGCTGGCCTGCTCGCTGTCGCACGACGCCGGCGTGGCGATGGCCGTCGTCGTCGCGACGGCCGAGACCGTCGCCGAGCTCACCACCTGACCGACCGAGACCGACCGAGACCGACACCGAGACCGAGACCGAGACCGAGGAGGGCGGCGATGCTGCTCGAGGGACGCAGGCTCCTGATCACCGGCGTGCTGGACACGCGCTCCATCGCGTTCCACGTCGCCGAGCAGGCGCTCGGCGCGGGCGCCGAGGTCGTGCTGACCGGGTTCGGCCGCGGCCGGCGTCTGACGCAGCGGGCCGCGACGCGGCTGCCGCGCGAGGTCGACGTGCTCGAGCTCGACGCGACCTCCGCCGCCGACGTCGCCGCGGTCGCGGCCGAGCTCGACGGCCGCTGGGGGGCGCTCGACGGGGTGCTGCACGCGATCGCGTTCGCACCTGACACGGCCCTCGGCGGCAACTTCCTCACCGCGTCGTGGCAGGACGTCGCCACCGCGGTCCAGGTCTCGACCTACTCGCTGGTCACGCTCGGGGCCGGGTTCGCCGACCTGCTCGCGAGGGGCGAGGCGCCGTCGATCGTCGGGCTGGACTTCGACGCGACGGTCGCCTGGCCCGGCTACGACTGGATGGGCGTCGCGAAGGCCGGCCTCGAGTCGGCGAACCGATACCTGGCCCGCGACCTCGGGCCGCGCGGGATCCGCGTCAACCTCGTCTCTGCGGGGCCGCTGCACACCATCGCGGCCCACGGCATCGCCGGCTTCGAGACGTTCGAGCCGGTCTGGGAGGAGCGGGCGCCGCTCGGCTGGGACGCCCGCGACGCGACGCCCGTGGCCCGCACGGTCTGCGCCCTGCTCAGCACGTGGACGCCCGGCGTCACCGGCGAGGTCGTCCACTGCGACGGGGGTGTGCACGCCGTCGGGGCGGGGCTGCCCGCGGCGATGCGGTCGGAGCCGGATCAGGGGTGAGGGTCGAACGGCGGGGCCGCTAGCGATCCGCGCTGACCGCCAGCACCGGCCGCCCGGCCCCGGTCAGGACCTCCCGCGCCGTCGAGCCGAGCAGCGCCTCGGCCAGCGGCGAGCGCCGCCGCATGCCGATCACGACGAGGTCGGCGTCGCGGGCCCGGGCCTCGAGGATCAGGTCCTCGGCCGGCGAGTTGCCCCGTGCCAGCCCGACCAGTTCGAACGGGATGCCGGCCGCCGTCAGCTCGGCGTCGAGGCGCTCGAACTCCTCGCGCTCCTCGTGGACCCGGCGGAGGTCGTCCCGCTCGCCGCCCCGCATCGAGTGGACGACGACGAGGGTCGCGCCGCGCAGGCGGCACTCCTCGACCGCGCGGGCGACGGCGGCGCGGGCGTCGGGGGTGGGTCGGAACCCGGTGATGACGACGGCCATGGCGTGCCTCCCGGGCGGGCCACGGCGGTCCCGGCGGACCCCCATCCGCCCCGGGGGACGCTACGACGCGGGGGCGTCCTCGGACGGGGCGGAGGTCCCCTCCTCACCGGCCGGACGGTCCGCGTCCTCGCCGGCGTCGCCCGCGCCGGCGTCGCCAGCGTCGCCCGCGTCACCGCCGTCCGACGCCCGTCCGCGCAGCCGCAGCAGCCCGACCACGCCGCCGACGGCGACCAGCAGCGCGACCCAGTTGTTCCGCGACAGCCCGGCGTACCGCTCGGCGGTGTCGATCCGCAGCAGCTCGACGAGGAACCGGCCGACGCCGTACCCGACCGCGTAGACGAGGATCAGCGCGCCGCGCGGCAGCCGGCCGCGCCGGTCGAGCCGCATGATCAGCCAGACGAGCGCGAGGTTCCAGAGCGACTCGTACAGGAACGTGGGGTGGAAGGTCTCGGCGTCCGCGAAGCCGGGGCGGCGGCGTCCCGGCTCGACCTCGAGCGCCCACGGCAGGTCGGTCGGGCGGCCGTACAGCTCCTGGTTGAAGTAGTTGCCCCACCGGCCGATCGCCTGCGCGAGCGGGAGACCCGGCGCGACGGCGTCGGCCATCGCCGGCACGCTGCCGCCGCCGCGGCGCGTGACGACGATGACGGCCAGCGTCCCGGCGACGAGGCCGCCGAACACGGCGAGGCCGCCCTCCCAGATGCGCACGATCGAGAGCGGGTCGGCGAGGAAACGGTCGAGGCGCGGCAGGACGAACGCGATGCGCGCGCCGGCGAACCCGAACAGCAGGGCCGCGAGGCCGGCCCGCTCCGCGAGGTCGGCGTCGCCGCCGAGCTCCGCGTACCGACTGACGGTCCACCGCAGCGCGAGGTAGGCGCCGAACGCGATGACGATGCCGTAGAGGTAGACCGTGAGCGGCCCGAGCTCGAGGGCCTGGATCGGTGGCGGGGGGATGACGGCCGGGAGCGGCACGGGTCCTCCGAGCGGTGCGGCGGGGGCCGACGCGGGGCAGCGGGCGCCGGAGCGCGACGGTACCGGCGCAGCCGTGCGCGGAGCGCACGGCCCCCCGGGGCCGCCGTGCATCCCGCGGCGGACCGCGCGAGACTCCCGCGCCATGACCGCCGTGACCCACGCCGTCGAGACCGCCCGCGAGGCGGTCTCCGGCGTCTGCGTGCCGGCGCTCCTCATCTCGCTGGCGCTGCTGCTGCTTTGACGCCGCGGCGCCGCCACCCCGGGCGGCGACCGCGGCGGCAGGACCTCGGGGACCCACCGCCCCTCCCGCAGCCCGCACCAGGAGCACCCCATGTCCCGCCCCGCGGATGAGTCCGTCGCGGCCACCGCCGCACCCGACGTCACGATCTTCGACACGACGCTGCGCGACGGCGAGCAGTCGCCCGGCATCTCGCTCGACGCCCACGAGAAGCTCGAGATCGCCGAGCAGCTCGCCCGCCTCCGCGTCGACGTGATCGAGGCCGGCTTCCCCGTCGCCTCGCCCGGTGACCTCGACGCCGTCCGCGCCGTCGCCGAGCAGATCGGGAACGCCCCGCGCGTCGCGGCCGGCCCGGCGGGCCGCGACGGCGCGACCGACGACCGCGAGCCGCCGGTGATCGCGGCACTCGCGCGCGCCGTCGAGGGGGACATCACGACCGCCGCCGAGGCCATCGGGCCCGCGCGTCGCGGTCGCATCCACGTCTTCATCTCGACGTCGGACATCCACCGCAAGCACATGCTGCACGCCACCGAGGAGGAGATCCTCGAGCAGGCGGTCCGCGGGGTCCGACTCGCGAAGTCGTTCACGCCGGACGTCGAGTTCTCGCCGCAGGACGCGACCCGGACCGACTTCGACTTCCTCGTCGACATCGTGGCCGCGACCATCGAGGCCGGCGCGACGACGGTGAACATCCCGGACACCGTCGGGTACGCGCTCCCGCACGACTTCGGTCGGATGATCGCCGAGCTGCGCCGCCGCGTCCCGGCGATCGACGCGAAGGGCGTCGTGCTCAGCGTCCACTGCCACAACGACCTCGGGCTCGCCGTCGCGAACTCGCTCGAGGCGGTCCGCGCCGGCGCCCGCCAGGTCGAGGTCGCGGTGAACGGGCTCGGCGAGCGGGCGGGGAACTGCTCGCTCGAGGAGACCGTGATGGCGATCCGGACACGGGCGGACCTGCTCGGCATCGACCACGGCCTCGACACGCGCGAGCTGACGCGCACGTCGCGGCTGGTCTCGAGCCTCACCGGCTACACGGTCCAGAAGAACAAGGCGGTCGTCGGCGAGAACGCCTTCGCCCACGAGTCCGGCATCCACCAGCACGGCGTGCTCGCCGACCGCCTGACCTACGAGATCATGCGGAGCGAGGACGTCGGCGCGGCCGGGTCGCAGATCGTGCTCGGGAAGCACTCGGGACGCCACGCGTTCTTCAACGCGGTCGCCGAGCTGGGCTACGAGCTCGACGACGCCGAGGGGCAGGCCGCGTTCGCCCGGTTCAAGGAGCTCGCGGACCGCAAGGGGCTCGTCAGCTCGGAGGACCTCGCGGCGATCCTGGCCTCGACCGGGCCGACCGAGGCACCGGACGACGACGCGCTCGTCGGCATCGAGGTCACGTCGGGTTCGGACCGGACCCCGACGGCGACCATCCGGCTACGGCTCCACGCCGGGCCCGGCGACGGGCCGCGCGAGGTCGAGGTGACCGAGACCGGCGACGGGATGGTCGACGCGGCCTGCCGGGCGATCCGGCGCGGTCTCGGACGGGAGGACGTGCGGCTCGTCAGCTACCAGGTCGGGGCGGTCACCGGCGGCCTCGACGCGCTGGCCGAGGTGACCGTGACGATCGCGGACGAGGCCGGGGCGCGGTTCACGGGCCGCGGCGTCTCGACCGACGTCGTCGAGGCCTCGGCCATCGCCTACGTCGACGCGCTGAACCGCTCGCGCCGCATCGTCGGCCGGGGCGCAGAGTTCCGGCCCTGAGCCGCGGCGATCACCGCGGTCAGTAGCCGGCGGCGGGGTCCACGAGTCCCAGCAGCGGCTCACCGGCGGCCAGGCGGGCGACGTTCGCCCGCGTCCGCTCGGCGATCAGCGCCACGTTCATCGCGAGCGTGCTGCCGGCGTGCGGCGTGATGAGGCAGGTCGGCAGCGACCACAGCGGGTGACCGTCGGGAAGCGGCTCGGGGTCGGTGACGTCAAGCGCCGCGCCACCGATCGTCCCGTCGCGCAGCGCCGCGACGAGGTCGTCGGTCACGACCACCCCGCCGCGGGCGACGTTCACGAGCCAGGCGTCGGGGCGCATCGCGGCCAGGACCTCCGCGTCGACGAGACCGCGGGTCTCCGCGGTGAGCGCGAGGGCCAGCACGACCGCGTCGGCGTCGGCCACCGCCTCGCGGAGCGCCGCGACGGGCAGGACCCGCTCGGCGCCGGGGAACGGCAGGTCGGGGTCGCGCCGCACCACCGTGAGCCGCGGCGCGAACGGCTCGAGCAGCCGCGCGAGCTCCTGCGAGATCCCGCCGCCGCCGACCAGCGTGATGCGCGCGCCGGCGAGGTTGCGTCCGGTGCGGGCGCTCCAGGAGGTGCGCCGGCCGTAGGCGACGAGGTCGCGGAGCCCCGCGAGCAGCATCCCGAGCGCGAGCTCGGCGACGGGCGGGGCGTAGACGCCCTTGCCGCAGGCCCAGGGGCGATCGGTGCCGATCAGCGGCAGGAACGGCTCGACGCCGGCCCAGGGCAGCTGGACAGGGACACCAGGAGCGGCGGCCAGCAGTGCCGGCAGCCCGGTCGGGTCGGTCGGGGCCGTCCAGACGATGAGGTCCGCGTCCTCGGCCCGGTCGACGAGGACGCCGCCGCCGGCGAGGACCGCATCGCGGGCGTCGGCCGGTACGGCGCCGGGGGCGATCAGCACGCGGGGGGTCATCGGGGCTCCTCGGTCGGGCCGGTGGGTGCGTCGGGGGTGGCGCCGGGGAGCGCCAGGACGAGGTCCCGGAACGTCTCGGCACGGTGGACGAAGTCGCGGAACGCGCCGAAGCTCGGCGCCGCGGGGGAGAGCAGCACGGCGCCGCCGGCGGGGGTCACTCCCGCGGCCCAGGCGACCGCCGCGGCGAGGTCGCCGGTCCGGGCGATGCGGTCGCCGTCGACGGCGACGCCGGCGGCCGCGAGCGCGGCGGCGAGCCGGTCCCCGAGCGCGCCCAGCAGCGCCGCGCGCACGCCGGTGTCGCGCAGCGCCGCCAGGAGCCCCGCGAGGTCCTGGCCGCGGTCCTCCCCGCCGAGGAGCAGCGTCACCGGTCCGCGCGGCCGCCACGTGGCCAGCGCCCCGAGCGCCGCCTCGGGGATCGTCGCGATCGAGTCGTCGACCCAGGTCACGCCGCCGGCCACGGCGACCGGACGCAGCCGGTGGGGGAGGGGCGCGAAGGTCGCGAGCGCCGGGGAGAGCTCATCCGCCACCACGGCCGGGTCGCGCCCCAGCCGCCGGGCCACGAGCGCGAACGCCAGCATCGCGGCGCCGGCCTCGTGCTCGGCGTGCATCCCGGCCGCCGCGCGCGCGGTCCGGACGGCCGGCGTCGGCGCGGCCGCGACCGCGGCGTGCCGGCCGGCGGTCGCCCCGGTCGCCGCGACCTGCGGGCCGACGACCGTCCACGCGGCGAGATCGACGAGCCGCAGCTTCGCCGCGTGGTACGAGTCGACGTCGCCGTGCCACGGCACGTGGTCGACGAGCAGCGTCGTGATCGCGGCGGCCGCCGCCGGCCGCGGCAGTTCGAGGTCGACGAGCTGATAGCTCGAGAGCTCGACGACGAGGTCGTCGCGCGGCGCGGTGGCATCGACGGTCGTCAGCGCGGTGCCGATGTTCCCCGCCAGCGTCGCCCGTCGTCCGGCGGCGCGCAGCAGGTGCGCCGTCAGCGCCGCGACCGTCGACTTGCCCTTCGTGCCGGTGACCAGCACCAGATCGTCCGGCGCGGTCTCGGCGAGCCACAGCCCCGTCGGCGTGGCGGTCGGCGCGTCGAGGGCGGCGACGCCGGCCCGGTGCGGCGCGACGCCCGGCGAGCGCACGACCCGCGAGACGGCGGACCCGACGGCGGCCCGGACCGCGGCGGGATCGTCGAGGTCCACCCGGTGAGCCGTCAGCGTCCGCCCGCCGACCATGACCTCACCGCCCGCACCCTCGTCGAGGACGACGACGTCGGCCGGGGCGTGGGCGGCCAGCCAGGCCCGGGTCTCGCGGCCGAGGCCGATCACGACGGTGGTCACGCGCCGACCCGCCCGGCGGCGAGCGCCGCCGCCCAGGCGTCGAACGGGGCCGGGAGTCCGACGGTCGGGTCCGGCGTCACCGCGGCGGCCAGCCGCGCCGCCCGGTCGGCCCGCTCGACGTCGTCGCGCGACGGCCGTGCCAGCGCCGCGACGGCGGCCGCGTCCCGCCAGGCCGGGTCGTCGGCGAGCAGCTCCAGCGCGAGCCGCGACTCCTCGATCGTCCCGACGCACTCGAACGGTCGGGTCGCCGGGTCGAGGAGCGCCCGGAACCCGTCGACCTGGGCCGGGTCGGCGAGCGCGTCGAACCCGAGGTCGGCGACGAGGCGCTCCCGCGGTGCGAACGGCGCCAGCGCCAGCTGCACGAACCGGCACTTCGCGCAGGTCCCGCACCACGCCGCGGCCGGTGCGGTCAGGGAGAACGCGGCGTTGCAGCTGGTCACGGCGGCGGTCAGGCCGGGCAGCCCAGCGGCCGCTCGCGCGACGGCCAGCTCGCCGAGCGGCCGGATCGGCGAGACGACGCGGACGCCGGCGCCGGCCTCGGCCAGCGCCGCGGCGTGGAGCGCCGCGAACGCCGACGTCTTGCTGTACTGGTGGTTGACGGGTCGGCCGGCGACGACGCGGGTCGGGGCGTCGGCCGAGCCCTCGTTCGCGACCAGCACCGTCCCCCGCCCGAGCGCCGCCGCGGCCAGCACGGCCGCCGACGTGACGATGGCGGTGATCGGCACGTGGCCGTTGATCGCGCCGCGGGCGTTCGCGTCGAGGAGCGCCGGGTCGAGCCGGCGCCGGACCCGAACGAGGCCGACGCCGGCCCAGGCCGCGGTCCGCTCCATCGGGGCGCGGGGGTTCACGGCGACGGCGAGGGCGTCGGGGTCGCGGGCCGCCGCGGCGGCGAGCACGACCGCCGAGTCCTTCCCGCCGCCGACGGTGACGAGGTGGCCGGGGCGGACCGTGTCCGGACCGGCCGCTGCGGCGTCTCTGGCCCCTCCGACCCCGCCCACCACGGCGATCCGGCCCACGAGGTCCCCGAGCCCGGCCTCGTGCGCGAGCTCGGCCAGGCCCTCGGTCAGCAGCGCCGCGAGCATCGCCCGCCCGGCCGGTCCGGTCCCGGCCGGGACCTCGACGGTCGGCGGCAGCGTCGCCTTGAGGTAGGAGACCGACGTCGCGAGCGCCAGCACGCGCAGGGCGCCGGCGACCGCCGGGTCGTCGGGATCGACGGCCAGCGGCGTCCCGTCGGGCCGCTCGAGGGTCAGCACCTCGGTGAACGTCCCGACGCCGGTCAGCGTCGTCGCGAGCCGGACCTCGGCGCCGACGACCTCGGCCGGGTGGACGACGCCCCGGTGCTCGGACGGCTCGGGGGCCCCGAGGGCCGGCTCGGCGAGCGCGGCGAGCGCGGCGGCGCGGCGCGCGGCCAGCGGGTCCGCGTCCGCGGCCGCGGTCACGACCGTGCGGCCGCCGCGAGCAGCGTCGCGCGGGCCGCTGGGTCCTCGGCGACGGCGATCACGGTCCGGGCCATCGCGAGGGCGCCGTCCAGCACGGCCCGGTCGGCCGAGGGCCGCGCGGCCGCGGCGGTGAACTCGGGCTGGTGGTTGACCGCGCCGTCGGCCTCGATCGCGAGCATCGGGTGGATCGTCGGGACCCGCAGCGAGACGTTCGCCATGTCGGTCGACCCGGCGAGCCCGCGGTCCTCGCCCTCGGCCGGCAGGACGCGGCCGACGGCGGTCGCCTCACGGGCGTAGGCGGCCAGCAGCGTCGCGTCGGGGAGGAACTCGGAGTAGCGGGGGCCCTTCAGCTCGACCTCGACGTCGCAGCCGGTCGCGAGGGCGCCGGCCTCGAAGCAGCGCTGCACGCGTGGCGAGAGCTCCTCGAGCGCCGCGAGCGTCGCTGCCCGGACGTACCAGGCGCCCTCGGTCCGGCCCGGCACGACGTTCGGCGCGTCGCCGCCGTGGGTGACGATGCCGTGGATGCGCTGATCGGACGTGATGTGCTGGCGCAGCAGGCCGACCGCGACCTGCGCGACGGTGAGCGCGTCGGCGGCGTTGCGGCCGAGCTCGGGGAAGGCCGAGGCGTGCGCCTCCTTGCCGCGGTAGGTCACACCGACGTGCTCGACGGCGAGGCAGGGGATCGTCAGCGACTCGTACGGCGCGGGGTGGACCATCATCGCGGCGTGCACGCCGTCGAACACGCCGGCGTCGAGCATCAGGATCTTCCCGCCGCCGCCCTCCTCGGCCGGCGTGCCGAGGACGCGGACGGTGATGCCGAGCTCGTCGGCCAGCGGCGCCAGCGCGAGGCCCGCCCCGACGGCGGCGGCCGCGATGACGTTGTGCCCGCAGGCGTGGCCGACGGCGGGCAGCGCGTCGTACTCGGCGCAGATCGCGATCGTCAGGTCGCCGGTGCCGAACCGCGCGTCGACGGCGGTGTCCATCCCCGCGAGCCCGTGGGTCACGTCGAACCCGGCGGCGGCGAGCCCCTCGGCGACGCGGGCCGAGGACCGGTGCTCCTCGAAGGCCAGCTCGGCGTCGGCGTGGACGCCGTGGCTCAGCGCGACGAGGTCGTCGGCGGCCGCCCGCACCGCCTCGGCCGCCGCGGCCCGAGCGTCCCGTCCCGTCGCCGCCACCGTGACCCCCGTCCCCGTCGGAGCGGCCCCGCGGGGCCGCTAGCGTCCCCGAACCGTAGACCAGCCACGGCCGTCCCGGCCGGTCCGGAGGGCGCAGGATGGCCGAGCACCGTCTCGCCGTGATCGCCGGGGACGGCATCGGCCCCGAGGTCGTCGCCGAGGGCCTGAGGGTCCTCGACCGGGTCGCCGAGCTGGAGGGCTTCACCACCCTCCGCGAGGAGCTCGACCTCGGCGGCCGCCGCTACCTCGCGACCGGCGAGGTCCTCTCGGACGCGACGCTCGAGCACCTGCGGGGCTTCGACGCGATCCTGCTGGGTGCGGTCGGGACGCCCGACGTGCCGCCGGGGGTGCTCGAGCGGGGGCTGCTCCTGCGCATCCGGTTCGCGTTCGACCAGTACGTGAACCTCCGCCCGGTCCGGCTGTACCCCGGCGTCACGAGCCCCGTCGCCGGCCTGACGCCCGAGCGGTGCGACCTCGTCATCGTCCGCGAGAACACCGAGTCGGTGTACGCCGGCGCCGGAGGGACCCTGTACTCGGGCACGCCGCACGAGGTCGCGACGCAGGAGTCGGTGAACACCCGCCACGGCGTCGAGCGGATCGTGCGGTACTCGTTCGAGCTGGCGCGGCGGCGCAGGAAGCACCTGACGCTGGTCCACAAGACGAACGTGCTCGTCCACGCGGGCGGCCTGTGGCAGCGGACCGTCGACGAGGTCGGCGCCGAGTACCCCGACGTCGAGCGGGCCTACGTCCACGTCGACGCGGCCTGCCTCTATCTGGTCACGCAGCCCGAGCGGTTCGACGTCGTCGTGACCGAGAACCTCTTCGGCGACATCATCACCGACCTCGGCGCGGCCGTGCAGGGCGGGCTCGGCCTCGCTGCCAGCGGCAACCTCGACCCCGAGCGCCGCGCGCCGTCGATGTTCGAGCCGGTGCACGGCAGCGCACCGGACATCGCGGGCACCGGCCGCGCGGACCCCGTCGCGACGGTGATGAGCGTCGGGATGCTGCTCGACGCGCTCGGCGAGGGCGCCGCCGCGGCACGCATCGACCGCGCCGTCGGCCGGCTGCTCGCCGAGCGGGACGGTCGCGTGCCCGACGGGTCGGACGTCACCACGGCCAGCGTCGGCGACCGGCTCGTCGCTCTGCTGGAGGACTGAGACCGCGCGGCCGCGGCCGCACCCGAAGGGGTCACCGGAGGAGGGGCACCGTGTCCAACGTCTACAAGAAGGTCGAGCTCGTCGGCTCGAGCCGCGACGGCGTCGACGACGCCATCCGCCGCGCCGTCGCGAAGGCGTCCGAGACGCTGCGCAACATCGACTGGTTCGAGGTCAAGGAGATCCGGGGCTGGGTCGACGGCGGCGAGGTCCAGCACTTCCAGGTCACCCTGCAGGTCGGGTTCCGCCTGGAGGACTGAGGGTCGGTCGGGTCGATTCGCCGCCTCCCGCCGCCCCCGCTAGCGTCCCGGCCATGGAGCGGATGACGACCACCACGACCGGCACGGCCTCCCCGGCCGGCGCGGGCCGCATGGCGTCGATCATCATCATCGCCACGCTCCCGTAGCCGGCGCTGCCGGGCTGCGGGAGCGGCCCGGCGGACCAGGCCCTCCCCAGCACGGCAGGTCGGTGACGACGTGCCCGGTGCGCCGGGGGAGAGGGACGGACATGACCAGCGCCGCGACGACGCGCGCCCCGGGCGGCGACGCGCCCCTGCCGGGGCCCCGCGCCGCTGTCGACCTCTACGACACGACCCTGCGCGACGGCACTCAGCGCGAGGGCGTGTCGCTCACGGTCGAGGACAAGCTGAAGGTCGCGCGGGCGATGGACCGCCTCGGCGTGGCCTTCATCGAGGGCGGCTGGCCGGGGGCGAACCCGAAGGACACCGAGTTCTTCGCCCGCGCCGCCGACGGCGAACTCGAGCTCGCGAACTCGACGCTGGTCGCCTTCGGGATGACCCGCGGCGCTGGTCGCACGGCCGACGAGGACCCGCTGCTCCAGGGGCTGCTCGACGCGCGGACCGAGGTCATCACGCTGGTCGGGAAGTCGTGGGGCTACCACGTGGACGAGGCGCTGCGCGTCAGCCGCGCCGAGAACCTCGCGATGGTCACCGACTCGATCGCGCACCTGCGCGCGCAGGGCCGGCGCGTGATGTTCGACGCCGAGCACTTCTTCGACGGCTGGGCCCGCGACCGCGCCTACGCCCGCGAGGTCGCGCTGGCGGCGGCGGAGGCCGGTGCCGAGGCGGTCGTGCTCTGCGACACCAACGGCGGTGCGATGCCGTGGGACGTCGCGGCGATCGTCCGCGAGATGGTCGAGGCGCTGCCGTGCCAGGTGGGGCTGCACTTCCACGACGACGGCGGCTGCGCGGTCGCGAACTCGCTGCTCGGGCTCGAGGTCGGGGCCGTCCAGGTCCAGGGCACCGCGAACGGGCTGGGCGAGCGGTGCGGCAACGCCAACCTGTTCACGCTGATGGGCGACCTGCAGCTGAAGCGCGGCCTGGCGCTGGTCCCGCCCGAGCGGCTCGAGCGGCTGACCGAGGTCAGCCACGCCATCGCCGAGCTGGTCAACGACGCGACGCCGTCGGTCACGCCGTACGTCGGGCACACCGCGTTCGCGCACAAGGCCGGGCTGCACGCGTCGGCCCTCGCGAAGGCGCCCGACATGTACCAGCACGTCGACCCCGGCCTCGTCGGGAACGCCCAGCGGCTGGTCGTCAGCGAGCTGGCCGGCCGCTCGAACGTCGTGATGAAGGCCCGCGAGCTCGGCCTCGAGGTCGAGGACGCGGCCGCGCGCGACGTGCTGGCCGAGGTCAAGCGGCGCGAGGCCCAGGGCTGGTCCTACGAGGCGGCCGATGCGTCGTTCGGGCTGTTGCTGCGTCGCTGCGCCGGGCTGCTGCCGGCCGAGGACGAGCCCTTCCGGACGCTGCACTTCCGCGTCACCGTCGGCGGCGGTGCGGACGTCTCGGGGCCGACCTCCGAGGCCACCGTCGCCGTCGAGGTCGACGGCGTGAAGCGGCTGGGCGCGGGGGAGGGGAACGGGCCGGTCGACGCGCTCGACCACGCGTTCCGCAACGCCGTGAACGGGACCTGGCCCGTGATCGACCGCATCCGGCTGGTCGACTACAAGGTCCGGATCCTCGAGGCGACCGCCGGCACCGACGCCACCACGCGCGTGCTGATCACCTCGGGCGACGGGGAGCGGCTGTTCGACACCGTCGGCGTCCACCCGAACGTCGTCGAGGCGTCGTGGCTGGCGCTGGCCGACGCGTACGTCCACGCCATCGTCACCGCCGAGGAGGTCACGGCATGAGCGACGCGCCCGACGCGCTGGGCTCCGCGGGCGCCTCCACCGCGCCGGCCGCGGCGCAGGTCCCGCCCGGCACCCGCTTCGTCCGGTGCGTCGTCGACGGCGCTCCCGTCTGGGGGGTCATCGACGGCGCCGACGTGGCGCTGATCGAGCCGCACCCGTTCACCCGGTTCGCGCCGACGGGCCGCCGCGTGGCCGTCGAGGGCCTGCGGCTGCTGGCGCCGGTCATCCCGTCGAAGATCGTGGCGGTGGGCAAGAACTACCGCGACCACGCGGCCGAGATGGGCGGCGAGGTCCCCACCGAGCCGCTGCTGTTCCTCAAGCCGTCGACGGCGCTGCTGGGGCCCGGCGATCCGGTGGCGCTGCCGGTCGACGTGTCGGACGAGATCAGCTTCGAGGGTGAGGTCGCCGTCGTCATCGGCGCACTGCTGTCGCGCGTGACGCCGGAGGTCGCGGCGGCCGGCGTCCTCGGCGTGACCTGCGCGAACGACCTGACGATGCGGGACTGGCAGCGCCGCGAGTCCCAGTGGTTCCGCGCGAAGGGCTTCGACGGGTCCTGCCCGCTCGGCCCCGCGATCGCGACGGGGCTGGACCTCGGCGCGCTGCGCGTCCGGACCTGGGTCGACGGTGACCTGCGCCAGGACGGCACGACGGCCGACCTCGTGTTCGACATCCCGACGGTCCTCGCCGAGATCACCCGGACGACCACGCTGCTGCCCGGCGACGTCGTGCTGACCGGGACCCCTGCCGGCGTCGGGGTCGTCCGGCCGGGCCAGCGGGTCCGGGTCGAGGTCGACGGCGTCGGGGCGCTCGAGAACCCGCTGGTCGCGCGGGCGTAGGGCGGGGCTCGGGGCTCAGCAGGCGACGCTCAGCGCCCGCGGATCGTCAGCAGCACCGCGAGGCCGCTGATCACGGCCGTGGTGAACCAGAACAGCCCCGACCACAGGTCGCGCTGGAAATCCGCGTGGGCCAGTTCCGCCTCGTGCGCGACCTTCAGACGGATATCGATCGCGCTCTGCGTGCTCTGGAGCCGACCGATGTCAGCCTGGAGCTCCGACCGGAGCCGGGCGATGTCGCCCAGCAGTTCGGACCTGAATCGATCGAGGTCCTTCCCGAGGCCGAGGACCTCCTGGCGGGCTGCGGTGTCGGAGTCCCAGGTGTGCGGGCCGGCCATGCGTATCTCCTTCCTCGAGTGGGGCAGCCGTTCAGGTGCGGTCGACGATCTGCAGCAGCACGGCCATGAAGGCCGCCATGGTCCCGACGGTCGCGACGTAGAGGACGACGCCGGTCCCGATGACGACCTTCCAGACGTAGGTCTGGACGCGGTCCTCCAGCGCGGCGAGGTCCTGCCGGGTGGCGTGCTCGAGGCGTTCGAGGTCCTGACGGGTCGCGATGTCCGTGTTCGCCGGGGGGAGGCTGGCCATCAGCGTGTCGCCCTCCTCGGGTCCGAGCGCTCCCCGGGCGGCGGCGTGCAGCGCGAGCCGCTCGGGTTCGGTGACGGCCATGGTGTCCTCCGGGGGGTCGGGGCGCAAGACATCCGCGTCGGCGCAGCATCCACCACGACGGCGCGCCCGGCACGGCGGATCCGGGACCTGTGGACGACGCGCCTACCCTCGCGCCGATGCCCAGCTCCCCGTCAGCCGCCGAGGTCGTCGCGCCGTCCGCCGCCCCCGCCGCCCCAGCCGCGTCCGGGACGTCGGTGGTCCTCGCCGAGGCCGCCCGCCGCCGGACGTTCGCGATCATCTCGCACCCGGACGCGGGCAAGACGACGCTGACCGAGAAGTTCCTGCTGTACGGCGGGGCGATCCAGCAGGCCGGCGAGGTCCGCCAGCGCCGCGACGCCCGCGCGACCTCGTCGGACTGGCTCAAGATCGAGCAGCAGCGCGGCATCTCGGTGTCGTCGTCGGTGATGCGGTTCGACCACGCCGGCCACGTCCTGAACCTGCTCGACACGCCGGGCCACCACGACTTCTCCGAGGACACCTACCGCGTGCTCTCGGGCGTCGACTCGGCGGTGATGGTCGTGGATGCGGCCCGCGGGGTCGAGCCGCAGACCGAGAAGCTCCACGCGGTCTGCCGGCGGCGCGGCACGCCGGTGCTGACGTTCGTGAACAAGATGGACCGCGCAGCGCCCGAGCCGCTCGCGATCCTCGACGACCTCGAGGAGCGGCTCGGGATGGACCCGCGGCCGGTGACGTGGCCGGTCCACGACGCCGGCCGGTTCCTCGG
>JBEARL010000009.1:0-34542 GCA_041163265.1 Actinomycetota bacterium
GACCAGCCGACCGAGGTTGGGCACCTCGGACCGGTGTGCGCGGTAACGCCAGGCGAGCTGCAGGTTCGTGACCAGGACCGGTACGGCCATCGCGACCACCGCGTCCCGGATACCGACGAACGCGGCGAAGACCGGGATGGCGACCGGTGGGACGCCGAGCCCGGTCACGGCCTTGACGAGTGCGCCGAACGCCACCGCGCCCAGCATGATGAGGAGCGCCTCGGGTCCGAGCTCGAGCACAGCCATGGCGGATCAGCCGGACTGCGGCACGCCGGCCAGCGCGAGGAACGCGCGAGCCCGAGCGGCCGCGAGCTCTGGGTCGGGCAGCACACCCGCCCGGTCCGCCAGCAGCAGCGCACCCGCGAGGTGCGGGACGGAGCGTGACGCCTCGTGACCGCCGAGCATCCGGAAGTGGTCCTGATGTCCGGCGAGGTACGCGAGGAACACCACCCCGGTCTTGTAGTGGAAGGTCGGTGCCGCGAAGAGGTGATGCGACAGTGGGACGGTCGGTGCGAGCAGCGCGTCGAAGCCCGCCCGATCCCCCGCATCGAGGCGGGCGAGCGCCGCGGCGGCGACCGCGGCGATCGGATCGAAGATGCCGAGGAGCGCATCCGAGTGCCCCTCCTCGTCGCCACCGATCAGCTCGGGGAAGTTGAAGTCGTCCCCGGTGTAGCAGCGGACCCCGGCCGGCAGCCGGCGGCGGAAGACGACCTCGAGGTCGGCGTCGAGCAGCGAGATCTTCACCCCGTCGATGCGCTCCGCATGTGCCGCGACCAGGCCGAGGACCTCGTCCATGGCTCGGCCGACATCCTCGTGACCCCAGTACCCCCGCAGCGCCGGGTCGAACATCGGACCCAGCCAGTGCAGGATGACGGGGCGCTTCGCCGCCGAGATGACCCGGCCGTACACCGCATGGAAGTCGTCCGGTCCTGCCGCGACCGCTACGAGGTGACGGCTGCACATCACGACGGCCCGCGCTCCGAGCCCCTCCACGTGCTCGAGCTGGACGAGGTACGCCTCGGTCACCGCGTCGAGCGGCTGGGGTTCGGGCGGCAGCTGGTCGGTGGAGACGCCGCAGACGAGGGCGTCACGGTCCGCCGGGGCGGCGGCGGCCGACCGCTCGATCAGCTCCCGGACCACCGGGTAGGTGATCCCCATCCCTCGCTGCGCCGTGTCCATCGCCTCCGCGACCCCGAAGCCGAGGGTCCACAGGTGATGCCGGAACCGGATGGTGGCATCCCAGTCCACGGCCGCACCGCTGCGCGGATCCACGTCGACCCGGGGATCCGCGACCACGTGCGCGGCCGCGAGAGCCAGTCGGCTCGTCGCGGGATGGTGCGGGACGACCGGGACGGGCGGCAGTGTCCCGAGCGTGACCCGCTCGAGGGCGCCGTCGGCCCGCGGGACGACGACGGCGGTCGCCGTCGTCACGCGGCGACCTCATCCATGTCGACCCAGCGCCGTTCCGTCCACGACCGCATCGCCGCCTCGACCAGCTGCGTGCCTCGCGCGCCCGCATCGAGGCCGTAGGGGAACGGCTCGTCGGCCACCACGTGGCGGAGGAACCGCTCCCACTGGGCCCGGAACCCGTTGATCGGCGCGGTGACCTCGGGGACGTCCAGCCAGCCTCGGCGGAAGTCGATCGGGTTCGGCAGGTCGGGGTTCCAGACGGGGCGCGGTGTCGCCGACCGGTGCTGCTGGCGGCAGTCGCGCAGCCCGGCCACCGCCGAACCGTCGGTCCCGTCGACGTGGAACTCGACCAGTTCGCCGCGGTCGACCCGCGTCGTCCAGGACGAGTTGACCTGCACGACGATGCCGCCCTCCAGCTGGAGGATGCCGTAGGCGGCGTCATCGGCCGTCGCGGCGTAGGTCCGACCCTGCTCGTCGACCCGCTCGGGGATGTGGGTGCTGCCCAGCGCGACGACCGAGCGGATGGGGCCGAACAGGTCCTCGATGACGTACTGCCAGTGGGGGAACATATCGAGGATGATCGAGCCGCCGTCCTCGCGGCGGTAGTTCCACGACGGACGCTGCGCCGGCTCGATGGTGCCCTCGAACACCCAGTACCCGAACTCGATGCGGACGGACAGGATGCGGCCGAGGAATCCCGAGTCGATGAGGCGGCGCAGCTTCAGCAGCCCGGGCAGGAACAGCTTGTCATGGACGATGCCGTGCTTCACCCCGCGCGCAGCGGCCAGAGCGGCCAGCTCACGGGCGGTCCCGAGATCGTCGGCCAGGGGCTTCTCGCAGTAGACGGCCTTCCCGGCCTCGATGGCGGCGCGGACGGCCGGCGCCCGCAGGGAGGTCAGCTGCGCGTCGAAGTAGACGTCGACGTCGGGTTCCGCGAGGACGGCGCCCAGGTCCGTCGACCACCGCTCCACCCCGTACGCGGCGGCGAGCGCCCGCAGGCGGTCGTCGCTGCGTCCCAGAAGGATCGGGACGGGCATCACGACGTCGCCGTCGGGAAGCGGCACCCCGCCGTCCGCGACGATGGCGGCGATGGAGCGCTCGAGGTGCTGGTTCCGGCCCATCCGGCCGGTCACCCCGTTCATGGCCACCGTCACCTGCCGGACCGCCATCGTGCCCTCCCCCGGGCACGGCCCGGACTCACCGAAAGCGGGCGTCAGGCGCCCTTCATGACGGCCTCGCCGGTGTCCTCGACCGCAGCGCGCAGGCGCGCGAGGCGGTCGCGCTGGCGGCTCTGGAGGGTTCCGACGATGCCGAGCGGGAAGAACAGCAGCACCACGATGAGGATCGTGCCGGAGATGGCCAGGTTCAGCTCGGACGGACCGAACAGCCAGACCGACAGCTCGGTCACGAGGATGATCAGGAACGCGCCGATCGGCGGTCCGGCCACGGTGCCCTTCCCTCCGACGATCGACATCAGGGCCATGTCGGCCGCGATGGCGACGCTGAGGAATGCGCTGGGCCGCAGGTAGTTGAGCGTGTAGCCCCAGAAGGTCCCGGCCCAGGCGATGAAGATGGCGCTGAGCGCCAGCGCGATGATCTTGTAGCGACGCGTGTCGATACCGGCGACCTCGGCCTTGATCTCGTCCATCGCGATGGCACGCAGCGCCAGACCGAACTTCGAGCGGGAGATGCCGTAGGCGAGGCCGACGGCACCGAAGGCGGCCGCCAGCATGCCGTAGTACATCGGCACCTTGCCGAGGGTCGGGAAGAAGTCCGGGATCGGCAGGCTCAGGCCGTTGGCGCCCTCGATGGCGTCCCAGTTGTCGAGCATCAGGCGCGTCATCAGCAGCAGCGCGATCGAGGCGATGATGAAGGCAGGACCGCGCGTGCGAAGGGTGACGAGTCCGAAGAGGACCCCGACCACCACCGCGAGCGCGACGCCAAGGAACACGGAGATGAACGGGCTGACGCCTCGGTAGACGAGGAGCATCCCCGCGACGTACGCGCCGATGACCATGAAGACGTTGTGGCCCAGCGAGATGTAGCCGGCGAAGCCGCCCATGATGTTCCACGACGAGGCCATGGCGGTGAACATCATGATGACGATGAGGACCTGGATCACGTAGTTGAAGGCGGAGAAGGTCCCGCGCAGAGCGGGGAACGCCAGCAGCCCCAGCGCGATGGCCGCGACGAGCAGCCGCAGGACCCGGTTCTGCCGGGCCGCCCGGGTCTCGGCCCGCGCGAGCTCGGCGCGCCGCCGCTCGAGTTCCTCGGGGGTGACGGTCGCCATCTCAGGCCTCCAGCGGCTTCCCGTACAGCCCCTGAGGCCGCACGAGCAGGATGAGGAACAGCGCGAGGAAGAACGTCATCGGCTGCCAGGTCGGTCCGAACTCGGACATGACGAAGGCGGCGACGACCGAGAGACCCAGCGCCCCGACCAGGGCGCCCTTCAGGCTGCCGAGGCCCCCGAGCACGACGAGGGCCAGCATGACCGGCACCCACTCCCAGTGCGAGGCGGGGAAGAACGGGAACAGGAAGCTGAGCAGGGTGCCGGACGCACCCGCGAGCGCGATCCCGATCCCGAACGACAGCGCCATGGTCCGTCGGACGTTCACGCCGACGATCTGCGCGGCTGTCCGGTTCTGCATGGTGGCGCGGATCGATCCACCGATGCGCGTCCCGTACAGCAGCGCGGCGAGCAGGAGGAGCAGCACCGCGCTGACGATGAGCGCGTACAGCTGTCCCTTCGGGATGTAGAGGTCGCCGATCAGGAAGGACTCCACGCCGTAGCTGGGACGGACGAGGCGGTACGTCCCGGTGAACGTCCGCCCCATGGTGCCCTCGAGCAGCAGCGCCAGGCCGAACGTCAGCAGCACGGTCGACTCGACGAACCGCGGACTGTTCTCGATGCGAGGGAACAGCACGAGGTAGACCCCGACACCCACGAGGAACAGCACCGGGATCGTGATGGCGATCGAGAGGATCGGATCGACACCGAGGAGGTCGAACAGGAAGAAGGTGAGGTACGCAGCCAAGAGGATGAACGTCGCATGCGCGAGGTTCACGATGCGCATCACGCCGAAGATGAGGGTCAGTCCTGACGCCATGACGGCGTAGACGCCACCGAGCATCAGTCCGAGGACGAGGATCTGGAGCCACTGCATGGTCAGGCCCTCCCGTCGTCGGCCGAGCCGGCTGCGGCCTCCGCCTGTCGCCCGAGGTACAGCTCGCGCAGGCGGGGGTCGGTCAGGATCTCCGCGGCCGGCCCCTCGAGCACCTTGCGCCCGAGGTCGAGCACGACGCCGGACATCGCGGCGTTGAGGCCGCGGCGCACGTTCTGCTCGACCAGCAGGACGGCGATACCCATGTCGGTGAAACCGGCGATGGTGCGGAAGATCTGTTCGGCGATCTGCGGCGCCAGCCCGAGGCTCGGCTCGTCGATCATGATGATCCGCGGCTGCATCATCAGCGCCCGACCCAGCACGACCTGCTGCTGCTGGCCGCCCGAGAGCGTCCCGGCACGCTGGGAGGCGCGCTCCCGCAGGATGGGGAACAGTTCCAGCGCCCGCTCGAGGCGCTCCGCGATGACCCTGCGGTCCCGCTCGAGGAAGGCCCCCATCTCGAGGTTCTCCCGCACCGTCATGGCGGGGAACAGCGCCCGGTCCGAGGGCACGAAGCAGAGTCCGCGCGCGAGGATCTGGTCCGGTCGGAGCCGACCGATGTCCTCGCCGTCAAGCAGCACCCGGCCGGCGCGCGGGTGGAGGATGCCGCAGATGGCGCGCAGGAGCGTGGACTTCCCCGCGCCGTTCGGTCCGATGATGCAGTAGCTGTGAGCGGGCTCGACGACCATGTCGACCCCGTTGATGATGTTGGGAGCCGAGCCGTAACCGGCGGTGACCCCCTCGAGCTCGAGCAGCGGCATCAGGCGTTCCCCAAGTAGGCGTCGAGGACGGCGTCGTCGGCCTGGACCTGGGCAGGGGTGCCCTGGGTCAGGACCTGCCCATGCGCCATGACCACGACCGAGTCGCTCAGGTCCATGACCAGGTCCATGTTGTGCTCGACGAGCAGGAAGGTCACGCCCTGACGGTTGACGTCGCGGATCCGGGCGACGATGCGTTCGAGCAGGGCGGGGTTGACGCCGCCTGCCGGCTCGTCGAGGAGGATCAGCCGGGGCTCGGACATCAGCGTCGAGGCGAACTCCATCAGCTTCTTCTGTCCGTACGAGAGGTTCTTGGCCCGCTCGCCGGCGAGGTTGGCGATTCCGACGAACTCGAGGAGATCCATGGCGTGATCGCGCTCGCGGCCCGAGACGGCACTGCTGAGCAGAGCCCGCAGTCCCCGCCCCTGCGCGTACATGACGACGTTCTCGAGCACCGAGAGATCGCCGAGCTCGCGGGTGATCTGGAAGGTGCGGCTGACACCGAGGCGGGCGATCCGGTGCGGGCGCAGTCCGATGAGTTCCTCGCCCGCGAAGCGGGCGCTGCCCGCGTCTGCCTCGAGCGTGCCCGAGATGAGGTTGAACGCGGTGGTCTTCCCAGCCCCGTTGGGTCCGATCAGGCTGGTGATCGAGCCATCGGCGACCGTGAAGGACGCGTCGTCCACGGCCTTGAGGCCACCGAACGCGCGGGCCAGGTCGCGCACCTCGAGCAGGGTCATGGCTGAACCTCTCCCTCGGATGGCGCCGTTCCGGCGACGGGGTGAATCGGGTGCTCGGCGTCGCCGACACGGGGTCGGGAGCTCGCCGTCCTGCCACTGGGTCAGGTTCTGGGACCGGTCGAACGGCAGGCCCCGCTCGTCCCACGAGAACGGACCGAGGATGGTCTGGACCGCGTCGTCAGGCGTCCGAGCCGCCAGCCAGTCACGCATGGCCGTCTGGTCGGTCGTACCGGCGCCGATCACGGCCTGCTCCATGCCCTGGCAGAGGGCGAACGGGATCGCCTCGTCCTCGTCGGGCTCACGGCCGAACGAGGCCGTGAAGCCCTCGATGAAGTCCGTGTTCGTGTACTCCTCGCCGGCCAGCAGACCCGAGAAGTCGGCCTGCGGGTGCCACGAGGCCGAGACCACGACGCCGTCGGCCAGGTCACCGAGGGCCTCCTGGAACTCGAACTGCGTGCCCTGCGAGGTGTAGAGGAAGTCCGGGCGGAACCCGACCGTCTCGAGCGCGCGGACGACCTCGACGGCCTCGTCGGCCGATGCGGTCGCGGCGAACACGGCGTCCGGCGCCGCGGCCTTGATCTCGTTCGCGAGCTGCAGCCAGTTCGTGAACCCGATCGGCCACGCCGCGTCGTACACGACGTCGATGCCGAGTTCCGGCAGGTAGCCGGGCTCGATCGGGATGATCCGGTCGGTCCCCGGGATGGCGACCTCGCCGCCGCGGAGACCCTTGGCGATGGCCTCAGCGAAGAAGTCGTCGGCGTAGATGACGGCCGCGGACCCCGGCAGGTCACCCACGACGCCAGTGCCCGCGTAGTACTCGAGCGCCCCGACGGGGGCGGCACCGGTGAACTCGGCCGCCGTCTGCTGGAAGTAGAACATGGTGTCGAACCCGCGCTCCCAGATGCGCAGCGCGCCACCCGACGGGACCGGCAGGACGTAGCCGGCGTTCTGGGTGACGGTCGAGATCGGGAAGGTCAGGAGGCTCGAGAACGTCCCGAACAGCATGTCGACCTGGTCGACGTTGATGAACCGCTCGTACTGCGAGACGCCGACCTCCGGGTCGGACCGGTTGTCGGTGACGATCAGCTCGACCGGCCGGCCGAGCAGGCCGCCGTTGGCGTTGATCTCGTCGACGCAGAACTGGTAGCCGTCACCGTGCTTCGAGCCGGGGACCGAGAACTCCCCGGTCAGCGGCAGCGAGACACCGATGGTGATGGGGTCACCGGACGGGGCCGCCGGCGCATCCTCGGTGCCGCCGCAGGCGGCGACCACGAGGGCGGCGGCGAGCGCGGCCGCGGCCGAGCGCCATGTCGTGCGCGTGCGTGGCTTCATGTGGGACTCCCTCCTTCTCCCGTGCACCGGGCGGATGCCGGACGGCACGCGCCCCCGGTCGACGGGGCTGCGACCGGGACCGCGCGAACGCCCCCGGACACCCCCGCCACCGGCCCCTCCTCGGCACCGCGCGTGGGCGCGACCGCCGCTCCGATGAGCACCGCTCGTCCTCGCTGACTCCCATCAGCTCGGTAGCTCGGTGACTGGCTCATCAAACGATTGCCACCCTATCCAGACGTCCTCAGACGTGTCAACGAAGCGCGAGGACCCGGTCTGCGAGGGTGTGCCGGCCGACTGCCGTCCGCCCCGCCGGAGGCGGCACGCAGGCGGAGCCCGGGAAGGGACGGCGGTGGGGTCACGTCGTCGCGTCCTGGGTCTGACCGCTGCCGGCATCACGTCGCTGGCCCTGCCCTCGGCGTCCGGCGCGGCCTGCTGGGGTTCGGTGGCAGCCACCCGGTACCGCTCGCCAGCTGCACCTTCGGCGGTGCCGGTCACCTCGCGGTCGCCTCGGCCGGAGACGGGCTGGACCTCGGGACGATCGAGTACCCGCTCGAGCTGCACCTGGAACCGACGACGACGGACGTCGACGGCGACGTGACGCTGTGCCAGCTGCAGGCCAGCGAGTCCCGGGGCCTCAGGGACGGATGCCCCTCGACGAGGCCCGACACCATGCCACCGTCGTGCGCGTCGGGTTCGGGGCCGCGACGCAGCTGCTCCTGGTCGGGGACGGTGCCCTGCGGGTCGAGACGCCGTCCGCCCGAGTCGTCGGCAGCATCTCGACGGCCGAAGTCCCGTCCTGGGACGCCGCACCGGCCACCCGCCCCGGGGGCGGACCAGCGATCACCGGTCCGCGAGGACGGAGCCCTCGGCGTCCTCGGGCACGTAGAGGTAGTACTCCTCGTCCTCCTGCTCCCAGTCCATCTGGAGCACGCCACGGGCCACCGCGGCCTTGCAGAACTGCAGGAACCCCCCGTACCCGAGGTCCTTCTCGCTGAACCCGGGCTGGCGCTTGCGCACCTGGTCCTTCAGCCCCGAGAGCGGCGGGTCGCCGCCGAGCTCCTCGGACAGCTCGGCCACCGTGCGCCGCAGCAGCTCGAACGCCTCGTCGACCCCGGAGGACCGCTCGGCGAAGTCGACCTGCGGATCTCCCTGCGCCGTGCCCTCGGAGAGGACCAGCACCTTCTGTTCGGCGAGGTGGTGGAGCATCTCGCGGAAGCCCCGGAAGCCGTAGTCCTGCTCGGCGAACGTCGGATCCTTGCGGAGCAGCGCCCGCTTCAGGTTCGACGACAGCACCACCCCGTCGGTCGACGAGCCCTGCAGGCCGGACAGGGTCCGCGTGACCAGCCGCTCGAGCGCCTGGAGGTCGCCCTCGCCCGCCGCAGGCGCGGCCGCCGCCGCGCCGTCACCGCCGCGCCGCGACGCCGCCTTCTTCGAGCGGCCCCGCCCCGAGCGGCCGGCGCCGTCGGACGGCGCGGCCGGGCTGCGACCGTCCAGCCGCTGCACGCCGTCGAGGCGGTCGTAGAACAGGAACTCGTCGCAGGCGCCCGGCAGCATCGCGGACGTCGAGCCCTTGACGCCGACGCCGATGACGCGGCGGTTCAGCTCGCGCAGCTTCCCGACGAGCGGCGTGAAGTCGCTGTCACCCGACACGATGACGAACGTCGAGACGAAGTCACGCGTCAGCGCCAGCTCGATCGCGTCGACGGCCATCTGGATGTCCGCCGCGTTCTTCCGCACCGAGTCGGAGCGCTGCGGGATCTCGACCAGCTCGACGTTCGCGTCGACCATGCCCCGCCGGTCCTCGCGGAACAGGTTCCAGTCCGCGTAGGCCTTCCGGGCGATGAGGCGGCCGCGCTCGGCCAGCGCGTCCATCAGGGGCCGCGGATCGAAGCGGAGCCCGACGCTACGGGCGCCGATGGCGACGTTCTCGTGGTCGATGAAGACCGCGAGGCGCTCCTCGGGGCTGTCGGGGCTGCTCATGCCCCCACGCTACTGCGCCGGCACCGACGGCACCGACGGTCGGCGGCTCACAGCCCTGCGAGCTCAGCGAGGGTCGCGTCGTCGACGTCGGCCGGCAGCAGCGTCCCGTCGACCTCGAGGACCGGAACCCCGCCGATCCCCCGCCGCCGGAGGGTCAGGAACCGACCGCGCAGGTCGGCCGCGGCCTCGCGGTCGTCGAGGAGCGCCGAAGCGGCGGCGCCCCCGAGGCCGACCGACTCGGCCAGCGCGACCAGCACGCCCCGGTCCCCGACGGCCGCTCCCTCGGTCCAGTAGGCGCGCAGGACCGCCAGGCGCCAGGCGGCGCCGAGGTCCGCGGCGTCGGCGAGGCTCCCGACGAGGTGGACGCCGAGCGTCGGTGGACGCCGCGCGGGCCGGCGCAGCTCGAGACCGAGGGCCGCGGTCCGCGCCCCGACGGCCGCGACGCCGGCCAGCTGGTCGAGGGTCACCGGGAGGTCGACCTCGACCCCGAGGACGTCCACGCCGCTGAAGGCCACCGGCCGGCCGGCGTCCGCCAGGGCCTGGCACCGCAGCACCGCCAGAGCGGCCTCGGGGACCGTCACGTCCCAGTGGAGGGTCAGCACCGCACGAGGGTAGGTCCGCCGGGGGTCCCCCCCGACGGGGGACCTCCGGCACCCCCGTCGGACGGGCTCCGACGCCTACGGTCCCTCGGCCGCGCCGGACGGGTCGGGCGTCCGGACTGGAGGGTCGAGGTGGCACGGGAGCTGCGGGTGTTCCAGCCGCTCGAGGGCGACGCCGAAGCGCTCGGCGCAGCCTTCGAGGGCGACGCCGCGTCCTGGCTCCCGGACGCCTCGACGCAACGCGGCGCGGTCGGCATGACGGTGCGCGCCGGCGGACTCGAGCGCCACGTCCGGGCCTCGCTCGGTGCACCGTGGCACGCCTCGCGCACGACCTGGCGCTCACTCTCCTGGGAGCCGGTCTCCGGTGAGGGGGACGCCGCCCAGCCGGTCCGCGTGCTCCCGACGCTCGACGGCGAGCTCGGCCTGCACGTCGACGGCTCTGGCCGCACGACGCTGGTCCTCGACGCCCGCTACCAGCCGCCCGGCGGGCTGCTCGGCGCCGCGGTCGACGCCGTCGGACTCCACCGCGTCGCGCGCGTCACCGTCGAGAACCTGCTTCGGGACGTCGGCGCGTCGCTCCGCTCACTCGCCTCAGAGCGGGGCGCGCCAGAGCACGCGGGTCCCGCCCCCCGGGGCTGACCCGAACTCGAGCGCACCGCCGCGCTGCACCGCGCGGGCGCGCAGGTTCTCGAGCCCCAGTCCGTGGCCGTCCTGACGGTCCTCGACGGTCGCCGCCGGCCCGACGCCGTCGTCGACGACCTCGAGCACGACGCCGTCCGCCCCGACGGCGAGCGCGACGGTCACCGTCCCGACCGGGCCGGCGTGCTTCGCGACGTTGGACAGGCTCTCGCGCAGCACCGGCAGCACGTCACCGGCCAGGTCCTCGGTGACCGCGGTGTCGATCGGCCCGTCGAGCCGAAGCCGCGGGGCGACGCCGAGGGCCGGCGCCATCTCCTCCACGACCGCGAGCACGCGTCCTCGGAGGCCGCCCTCGGCGCTCGGTCGCGCGTGGAGGGCGAAGATGGTCGCCCGGATCTCGCGGACGATGCCGTCGATGCGGTCCATCGCCTCCTCGAGGCGGGCCGTGACGGCCGGGGGCACGTCGCCTTCACCGGCGGCGAGGCGGCGCGCGGACTCGAGGCCGAGTCCGGTCGCGTAGAGGTTCTGGATCACGGTGTCGTGAAGGTCGCGGGCGATGCGCTCCCGCTCGCGGGTCACGACCAGCTCGCCGGTCCGCTCGCCGAGGCGCGCGACGGCGACCGCACCGCCGGCGATCGTCGCGAGGGCCACGACGGCCCGCTCGTCGTCGACGTCGAACGGGTTCCCGTCGGTCTTCTCGGCGAGGTAGAGGTTGCCGTAGACATCGCCCTGGACGACGATCGGGGCGCCGAGGAAGCTGCGCATCGGCGGGTGACCCGGTGGCAGGCCCGTCGAGGCGTGGTGGCTCCCCATGTCCTCGAGCCGGAGCGGCCGGGGGTCGCGGATCAGGTGGCCGAGGAGCCCCCGACCCGTCGGCAGCGGCCCGATGACCGCGGCGTCGGCGGCGTCGATCCCGCGGTGGACGAAGCTGACGAGCCGGGTCCCCCCGTCGTCGAGCACCCCCAGGGCGCCGTACCGGGCGTCGACGAGGGCGCAGGCCGCGGTCACGATCCGGTCGAGGACCGTGCTGAGGCTCAGGCCCTCCGCGACGGCCGCCACGGCGTCGAGGAGGCGGGGCAGGCGCGGATCCCCGACGTCCATGCCACCCGCCCCCGTCCGGACGGTGCCGACGCCCGTGAGCGAGCCGTGCGGCCCCGATGCGGAAAGGAAGCGTAGCCTCGGGCTCTCGCGACCCCGGAGGGCACCGTGGCGATCCGCGTGTACCTGGTCGACGACCACGAGGTCGTGCGGCGGGGCCTGCGCGAGCTCATCGAGCTCGAGGAGGACCTCGAGGTCGTGGGCGAGGCCGGGACCGCCGGGATGGCGTTGGCCGGGATCGCCCAGCAGCAGCCTGACGTGGCCGTCCTCGACGTCCGGCTGCCCGACGGGAACGGTGTCGAGGTCTGCCGCGACGCCCGGACCCGCCAGCCGGGGCTCGCCTGCCTGATGCTGACGTCCTTCGGCGACGACGAGGCGCTGTTCGACGCGATCATGGCCGGGGCGGCCGGCTACCTGCTCAAGGACATCCGCGGGGCCGACCTGATCGACGCGATCCGCCGGGTCGCGAACGGCGACTCCCTGCTGGACCCGGCGCTGACGGGCAAGGTCCTGCAGCGGCTGCGGGACGGTGACCAGGAGGACCCGCGCCTCGCGAGCCTCAGCGAGCAGGAGCGGCGCATCCTCGCGCTCATCGCCGAGGGCCTGACGAACCGCGAGATCGGCGGCGAGCTGCACCTCGCCGAGAAGACCGTGAAGAACTACGTCTCGAACCTGCTCGCGAAGCTCGACATGCAGCGCCGGACCGAGGCGGCCGTCTTCTACACCCGGGTCCAGCAGGAGCAGCGGGACCGCTGACCCCGCCGGGCCGCGGCGCGCCCGCGGTAGCGTCGGGACCGCCGGCGGGGCTCGCGCCCGCCCGGCACCCCACCCGGGGAGCTCGGGACAGCCGGGCTGAGAGGGCGGCCGGACGCGCCGCCGACCCGCGGAACCTGAGCCGGGTAATGCCGGCGGAGGGAGGTGCGGCATGACCTCGTCGGCGCCCCTGCTCCGCGCTGTCGTGCTGGCCGGCGGCGACCCCCTCCCGCCGGGCGACCTCCCCGCCGCGGCCGACGCCCTCGACGCCGCCGGGCTCGTCGTCGCCGCCGACGGCGGACTGGCCCACGCCGCGCGGCTCGGGCGTGGCGTCGACGCGGTCGTCGGCGACCTCGACTCGGTCGACGCCGGCGAGCTGGCGGCCGCCGAGGCCGCGGGGGCCCGCGTCCACCGCCACCCGCCCGACAAGGACGCGACGGACCTGGCCCTGGCGCTCGACCTCGTGCTCGCGCGGGCCGTCGGTGCCCCCGGCGGGCGCCGCGTCGACGTCACCGTCATCGGCGGCCACGGCGGTCGGGCCGACCACCTGCTCGGGAACGCGCTGCTGCTCGGCAGCGAGCGGTACGCGCCGCTGCGGCTGCGCGCGCTCTGGGGCGGGGCCGTGCTGCGGGTCGTCCGCGACGCGCAGGTGCTCGACGGGGTGCCCGACGGGCTGGTCTCGCTGCTGGCCCTGCACGGACCGGCCCGGGGCGTGCGGACGGAGGGGCTGCGCTTCGCCCTGGACGGCGCCGAGCTGCGGCCCGGGTCCTCGATCGGCCTCTCGAACCGGATGACGGGGTCGACGGCGCGCGTGTCGCTCGAGGCGGGCGTGCTCCTGACCGTCCAGCCCGGCACCTGACGACCGGAGACCGCATGCGACGCCACCACGCCCTCGCCGCTGCGGCGGCCCTGCTGCTGGCCGGCTGCGGCTCGGAGGGTCCGCGGACGGTCACGCTGCTGACCCACGACTCGTTCGATGTCTCCGAGGACGTCCTCGCCGCCTTCGAGGACGAGCACGGACTGCGCGTCGAGGTCGTCCCCCTGGGCGACGCCGGCGCGGCGCTGAACATCGTCGCGCTGACCGCCGACGACCCCGGCGGCGACGTCCTGTTCGGGGTCGACTCGACGTTCCTCACCCGCGCCCTCGCGGCCGACGTGTTCCTGCCCCACGTCGCCGCGGACCTCGACGCGGTGGACCCGGCGTTCCTGCCCCCGGACGACCGCGTCACGCCGGTCGACTTCGGGGACGTCTGCGTCAACTACGACGTCGCGTGGTTCGCCGCGCGCGACCTCGCCGTGCCGCGCACCCTGACGGACCTGGCCGACCCCGCGTACCGCGGCCTGCTGGCGGTGCAGAACCCGGCGACCTCCTCCCCCGGCCTCGCGTTCCTGCTCGGGACGATCGAGCGGCTCGGCGAGGCGGCGGCGTTCGACCTGTGGGCCGACCTGCGGGCCAACGACCTGCTGGTCACCGACGGCTGGACGGACGCGTACTACGGCGCGTTCACCCACGCCGGCGGCGGGGACCGGCCGCTGGTCGTGTCCTACGCGTCGAGCCCGCCGGCCGAGGTGCTGTTCGCCGAGGAGCCGCTCGACGCGGCGCCGACGGGCGTGCTGCTCGAGACCTGCCACCGCCAGATCGAGTACGCGGGCGTGCTGCGCGGGGCCCGGGACGTCGAGGCTGCACGCCTGCTGGTGGACCTGCTCATCAGCCCCGCCTTCCAGGCCGACCTGCCGACCTCGATGTTCGTGTTCCCCGTCCGGACCGACGTCGCGCTGCCCGAGGTGTTCGCCGCCCACGCGGTGCTGCCCGACCGGCCGGTCGTGATGGAGCCGGCCCGCGTCGACGCCGGCCGCGAGGCCTGGATCGCCCGGTTCGACGCGGTGGTCCTGCGGTGAGGCGCGGCCGGACCGCGCTGGCGGTCGGGCCGCTGCTGTTCCTCGCGGTGCTGTTCGTCTGGCCGCTGGGCCGCGTGCTGGCGCTGGGCCTCGTCGGCGCCGAGGGCGGCCCGCTGACCCCCGTCGCCGCGGTCCTGACCGACCCGGCCCTGCGGGCCGCGGCGTGGTTCACGCTGTGGCAGGCGGCCCTCTCGACGCTGCTGACCCTCGCGGTCGGGATCCCGGTCGCAGCCGTGCTGTCGCGGCTCGAGTTCCGCGGCCGGCGCGGTGTCGAGGCGGCCGTCCTCGTCCCGTTCGTGCTGCCGACGGTCGTGGTCGGCGCGGCGTTCGTGGCGCTGCTCGGCGCGCTGCCCGGCGACGTGCCGCGTCGTGGCCTGGTGCCCATCATCCTCGCCCACGCGTTCTTCAACGTCTCGGTCGTCGTGCGGACCGTCGGCGGGCTGTGGCAGCACCTCGACCCCGCGCCGGCCCTGGCGGCGCGCGGCCTCGGCGCCACCCCCCTGCGGGCCTTCGCGGTCGCGACGCTGCCACGGCTGCGCACGGCCATCGCGGCGGCGGCGGTCGTCGTGTTCCTGTTCACCTTCACGTCGTTCGGGGTGGTGCTGGTGCTCGGCGGCTCGGGCGCCGCGACGATCGAGGTCGAGATCCACCGCGCCGCGACCCGGTTCCTCGACCTGAGGACGGCGGCGGCGCTGTCCGTCGTGCAGCTCGCGGCGGTCGCCGCGACGCTGGCGGTGTATGGGCGCCTGCGGCGCCGGGGTGGCACCGAGCGGCTGCGTCGCGCCGCCGCGGCCCGGCGCCCGCTCCGGTCGACCGCGGACCGCGCCGCCGTCGCCGGGGCGCTCGGCCTGCTGGCCGTGCTGCAGGGTGCGCCCCTCGCCGCGCTGGTGCTGCGCTCGCTCCGGGTCGGCGACGGCTGGAGCCTCGCCCACTATCGGAGGCTCGACGCGCCCACGCGGGAGGCCGTGCTGGCGGTCGCACCCCTTGAGGCGCTCGCGAACTCGGTCGCGATCGCGACGGCGGCGACCGCCATCGCGCTGGTCCTCGGGCTCTCGGCCGCGGTCGCGGCCGCCGGGGGGGCGCGGCTGGCCCGGCTGGCCGACGGCGCGCTGATGCTGCCGCTCGGCACCAGCGCCGTCACGCTCGGACTCGGGCTGCTGCTGACGTTCCGGTCCGGCCCGCTGGCGGGGCGGGGATCGGTGCTGCTCGTCCCGCTGGCGCAGGCGCTGATCGCGACGCCGTTCGTGGTGCGGACGGTGCTGCCCGTGCTGCGGGGCATCGACGACCGGCTGCGGGAGGCCGTGGCGACGCTCGGCGCGACGCCGCGCCGCGTGCGGCGCGAGGTCGACCTGCCGATCGTCTCGCGGGCGGGCCTGGTCGCCGCCGGGTTCGCCTTCGCGATCGCCGTCGGCGAGTTCGGGGCGACCGTGTTCGTCGCCCGCGCCTCGAACCCGACGGTCCCCGTCGCCATCGAGCGGGCCCTCGGGCTGCCCGGCGCGGTCAACCTCGGCCGGGCGCTGGCGCTCTCGGTGCTGCTCGCGGCTCTGACGGGCCTGGTGGTGCTGCTCGTCGACCGCGTCCGCGTCGGCGCGGTCGGGCGGTTCTGACGTGCTCCGCGTCGAGGGGCTGGCGGCGGGATACGGGACCGGTCCCGACGTGCTGGCGGGCGTCGACCTCGACGTCGCGGCCGGTGAGGTCGTGGCGCTCCTCGGTCCGAGCGGCAGCGGGAAGTCCACGCTGCTGCGGTGCGTCGCGGGACTGCAGGCACCGCGGCGCGGCCGCGTCGTCCTCGGCGGCGCCGACGCGACGGACGTCCCCGTCGAGCGGCGCGGCGTCGGCCTCGTGTTCCAGGACCATGCGCTGCTCCCCCACCGCGACGTCGCCGGGAACGTCGGTCTCGGGCCCCGGCTGCACGGGCTGGCTCCGGCCGAGGTCGCGGCCCGGGTCGCGGCGGTGCTCGCGGACGTCGGACTCGCGCATCTCGCGGACCGGCCCGTCGATGCCCTGAGCGGCGGCGAGCAGCAGCGGGTGGCGCTGGCGCGCGCCCTGGCGGTCCGGCCGCGCCTGCTGCTGCTCGACGAGCCGTACGGCAGCCTCGACCGGCCGCTGCGCGAGCGGCTGCTCGCCGAGCTGGTCCCGCTGGTCCGGGCCTCCGGCGCCGGGGCGGTGCTGGTGACCCACGACCAAGACGACGCGCTGGCGGTCGCGGACCGGGTGGCGGTCCTGCTCGGCGGACGGCTGCGGCAGCTCGCGGCGCCGGAGGTCTGCTGGACCCGCCCGGCCGACGCCGACGTCGCACGGTTCCTCGGGGTCGGGGCGCTGCTCCCGGCCGAGGTCCGCGCCGGCGCGGCGACGGTGGGCGGCGACGTCCGGCTGCCGCTCCCCGCCGCGCCGGACGGTCCGGCGCTGGTGCTGCTGCCGGCCGCGCGGGTCCGGCTGGCCGGCGAGGCCGACCGGGCCGGCGACGCGGTCCTGCCGGCCGTCCTCGTCGGCTCCCGGTTCGCCGGGGACCACCACGTCCTCACGGTGGCGGTGGCCGACGGGGTCGAGCTGCGGCTGCGCCGGCCGCGCCCCCTCGACGTGGCGGTCGGCGCGCCGCTGGGGCTCCGCATCGACGCGGCCGACCTCGTCGCGCTCCCCGCGCCGGATGCGCCCATGGAGGACGCGTCCGCGCGGGACGCGCCCGCGCCGACTCAGTAGACGGGGATGCTCGGGTCGACGCTGCGGGCGTAGAGGTCGATGCCGCCCCGCATCGAGCGGGCCCGGAACCCGGCCCCGCGGAGCAGCCGGACCGAGTCGAGGGACCGCACCCCGCCCTTGCAGTGCACGACGTACTCGGCCTGGGGGTCGAGCTCGGCCAGACGGCCCGGCAGGACGTCCTTCGGGATGAGCACCGCACCGGGGATGCGGTTGATCTCGTACTCGTGGGGCTCGCGGACGTCGATGAGCACGACCCCGTCGCGGCCGGCGATCTCGGCGTACTCGGTCGGGAGGATCTCGAGGTCGCGCAGCTCGGCGACCTCGTCCCGGGTCGGCGTCCGGTCGTGGGCGGGGACGCCGCAGAACTCCTCGTAGTCGATCAGCTCGGTCACGGTCGGCGCGTCGCCGCAGACGGGGCAGCCGGGGTCGCGCCGGACGCGGACGTAGGTCCAGTCCTGCGCGAGCGCGTCGTAGATGCCGAGCCGTCCGACCATCGAGCGGCCGATGCCCGTGATGACCTTGACGACCTCGATGCCCTGGGCGGTGCCGATGTGGCCGGCCATCACGCCGAACACGCCGCCCTCGGCGCAGTTCGGGACCATGCCCGGCGGCGGCGGCTCGGGGTACATGCAGCGGTAGCACGGCCCCTCGCCGGCCCAGAACACGCTGAGCTGGCCCTCGAACCGGAAGATCGAGCCGTAGACGTTCGGGGTGCCCGTGAGCACGCAGGCGTCGTTGACGAGGTACCGCGTCGGGAAGTTGTCCGTCCCGTCGGCGACCACGTCGTACTGCGACACCAGCTCCAGGGCGTTCGCACTGGTCAGGAACGTCCGGTGCTCGACGACCTCGACGTTGGGGTTCAGGTCCTCGATCGCGGCCCGGGCCGACTCGACCTTGTGCCGGCCGAGGTCCGAGGTGCCGTGGATGACCTGGCGCTGCAGGTTCGAGGCGTCCACGACGTCGTCGTCGACGAGGCCGATGGTCCCGACACCCGCGGCCGCGAGGTAGAGGGCCAGCGGCGAGCCCAGCCCGCCGGTCCCGACGAGCAGCACGCGGGCGGCCTTCAGCCGCTCCTGGCCCGCGAGACCGACCTCGGGGATGATGAGGTGCCGCGAGTACCGCGAGATCTCCTCGTGGGTCAGCGGCACGCGTCGGTCGACGGCGGGACGGGTCACGGGGTCCTCCGGGGGACGCGGAGCGCCCGTTCGAGGGGGCGCGGGAGGGGATGGACGGGAGCGGACGTCGGAAGTCTCACGCCGGACCGCTCCGGGCCCGCCGACCGGCGGGCGAACGGTGCCAACGTCAGACGTTCATCCCCATGGCCCGCAGCTCCTCGCGGACGTAGTCGGCGATCATGCTCGTCGACCACGGCGGGGTGAACGTGAACTCGACCTCGACGTGGTCGACGCCGGGCATCGCCCCCATGATGACCGAGCACTGCTGGTGGATGATCTCGGTCAGCGGGCAGCCCATCGAGGTCAGCGTCATCAGGACGTGGACCTGACCGCGCTGGGGCTTGGTGACCTCGTAGACGAGCCCGAGGTCGACGATGTTGTAGCCGATCTCGGGGTCGATGACGGCGCGCAGCGCGCTGCGCAGCGCGTCGGCCGTCGGCATGCCGTCGTCCTCGAGCGGCAGGTCGGCGAAGGGGTGCGGACGCGACGGCGCCTCATCGGCCCGGCCGCTCGGCGTGTCGGCCTCGGGGATCCCCTCGCCGTCGTCGAGCAGCTCGGCGAGCGCGGCCTCGCGCGTCCCGTCAGCGGTCGTCATCGTCGCCTCCGTCGTGCGTCACGTCGTTGGTCCCCGCGCCGCGCTGGAACGTCTCGATCGCATCCCTGAGGGCGTCCCATCCGAGGAGGGCGCACTTCACCCGCACGGGGAAGCGTGCCACACCCCGGAAGGCCAGCGCGTCCGACAGGTCCTCGCTCCGCTCCGGGTCCTCGCCGAGGAGCATGCGGCGGAACGCGGCGTCCAGCCCCAGCACGTCCTCGACGGGCCGCCCCACGACGGCCTCGGTCATGGCCGAGGCCGAGGCCTGGCTGATCGAGCAGCCGTCGCCGTCGAAGGCCACCCCGTCGAGACGGCCGTCGCGGATGCGGACCCGCAGGTCCATCTCGTCCCCGCAGAGCGGGTTCGAGTGGTGGACGTGGGCGTCCTCGCCGCTGAGACCCGGGGCCCGGTTACGTGGACTCCGGTAGTGGTCGAGGATCAGCTCCTGGTACAGCGCCTCCAGCTCGCTCACGCCGGCACCGCCGGGCGGGCGAACATGGCGCGGGCGGCGGCGATGCCGTCGAGCAGCGGCTCGAGGTCGTCGACGCCGTTGTGGACGTGGAGGCTCGCACGGACGGTGGCGGTGGCGCCGAGCTCGCGCATCAGCGGCTTGCAGCAGTGGTGGCCGACCCGGACGCAGACCCCGCGGTCCCCGAGCACCGCGCCGATGTCGTGGGGGTGCACGCCCTCGACCGTGAACGAGATCGCGGCCCCCCGGTCGGACATGTCGGTGGGGCCGTGGACCTCGACCCCCGGCGCGTCGCGGAGCGCCGCGAGGAACGTCCCGCCGAGCTCGACCTCGTGTGCCCGGACGGCGTCCATCCCGATGTCCTCGAGGAAGCCGACGGCGGCGCCGAGCCCGACGGCCTCCGCGATCATCGGCGTGCCGGCCTCGAAGCGGTGCGGGATCTCGTTCCAGGTCGCGCCGTCGAGCGTGACGTCGCGGATCATCTCGCCGCCGGTCATGAAGGGCTCCATGCGCTCCAGCAGCTCGGGCCGGGCCGCGAGCGCGCCGATCCCGGTCGGGCCGCAGAGCTTGTGGCCCGTCACCGCGTAGCTGTCGACGCCGAGGGCGGCGACGTCGACGGGCAGGTGCGGCGCGGCCTGCGCCCCGTCGACGTGCACGACGGCGTCGGGGTTCGCTGCGCGGACGAGGTCGGCCAGCTCGGCGACCGGGTTGATCGTCCCGAGCACGTTCGAGACGTGCGTGACCGCGGCGAACCGCACGCGGCCGTCGGCGACCAGGTCGCGCGCCGCGTCGAGGTCCAGCCGCCCGTCGGCCGTGACCGGGACGTGGCGCAGCTCGAGGTCGTTCGCCTGCGCCGCGTGCCAGAACGGCACCATGTTGGCGTGGTGCTCCATGACCGTCGAGAGGATCGCGTCCCCGGCGCGGAGGTGGTGCCGGACGTAGCCGTACGCGACGAGGTTGCAGGCCTCGGTGGCGTTGCGCGTCAGCACGACGCCCCGCGGGTCCGCGCCGAGCAGCCGCGCCAGCGCCGCCCGACCCGCCTCGAACCCCGCGGTCGCCTCCTCGGCCAGCGGGTAGACGCCGCGGTGCACGTTCGAGCGCGCGGTCCGGTAGTACCGGTCCATCGCGTCGAGGACGACCAGCGGCGTCTGGGCCGACGCCGCCGCGTCGAGGTACACGAGGCGGTGGTCCCCGATCCGGCGCTGGAGGGTCGGGAACTCGCGGCGGAGCGCGGCGACGTCGAGCACGGCCTCAGGCGCTCGTCTTGAGGCGCTCGTACCCGTGCTCCTCGAGCTCGTCGGCGAGCTCGGGCCCGCCCGACGCGACGACGCGCCCGCCGGACATGACGTGGACCTCGTCGGGGCGGATGTAGCGGAGGATCCGGGTGTAGTGCGTGATGATGAGGACGCCCAGCTCGGGGCTGCGCAGGCGGTCGACACCCTCGCTGACGATGCGGAGCGCGTCGACGTCGAGGCCCGAGTCGGTCTCGTCGAGCACGGCCAGCTGCGGCTTGAGCAGCGCCATCTGCAGGATCTCGAACCGCTTCTTCTCGCCACCCGAGAAGCCCTCGTTGACCGAGCGCTGGAGGAACGACTCGTCGACCTGCAGCTCGGCCATCTCGGCGCGCAGCCGCTCCATGAAGGTCCGGACCGGGATCTCCTCGCCGCCGACGGCGTTCACGGCCGTGCGGAGGAAGTTGGTCACCGAGACGCCGGGGACCTCGACGGGGTACTGCATCGCGAGGAAGACGCCGAGCCGGGCCCGCTCGTCGGGGCTGAGCTCGTTCAGCTCGGTCCCGCGCCAGGTGATGGTCCCACCGGTGATCTCGTAGGACGGGTGGCCGGCGATCGTGTAGGCCAGCGTCGACTTGCCCGACCCGTTGGGACCCATGAGCGCGATCGTGCGCCCGCGGTCGAGGTCGAGGCTCACGCCGCGGAGGATCTCGTTGCCGTCGGCCTCGACGGTCAGGTCGCGGATCTCGAGGTCAGCCATGGGGGGTCCTGTCGGGTCGTGCGCCCGCGGGCGCGTCGGGAGCGGTCGGGTGGTGGTCGGGACTGCGGGTCAGTGCGAGGGGACGGTGGCGCCGTTGGTCGGCGTCGCGACGTCGACCTCGACCGCGCCGTCCGCGACGCGGACGGCGTAGGTCGGGACCGGGGTCAGCGCCGGCAGCGTCCGGGGCCGGCCGGTCTCGAGGTCGAACGTCGAGCCGTGGAGCGAGCACTCCACGGCGCCGTCGACGACCTCGCCGTCCGCGAGCGACCAGCGCTGGTGCGAGCAGACGTCGTGCAGCGCCCGGACCGTCTCCCCCGTCCGCACCAGGCAGACGGGGACGCCGCCGACCTCGACGCGCACCGGGGCGGCGTCGGGGAGGTCGGCGAGCGCGGTCGCGGGCGCGAAGGCCATCAGGCCTCCTCGCGCATCGCGAGGTCGTTGACCTGGATGGCCGAGAGGTCCGCGTCGGCGATGCGCCGCTCGATCACCTCGAGCGCGTGCTCGGTCACGCCCGGGAGGCCCGCCTCCTCGAGGACGTCCGCGAAGTAGCCGCGGACGATGAGGCGGAGCGCCGTGTCCCGGTCGATCCCGCGCGAGCGCAGGTAGTAGAGGTGCCGGGCGTCGATCTGCCCGGTGGCGCTGCCGTGGCCGGCCGTGATGTCGTTGCACTCGATCTCGAGGAACGGCGTCGCGTCGGCCCGCGCACCCTCGGTCAGGATGAGGCTGCGGTTGTTCTCGTCGGTCGAGGTCCCGACGGCGTCGCGACCGACGAAGACGTTGCCGCGGAACACCGTCCGGCTGCGGCCCTGGAGCGCACCCTTGAACAGCACGTCGGACGAGGCCCGCGGGGCGATGTGACGGACGAACGGCTGCAGGTCGAACCACTGGCCGTCGCTCGCGAGGTAGATGCCGAGCGGACGGACCTCGGCCCCCGCCCCCACCAGGTCGAACTCGGGCCGCAGCCGCACCGTCGCGCCGCCGGCCGTGAAGGCCAGGGACCGCACCCGGGCGTCCCGGTGGACCTCGGCCTTCTGGAGCCCGAGGTGCTGGACGCCGTCGCCCCAGTCCTGGACCGAGGCGAGCCGGAGGTCGGCACCGTCGAGGACGACGATCTCGGCGACCTCGTCGACGAGCGCGTCGACCCCGGGGGCCGACGTGTGCTCGAGGTACAGGGTCGCTCGGGCGTGCCGTCCGACGATGGCGAGCACGCGCGGGAGGTGGACCCCCGGCGTCGCGGCGTGGACGTGCACGCTGATCGGGACGTCGACGACCGCCTCGGCCGGGACGTGGATGAACACGCCGCCGGTCCAGCCGGCGTCGCTGAGCGAGACGGTCCGGTCCTCGTCGGCGCCGGTCCCGTCGCCCGAGGTCGTGAGACGTCCGAGGTGGGCCTCGACGAGGTCCGCGTCCTCGACGGCCGCGCTGCCGAGGTCCTTCACGACGACGCCGGCCGCCTCGGCCGCCGGGTGCATCGTGACGCCGGCGAGGGCTCCGTCGACGACGCGCACGAGCACGCCGCCACCCTCGACGTGGTCGAGGACGCTCGGCGGGACGTCGGCGGCCGCGGCGGCGGCCGCGATGGCGCGGGCCACGTCGAACCGGACGTCGAACGGCGTCGAGCGCCAGAACTCGTCGGTGCGGCTGTCGGGCCAGGCCTGCCCGACGAACCGCCGGGCGGCGGTGCGGCGCCGGTCGAGGAGCCAGGACGGCTCGCCGCCCGACTCTCCGCGGGCGAGGAGGGCCCCCTCGTCGAGGTCGCTGAGGATCGTCGTCATCCGATCGCCCCCTCCATCTCGATCGAGATCAGGCGGTTCAGCTCGACCGAGTACTCCATCGGCAGCTCGCGGCTGATCGGCTCGATGAAGCCGCGGACGATCATCGCCGTGGCCTCATCCTCCGCGATGCCGCGCTGCTGCATGTAGAACAGCTGGTCCTCGCTGACGCGCGACACCGTCGCCTCGTGCTCGATCGTCGCGTCCTCCTGGTCGATCTCCATGTAGGGGTAGGTGTCGGTCCGGGCGGACTCGTCCAGCATCAGCGCGTCGCACTTCACCGCGCTGCGGGCGTGGTGCGCGCCCTCCTGGATGCGGACGAGGCCGCGGTAGGACGTGCGACCGCTGCCCTTCGAGATCGACTTCGAGAGGATGTTCGACGTCGTGTACGGCGCCGCGTGGACCATCTTGGCCCCCGCGTCCTGATGCTGGCCCGAGTTCGCGTAGGCGACCGAGAGGACCTCGCCCTTCGCGCCCTCGCCCGTCAGCCAGACCGCCGGGTACTTCATGGTCAGCTTCGACCCGATGTTCCCGTCGATCCACTCCATCGTGGCGTTCTTCTCGGCCACGGCGCGCTTGGTCACGAGGTTGTACACGTTGTTCGACCAGTTCTGGATCGTCGTGTACCGGACGCGCGCGCCCTCCTTCACGATGATCTCGACGACGGCCGAGTGCAGCGAGTCCGACGAGTAGATCGGGGCCGTGCAGCCCTCGACGTAGTGCACGTAGCTGCCGGGCTCCGCGATGATCATGGTCCGCTCGAACTGGCCCATGTTCTGCTTGTTGATGCGGAAGTAGGCCTGGAGCGGGATGTCGACCTTCACGCCCTCGGGGATCCAGATGAAGGACCCACCCGACCAGACGGCGGTGTTCAGGGCCGCGAACTTGTTGTCGTTCGCCGGGATGACGGTCGCGAAGTGCTTCCGGAACAGCTCCTCGTGCTCGCGGAGGCCCGAGTCGGTGTCCAGGAAGACGACGCCCTGCTCCTCGAGGTCCTCTCGCACCTGGTGGTAGAGGACCGTCGACTCGTACTGCGCCGCGACGCCGGCGACGAGCCGCTCGCGCTCGGCCTGCGGGATGCCGAGCTTCTCGTAGGTCTCGAGGATCTCGGGCGGCAGCTCGTCCCAGGAGTTCGCCTGCTTCTCGCTGGCCTCGACGTAGTAGTGGATGTTGTCGAAGTCGATGCCACCCAGCTCTCCGCCCCAGTTCGGCATCGGGCGCCGGAGGAACGCCCGGAACGCCCGGAGGCGCAGGTCGAGCATCCACTCGGGCTCGTCCTTGCGCTGGCTGATGCCGCGGACGACGTCCTCGTTCACGCCCTGACCCGACGTGAACGCGTAGCCGGCCTCGGGGTCCGACCAGCCGAACTTGTAGTCGGCGAGGTCCTGCGCGAGGCGCTCCTGGTTCTCGCGGGCCTCGCTGACGGGGACCGGGATCTCGGTCTGGCTCATCTCGTCCTCCGGTGCTTCGGTGGTCGGTCGGGTGGCGTGGTGCGGGTCGGGTCGTGCGGGTCGGGTGAGGGGTTCGGCGCCGCGGGTCGGGCGGCCGGGTCTCGTCAGGAGGCCGGCGTCACGGTGCAGACGCAGGCCGTCGCCCCGCCGGCGATGGTCTGGCGGCGCGAGAGACGGACGTCGCCGCCGAGGACCCGGGCGAACGCGGCGGCCTCGTGGGCGCAGATCTCGGGGTGCTCGCGAGCGACGTCCTCGATCGCGCAGTGGCGCTGGACCAGCCGCAGCGCCGGCCGCTCGCCGTCGCCGGCGGCGACCTCGGCGGCGAACCCGGCGGCGCTGAGGGCCGCGGCGAGCCGCGCCAGCCGGTCGGGCAGCGGGCCGTCGCCGACCTCGGCCGTCAGGGCGTCGGCCTCGCGGTCGAGGCGCCAGCGCAGGAAGCGCAGCAGTCCGGAGCGGCCCTCGGTGGCCGTGAGGTACTCGAGGGCCTCGCGGGCGAAGCGGTCGTAGGAGGCGGGGAACAGCCGGGCCGCGCGGTCGGTCAGGACGTAGCAGGCGGCCGGGCGGCCGGCGGTGGCGCGCGGCTCGCACTCGGTGACCAACCCCTCCTCGACGAGGACGGCGAGGTGGCGGCGGATCGCGACGGCCGAGACGTCGAGGTGGGCGGCGAGCTCGGCCACGGTGCGTGCGCCCTCGGCGTGGAGGTGCTCGACGAGGGCCGCCCTGGGCGCGCCGAGGAGGCCGACCAGCGAATCGGGACCGGCACCCGCCGGCGCGGCCACGTCCGGGGCGGCCGTCGGCGCGGTGGGGACGGTGCGGGCGGCCACGGCGTCCTCCTCGCTCCCGGGGCTTCCGAAACTCTTCGGTTGCGGAAGGGTACGGGGTCGGGGGACGCGGTCAAGCCGCTCCGGCCGGCCGACGCCTCAGGCGTCGCCCCCCGGGTACGGGCCGGGCGCGCCCGGGGCCCCCCGCGGGGCGACGGCGAGGCGCCGCATGCGGACGTTGACGGTGAGCCGGTGCTCGCGCGGGCCGTTGTAGATGCCGCGCAGCGGGGCGACGTCGTCGTAGTCGCGGCCGCGGCCGATCGTGACGTGCCGCTCCCCCACCGGCTGGCGGTTGGTCGGGTCGATCGCGATCCACCCGGCGCCCGGGACGGCGGCCTCGACCCAGGCGTGGGTCTCGACCTCGACCTCGTCGCCGGCCTCGGCCCCCGTCCGGTCGTCCGCCGCGAAGAAGTAGCCCGACACGTACCGCGCCGGCACGCCGAGCTCGCGGAGCAGCGCGATGGTCACGTGCGCGAAGTCCTGGCAGACGCCGGCGCCGGCCGCGAGGACGTCCTCGACCGCGACGCCGACGTCGGTCCGCCCCCGCCGGTACTCGAGACCGGCGACGTCCTCCTCCACGCGCGCCATCAGCGTGCCGACGTCGGCGACCCCGGTCGCGATGCGCCGGGCCCGCGCGCGCACGTCCTCGCCCCACGCGACGTGGGGCGAGCGCTGGATGAACTCGAGGTGCTCGTCGCGCCAGCCGGGGTCCGCGAGCGCGGCGACGGGGGCCGAGAGGTCGGGCGCCGGACGCGGCGACGTCTCGACGGTCGCCGCCGCGACGACCTCGAGTCGCTCGTGGGGCCCGACGACGCCGAAGGTGTCGACGCGGGTGCCCCAGTAGTCGATGTGCGAGCGGACCCGCGCGACCGGCGTCGTCGTCACCCCGTAGTGCACCAGCTGCTGATGGCCATCGCCGGTGGGGCAGGCCCGCAGCTCGTTCTGCGACTCGACGACGGGACCGCCGTAGTCGAACCGCGTCACGTACCGGATCCCGAGCCGCATCCCGCCCCCTCAGCCGCCGGCCACGGCGTGCATCGCGCCGGGCGGCTGATGGCGGAAGAACTCGTCGGCGACGGCCTCGGCGACCTGCTGGATGCGGGCCTGCACGTCCTCGAGGAACTCGTGCAGGTCCTCGTCGAGCAGCTCGGCGACGTCTCGGTACGCGAGCGCCGACGTCGTCCGCCCGAGGAGGCGGAGCGCCCGGCTGGGACGCCCGTCGGTCAGCGCCTCGAGCTGGCGCATCGACGCGTTCAGCGCGTACAGGACGCTGCGCGGGAGGTCGTCGGCGAGGAGCAGGAACTCGATGACGTCGGCGGGTGCGGTCGAGGCCCGGTAGCGGCGGCGGTACGCCTCGAACGCCGAGGCCGACTTCAGCACGGCCACCCAGTGGTGGAACCCGCCGTCGGCCGCCGGCACGTCGGGGCCGCGGGCCCCGCGGAGCACGTCGAGCTGTCCGTAGCGGACGTCGATGAGCCGGCAGGTCATCTCGGCCCGCTCGATGAGGCGGCCGAGCGCGAGGAACCGCCACCCCGCGTCCCGCGGCATCGTCTCGCTGGCGATGCCGTAGATCGCCATGGCCTCGTCGCGGACCAGCCGGAGCACCTCGCCGGGCCGCTCGGCGACCTCGCGCTCGAGGTCGCGCCCCGCCAGCTCGAGGTGAAGGTCGTTCACGGCCTCCCACAGCTCGCTCGAGACCAGCTCGCGGACGCTGCGCACGTTCTCGCGGGCCCGTGCCGTCGCGGCGGCGATCGAGCCGGGGTTCGCGCGGTCGAGCACGAGGAACCGGACCACGGCGCCCGCGTCGACGTCCGCACCGCCCGCGCCGCCGCCTTCGCCGACGGCACGCTCCTCCCAGGCGGCGCGCAGGTGCAGGACGTCGAGGAGCTGGCCCCAGGTCGGCCCGGCCGCGACGAACGGCGACTCGAGCAGCGAGTGGTAGGTGACGTCGACCATGCGGGCCGTGTCCTCGGCGCGCTCGACGTACCGGCCGGCCCAGAACAGGTTCTCGGCGAGGCGGGCCAGCATCAGCGCGGACCGCCCGCGCCGTCCTCGAGGACCCACGTGTCCTTCGAGCCGCCGCCCTGCGAAGAGTTGACCACCAACGACCCCTCGCGGAGCGCGACCCGCGTCAGCCCGCCCGGGAGGACGTCGACGCGCTCGCCGGTGATCGCGAACGGACGCAGGTCGACGTGCCGGCCGGCGAACCGGTCCCCGACCATCGTCGGGTGGCGCGACAGCCCGACGACCTCCTGCGCGATGTAGCCCCGAGGGTCGGCCTCGATCGCCGCGCGGACCCGCGCCAGCTCGGCGTCCGACGCCTGCGGACCGATGACCAGCCCGTAGCCGCCCGAGGCCCCGACGGGCTTCACGACGAGGCGGTCGAGGCGGTCGAGGACCTCGGCCCGCTGCTCGTCGTCCCAGAGCAGGTAGGTGGTGACGTTCGGGAGGATCGGCTCCTCGCCGAGGTAGAACCGGATCATGTCGGGCACGAACGCGTACACGGCCTTGTCGTCGGCGACGCCGTTGCCGACGGCGTTCACGATCGTGACGTTCCCCGCGCGGGCCGCGGCCATCAGGCCAGGTACGCCGAGCATCGAGTCGGGCCGGAACACGACGGGGTCGAGGTAGTCGTCGTCGATGCGGCGGTAGATGACGTCGACGCGCTCGAGGCCGAAGGTCGACCGCATCCAGACGACGTGGTCCTCGACGACGAGGTCCCGGCCCTCGACGAGCTCGATGCCCATCTGGCGCGCGAGGAACGCGTGCTCGAAGTACGCCGAGTTGAACACGCCCGGCGTCAGGACCACCGCGGTCGGACGGTCGCCCGCGGCCGGCGGCGCGACCGCCCGCAGGGCCCCGAGCAGCAGGGGCCCGTAGTGGTCGACGGGGCGGACGCGCTCGGCGCTGAACGCGATCGGCAGCACCCGCGTCATCGCGACCCGGTTCTCGAGCACGTAGGACACGCCCGACGGGCTGCGCAGGTTGTCCTCGAGCACGAGGTACGAGCCGTCGGCGTCGCGCACCAGGTCGACGCCGGAGACGAGGCACCGCGCGCCGTGGGGCACGTGGATGCCGAACGCCTCCCGCCGGAAGCCCTCGGCCGTCCGGATCAGCCACCGCGGGACGACGCCGTCGTTCACCGCGGCCTGCTCGCCGACGTAGAGGTCCTCGAGGAAGCGGTTCAGGGCCGTGACGCGCTGGACGATGCCGCGCTCGATGACCTCCCACTCGGCGGCCGGGATGATGCGGGGCAGCAGGTCCATCGGGAACGTCCGCTCGAGGCCGTCCTCGTCGTCGGCCAGCGTGAACGTGATGCCCTGCGTGCGGAAGATGCGGTCACGGATGGTCTCGCGGCGGTGGAACTCGTCGGGCGCGAAGCCGTCGAGCCGCCCGACCACACCCGCGTAGTGCGGACGGACGGCGCCGTCGGCGGCGAAGACCTCGTCGAAGTGGGGGCCCGGCTCGTAGGCGTCGAAGAGGCTCCCCATGTCGAGCACCCTACTCCCGGGTGGCCGCGGCCAGCCGGGGGGCGAGGCCGGTCCGGCGGGCCCCGGGACCGTTCGTCCGGGCCGCGGCGCGGAGCGCCTCGGACCGACCGACGAGGATGAGCGCGCGCGTCGCCCGCGTCACCGCGGTGTACGCGAGGGCGCGCCAGAGCATGCCGCGGTGCGCGGGGTCGAGGACGAGCACGACGACCGGCCACTCGCCGCCCTGCGCCTTGTGCACGGTCACCGCCCAGGCCGGCACGAGGTCGCGGACGCGGTCGCGCGGATGCACGACCTCGCCGCGCGGCCACCCGACCCGGACGGCGCCGGCACGCGGGTCGACGTCGACGACGGTCCCGACGTCGCCGTTCGCGACGTCGAGCTCGGTGTCGTTGCGGGTCTGCATGACGCGGTCGCCGACGTGGAACCCCCCGACGGCGGCGCGGCCGGCCGCGGGGTTCAGCGCCGCCTTCAGCCCCGCGTTCAGCGCGTCGACGCCGGTCGGTCCGCGGTAGACCGGCGCCAGGACCTGGACGTCCTCGACGCCGACCCCGAACCGCTCGGGCGCCCGTTCGGCGACCGCCCGCACGACGCGGTCGACGAGCCGCGTCCCCGCCGCCTCCTCGGCGACGTAGACCTCGCCGTCGACGCCGGCGAGCGGCGGCACGTCGCCGGCGAGGACCGCGCGGGCCAGCGCCACGATCCGGCTGCCGGCGGCCTGCCGGTGCACCTCGCGCAGCTCGGCGACGGGGACCGCGCCGCTGCGCACCACGTCGCGCAGCACGTCCCCCGAGCCGACCGAGGGCAGCTGGTCGGCGTCACCGACCAGCACCAGCCGCGCGCGCTCGGGCACGGCGGCGACCAGCCGGGCCGCGAGCCAGGTGTCGAGCATCGAGGCCTCGTCGACGACGACCGCGTCGACGGGGAGCGGCTCGGCCGCGCCGAAGCGGAACCGGAACCCGCCGTCCTCGTCGGGCCGGGCCTCGAGCAGGCGGTGGACGGTCGTCGCGACGCGTCCGGTCAGCTCCTCGAGCCGCTTCGCGGCCCGGCCCGTCGGCGCGCAGAGCGCGACCTCCAGCCCCGCGTCCTCGAGCCGGGCGACGAGGGCCCGCACGGTGGTCGACTTCCCCGTGCCCGGCCCGCCGGTCAGCACGCTGACGCCGGCCGTGAGGCAGGTCCCGACCGCCGCGGCCTGGTCGGCGGTGAGCACCACGCCGTCGGGTCCGGCGTCCGCGGCGGCGTCCCCCGGCGCGGCCGGCGCGGCGGCGAGGAGGCGCGCGAGTCCGGCGGCCAGCGCCACCTCGTCGGCGTGCGCCCCCGGCAGCCAGAGGGTGACGGTCCCGTCGCCCCCGTCCCCGTCCCCGTCGGTCCGATCGCCGGCGTCCTCCCCGACGACCTCGGCCACGAGCGCGCCGGTGGCGACCGCCCGGTCGGCGCCCTCGCCCGCGAGCAGCGCGTCGACGCGGAGCAGGCGGGCCGCGGCCGCGACGGCGTCGGACCGCAGCTGGTGCTGGTGCCCGTCGCGGCGCGCGGTCGCGACGACGGCCGCGACGCCGGCCGCGAGCCGGCGCGGATCGTCGGGCGGCACCCCGAGCGCGGCCGCGAGGGCGTCGGCGTGCGCGAACCGGACCCGGTCGGCCACGAGCAGGGCGTAGGGGTCCTCGCGGGCGACGTCGACGACGTCGGACCCGAACCGTGCGTGGGCCGAGCGGACCGCGTCCATCGGCCAGCCGGCCCCCTCGACGAGCCGGACGAGGCGGGCCAGCGCCTGACCGGCCACCCAGGCGTCGTGGATCGCGGCGGCCTCGGTCGGATCGAGGCCGGCCTCGGCGACGAGACGGGCCGGACCGGCCTCGATGGCGGCCGCGGCGGCGGCGCCGAAGGTCAGCACCACGCGCTCGATCGCGGCCGGCGGGACGTGGGCGAAGCGGTCGGAGGTCAGGAACGCGGTCACGCCGGCGACCGTCGTCGGGCTGACCTGCTCGTAGAGGACGGCCTCGAAGGTCGGGCCGTGGCGGGGGTGGACGGTGCGCCGGCCGAGGAGCCGCACGCGCTGACCCTCGACGAGGTCCGCGAGCGGGCCGGCGCACCGCTCGCCGGGGCCGCCGTCCTCGGGGTCGAGCTCGACGACCCCGAACCCGGTGCGGGGGTCGGCGTGGAGGACGCCGAGGACCTCGCCGACCAGCTCCTCGCCGCCGAGCAGGCCCTCCTGGGTCACCCGCGGCCTCCCCGCCCCCACATCCTCGGCCCCGACGGGACCCGGCCGCGCGAGGCTAGGGACGTGACCGGCCGGCGGACGGTGCCGGTTGCGTGACCTGCGGAACGCCGGGTGGGACACTCACCGCTCGCGACCGGGACCGGCAGGCGCCCGGGAAGGCAGGACGTGCTCACCGTGCAGCGCTCCCTGTCCCGTCCCGCCGACGGGTCCGTCGTCGTGCGCGTCGACGCCTCCCGGCCCGGCTGGGAGGTGGCCCTGCCGCCCGTCCCCGGCACCCGTGTCGCGGTCACCGTCGGGGCGGCCGACCTCGCCGACGCCCGCGGCGAGCTGGCTGCCCGCGGCTACGACCTCGTCGGCGTCGTGCCCGCCGTCCGCGGCGGCCGCCACGCGGACGTGCTCGTCCCCGCCGCGCTGCGCGCCGACGAGCCGCGGTGGTTCGCCGCGCTGCTGCTGCCGGCGGCCCGCGTCTTCGACCTGCGGTTCGGCCCCGTCGGCTCGGTCCTCCGGGCCGAGCTCGAGCTGCTGCTCCCCGCCCACGAGGTGCTCCCGTGACCCTGCACGACCGGATCGACGCCGACACGACCGATGCCATGCGCGCCCGCGACCGCGGCCGCCTCGACGCGCTGCGCCTGCTGCGCGCGGCGCTGACGAACCGCCTCGTCGCCGACGGCGTGCCGCCGACCGCCCGGCTCGACGACGCCGCCGTGATGGCCGTCGTCGCGTCCGAGGTGAAGCGCCGCCGCGAGGCCGCGCAGGCGTTCCGCGACGGCGGCCGCGAGGAGTCGGCCGCGAAGGAGGAGGCGGAGGCCGAGGTCTACGCCGCCTACCTCCCGGCGCAGCTGGACGACGCCGAGCTGCGCGACGTCGTCGCGGCGACGGTCGCGCGGCTGGGTGCGACGGGTCCCCGCGACGCCGGGCCGGTCATCCGAGAGGTGCTGGCCGAGACCGCCGGGCGCGCCGACGGCGGCCGGGTCGCGACGCTCGTCCGCGACGCGCTGGCCGGGGCCTGACGGTGCGGCGCGCCGCCGCCGCGCTGGCCTCCGCGCTGCTCGCGGTCGCACCGGCCGCGGCGTCGGCGTCCGGACCCGTGCCCCCCGCCGCCAGCGCCGACTGGCTCGTCGGCCTGCTCGGACCCGAGGACGCCGTCGTCGATCCGGCGCTGGGCGTCGTCGACGTCGACGCGACGCTGGACCTCCTGCTCGGCCTGGTCGCCTCGGGCGCCGCCGGGGATGCGCTCGGCGCGGTGGCGGACGGGCTGGCCGCTGACGCCGACCTCCACACCGGCGGCACGCTCGGCGCGACGTTCGTCTCGGCGACCGCGAAGCTGGTGCTGGCCCTCGACGCGGCGGGCCGCGACCCGCGTGACGCCGGCGGGATCGACCTGGTCGCGCTCCTGGCCGGACGGGTCGGGACCGACGGCCGCGCCACCGACCGCAGCGACCTCGGCGACCTCGCGACGCCGAGCAGCCAGGCCCTGACGGTCCTGGCCCTCGACCGCGCCGGGGTCGACGCGGCGGTCGTCCTGCGGGCCGCGGACGCGCTGGCCGTCGCGGCCTGCGCCGACGGCGGCGTGCCGGACGAGTTCGACGCGGACCCGTGCGCTCCGGACCCCGTCGCGACGGCGCTCGGTGCCGCGGCGCTGGCGGCCGCCGCGGACGCCGCCGGGGCCGACGCGGCGCTGGCCGCCGCCCGCGACGACGCACTGCGGCTGCTCCTCGACCTCGACGCGAGCGGCGACCTCGATCCGTGGGCCGCCGGCCTGACCGCGACGGCGCTGCGGGGGGCGGACCGCGGCGCCGAGGCCGACGCGCTGGCCGACGGACTCGCCGCGCTGGTCGACGGCTGCGACGGCGGCGCGACGGCGGCGGTCGTCGCGGCCGAGGACCCGCTGCGCGCGACCGTCGGGGTCCTGCTCGCCGGCGCGGGGACGACGCTCCGTGAGCTCGATGCGGCCGCAGCGACCGCCGGGACCGCGACGCTCGACTGCACCGCGGCGACGGAGGGTGACGACGCCTCGGCCGCCGCGGACACCGCCGACGTGGACGACGTCGGTCCGGCGTCGGAGGGGGAGGACGTCACCGCCTCGGGCGCCGGACGTCCACCGGCCGCGGTCCTCGCGGCCGCGGTCCTCGCGGCCGCGGTGCTGGCCGGCCTCCCGGTGCTCCGCCGGGCCCGCCGGCGCGACGAGGCCGACCGGGCCGCGGCCCGCGGGGCCTAGCGCACCTCGCGCAGCAGCCGCTCGAGGTCGGCCTCGCCGAGCTCGCCGAACACCCGAGCGACCATCACCCCGTCGCGGTCGAACGCGACCGTCACCGGAAGCCCGCGTCCGCCGACCGCCGCCGCGACCTCGCCGTCGAGGTCGAGCAGCGTCGTGAACGGGACCGCCTGCTCGGTGACGAACCGCGCGGCGTCGGCGCGGGCGTCGAGGTGCGCGACGCCGAGGAACTCGACGTCGACGGCCCGGGCCGAGGCCTCGACGAGCAGCGGCATCTCGCGCACGCAGGGCGGGCACCAGCTCGCGAAGAGGTTCACGATCGTCGGTCGCCCGTCGGCGCCGGCGGCCGCGACGAACGCGGCGGCCTCGTCCCAGCCGCCGTCGGCGAGGACGCTCCCGCGGGCCGGCGCATCCACCGTCGGCGTGCCGACACGGAGCCCGTCGTCCGCCGGGAGGCGGGGCTGCTCCGGGCCGGGGACCGCACCGAAGTCGACGACGTCAGGGCCGCCGCAGCCCGCGGCGAGCAGTGCCGACGCGACCAGCGCGAGCGCGATGCGGCGGCCGGCGGTCACCGTGCGCCAGCTCAGCGGGGCGCGACCACGACGTGGCGCGCCATGTGCGGCGGGATCGCCGCGTCGCGGACCGTCCCCGCGACCTCGACCCAGCCGTCGCGGCGCCGCTTCAGCTCGACCTCGCTGCCCGGCCGCAGGCCGCAGGCCTGGACCAGCTGCATCGCCTCGTCGTCGCCGACGAGCGTCTGCGTGATGCGCAGCACGCGGACCGGCCCGATCGGCGCGTCGTCGAGCAGCATCGCGTCAGGGTGCTCGGGCTGGTTGGCCGAGCCGGGGATGGGGTTGCCGTGCGGGCAGGTCCCGGGGTCGCCGAGCAGGTCGACGATGCGGGCCTCGACCTCGTCGTCGACCAGCGCCTCCCAGCGGCTGGTCGCGGCGTGGACCTTCCACCACTCGATGCCGATGACGTCGCTGAGCATCCGCGCGGTCAGGCGGTGGCGGCGGACGCGGCGCACGGCGAGGTCCCGACCGGCGTCGGTGAGCTGCACGCTGCCATCGTGGACGTCCGCCACACCTCGGGCGACGAGCGTCGCGACCGCGGCGTCGACGTCCGCGACCGTCTCGGGCAGGCGGTGGTGCAGCTCGTCGCGCGGGGTCGCGAGCCGGGCCGCGTCGTTCTCGAGCAGGATCTCGAGGACCTCGGTCGCGAGGTGCTCCGCGGCGTGGTCCGCGCCGCGGACGTCGTCGAGCCGCGCGCCGTCGGCGCCG
>JBEARL010000010.1:0-28101 GCA_041163265.1 Actinomycetota bacterium
CCGGGCCAGCCCGGTCAGCCGCTCCCGCCGGCGCCGGGCCAGCCGGCGCCGGGTCCGGGTCAGCCGGGGGCCGCGCCGGCCCCGGAAGGCGCCGCCGCGGCGGCGGACGCCGCGCGCGCCCACGCGTACCTGGGCGGTGACGGTGGCGACGTCGTGGTCGCCGGCGATCTCGTCTACTTCATCGAGTACAACGGGAACCGGGTCACGGGGTGGCGCGGCTTCGACGCGACGGACGTCGAGGGCCGGGCGCCGGACTTCTCGGTGTTCGCCGCCGACCCCGAGGTCTCGACGCTGCTGCGCGACGGCATCATCCAGAACCCGGTCCCCGTGATGGTGGGCGACCGGCTCGTGGCGTCGAGCGACTACGACAGCCGGATCCACGTCTGGGAGGGCGTCCCCGGTTCGCCGGGCCTCGAGGCCGACGTGCTGATCCAGCTCGGGTTCCAGCCGTGGGACAACGCCTCGGCGGGTGGTGACCTGCTCGTCGCGGGCCGCGACGTCATCCTGGTCTGGGAGGACTTCGAGCCGGGCGACGAGCCGGGCCGGCGCTACCTCGGCCGCGTCGGGACCGTCGAGCTGTCGGACGTCCGCGGGGTCGGCTGGGACGGGACGCACCTCGCCGTCGCCGACAGCGGCGCCGGCGCCGTGCACGTCTTCGCCGGCATGCCCGGTGACGGCGACGCACCGGTGCGGACCTACCGCGTCGACCGGCCGGGCCGGCTCGACCTCGTGGACGGGACGCTCCTGATCGCGCCGCAGGGCGCCGGCGGGATCAGGGTGGCCGACGTCGCGTCCGACGCCGCCCCGCGCGAGCTCCCGATCCGCACCAACCTGCCGATGCAGGCGCGCATCCTCCCGCTCGGGTTCGTCGTCGCCGACACCGCGTCCCACCGGGTGCTCGTGTACGCCGACGTCGCCGCGGCGCTCGCCGGCGCCGATCCACTCGTCGTGCTCGGCGACGGCGGGGACCGGCCGCGAGCCGCCGCCGACGGGCTGTTCCTGCCGGGCGCGGTCGAGCAGGCCGGGCCGTACCTGCTGGTCGGCGAGTTCAAGTTCTCGAACCGGCTGCTCGGGTTCCCGCTGGGCTGAGGTCCGGTCACGGCGACCGTCGTCGCCGCGCGCAGCGGTCGCGGTGCGTCCGTCGCAGCACCGGCGTACCGTGGGTGCGTCCTCGACACTGGAGCGCCCGTGGCCGCCATCCCCGTCGTCCTGCTCGTCGCCGTCGTCGCGTTCGTGCTCTACATGGTCCCGGTGGGGCTCTGGATCACGGCGCTGTTCAGCGGGGTCCGGGTCCCGATCGGGATGCTCATCGGGATGCGGCTGCGCAAGGTCAACCCTGCCGACATCATCCGGCCGCTGATCAGCGCGACGAAGGCCGGGCTGACCCTGGACCTGGCCCAGATGGAGGCGCACCTGCTGGCCGGCGGTGACGTCGAGAAGGTCGTCGCGGCGCTGATCAGCGCCGACCGGGCCGACATCAGCCTGCCCTGGCAGCGGGCGACCGCGATCGACCTCGCCGGCCGCGACGTGCTCCAGGCGGTGCAGGTCTCGGTCAACCCCAAGGTCATAGAGACCCCGCGCGTCGCCGCGATCGCGCGGGACGGCATCCAGGTCGTCGCCATCGCGAAGGTCACCGTGCGGGCGAACATCGACCGCCTCGTCGGCGGCGCCGGTGAGGAGACGATCATCGCCCGCGTCGGCGAGGGCACCGTCTCGGCGATCGGCTCCGCGGACAGCCACAAGGATGTGCTCGAGAACCCCGACGCGATCTCGAAGCGGGTCCTCGGTCGCGGCCTCGACGCCGGCACGGCGTTCGAGATCCTCTCCATCGACATCGCGGACGTCGACGTCGGCCGCAACATCGGCGCCGAGCTCCAGACCGACCAGGCCGAGGCCGACAAGCAGATCGCGCAGGCGAAGGCCGAGGAGCGGCGCGCGATGGCCGTCGCCCGCGAGCAGGAGATGCGGGCCGCCGTCGTCGAGGCCGAGGCGCAGGTCCCGATGGCCCTGGCCGAGGCGCTGCGCGCCGGCAGGCTCGGCGTGATGGACAGCTACCGGCTCGACAACGTGCAGGCCGACACCCGGATGCGCCGCGCCGTCGCCGAGGGCGAGGACGCCGACCGGACCGGCGGCGAGGGCTGACCGGGATGGACGCGTTCGTCCCCCTGCTCATCCTGGCGGTCGCCCTCTGGGCGCGGCTCGGTCGGGGTGTGCGCCGCCGCGACGACGTCGGGCGCGCCGTCGCCGAGACGGTCGCGCGCCTGCGCCGGCTCGCCGCCGATGCCGGCGTGCCGACGCCGCCACGGTCCGCGCCGCGCGACGCCGCGCGGACCGTGCCGGTCGCATCCGCCGCACCGGTCGCGCCGTCAGCGCCTGTAGTCGCGGCGGCGTCCGTCGAGGTGGCCGTGCGCGCCACACCGGTGGAGCGCATCCCGCCGGAGCGCGTGGTCACGCGTCCGCCCGCGACCGGCGCACCCGCACCCGCCGCACCTGCTGCGGCCGGGACCCCCGGTCGGCGGCGTCGCCTCGACGTCCGGCGCGACCTCGTCGCCGCCGAGCTCCTCGCCGCACCGGTCTCGCTCCGCCCCGGAGGTGACCCGTGGAGGTGATCGCCGGCCTGCTGCTCGCGGCCGGGCTGCTGCTCCTCGTCGGCGGCGTCCTCGCCGGCGAGCCGGCCGCACCGGCCCTCGGGGCCGCCGTCGCGGCCGGGGCCGTGCTGCTCGAGGTCTCCGCGGACCGGCTCGCGCCGGCGGCCGCGGCGGCCATCGGCGTCGGAGTCGCCCTGGTGCTCCTCGAGCTGGCCGCCGGGTCCGGCGTCGCCGGGCTGCTCGGGGGCGCGACCGTCGTCGGCGCCCTGCTGCTCGGCTGGGACGGTGGGGCCGGGCTCGCGACGCTCGGCGTGGCGCTGCTGGTCGGCCTCGGCGTGCTGGCTCGGCGGACCCGGCAGCACGAGGGGGTCCTCCTCGGCACGGGCCTGCGGGGCGGGAGCGGTCGGCGCGCGGCCGGGCCGCCGGTCGCGCCGGGCGCCGAGGGCACGGCCGTGACGGCGCTGCGGCCCGGCGGCACGGCGCGGTTCGACGGTCGCGACCTCGAGGTCCACCTGACGGTCGGGACCGCCGAGCCCGGCGACCGACTGGTGGCGATTCGGACCGAGGACGGCGTGCTCGTCGTCGAGCGGGCGGGCTGACGGCTCCGGGTTCGCCCGCGCCGCGGCGCCGGCGCCGCCCCGTGAGCGCCGCCGCGTCAGCCGAGCAGGATCACCGCCAGCGCTGCGGTGCCGAGCGCGGCCGTCACCGCCGTCGTGACGAGCACGCGGCGATCGGGACCGGCGAGGCCGGTGGCGAGGATGTGGTGGTGGCGGGCTGCGTAGCGGCGCGCGGTCGCCACGACCAGCAGGGGGACGACCAGCAGCGCGGCGTAGGCGGTGATGGCGCCCGCGCGGCCGATGCCGTCGGGACCGCGCGCGAGCAGCAGCGAGACGGTCAGCACCGACAGCGCGCTGCGCTGCCAGGCCAGCTCGGTCCGCTCGTTCTGCAGGCCGGGGTCGGGCGCGACAGGCACGGAGCGGCTCCCGCCGGTACCCGTCACGACAGCTCGGCCACCAGCAGCAGGGTCAGCGCCAGCGTCGAGACGACCAGCAGGGCCCAGGTCAGCACCGCCTGCAGCCGGGACGACGGCAGCGTCCGCCGCTCCCGCATCGCCTCCTCGTTGCGGACCCAGCGCCGGAACGACGACACGACCAGCACCACCCCGAGCGCCACGAGCGCCGTCCCGAGCGCCTCGCGGGCCAGCGGGACGCTCAGCGCCGGCAGTAGCTGCGTCGCGGCGAGTCCGCCGGCGATCAGCGCCAGCGACGTGCGTATCCAGGCGAGGAACGTCCGCTCGTTCGCGAGGGTGAAGCGGTAGTCGGGATCCTCGCCGAGCGCCGGGTCCGGCCGCCAGCCGCCGCGCGCCATGTCGTCCTCCTCCTCGCCGGCGACCCTGGGCCGCCGTCCTCGCGTGCGCCCGGCAGGAGTCGAACCTGCGACCTGAGGATTAGAAGTCCCCTGCTCTGTCCGGCTGAGCTACGGGCGCGTGGGGACGACGGTACGGCGCGCGGCCGGACTCAGCGGGCGACGGGCAGCAGGGGCAGCAGCACCGCGACGACCGCCGCCCAGACGACGATGAGCGGCAGCGACGCCGCCTGCCAGTGCTCGACGGACGCCATCGGCTGCCGGCCTCGCACCGCCGCGGTGAGCCGCACGACCGTGCCGGTCAGCACCACCAGCAGCACCGCGTTCAGCCCGACGGCCGCGATGCGGTTCGGCGTGACGCCGAGATCGAACAGGCGGCCCGCGGTCGCCGCGAGCACGCCGAGGTCGAGGACGACGGCCACGGCGACCGTCCCGAGTCGAAGCCGGTCGTCCCACCTGACCGCGCGGTCCGTGTCCCGGGCCGCCTGGCCGTACACGGCGAGTCCCACGACGAGGACGAGCAGCACGTCCAGGAGGGCCACCACGTCCCGGTCGAAGCGGCCACCGGACCCGACGGCGTACACGGCGGCGACACCGAACACCGTCACGGCCAGCAGCGGCGTGAACACCTGCGCGAGCAGCGGCGCGACGCCGGCACCGACGTGCGGCCGTGTCTCGACGAGCCAGGCCGCGATGACGACGGCTCCGGCGGCCCCCGCAGGGAGGACCCACTCGGCGAGCGGCTCGGCGTCGAGGCCGACCGCACCGAGCAGGCCGGCGGTCAGGGCGACCAGCGCGCCGCCTCCGAGCGCGAACAGGACGTACAGGACTGCGACCTCACCGCTGAACCGGACCGCGGCGATCCGGGCCGGGAGGTCCCGGACGCGTCCGTCGGCGTGGGCGGCCAGCACCACGGTCCAGGCGAGGATCGGGAGGTGCAGCGCCGCGAGCAGCTCGGCGTCGGACCCCGGCCGGTGCGGGACCGCGACGGCAACCAGCGCCACCGCGACCAGCGCCGCCAGGAGCCCGAGCCACCGCCGACGAGTCGCACCGCGTCGCAGTGCGAGCAGTGCGACGGGGCCCGGGACGAGCAGGAGCGAGGCGATGCGGAGGAGCGAGCCGTCGTCCAGCCCTGCCGCGTCACCGCCGAGCCGCACGGCGTGGACGGCCGTGCCGGCGATCGCCGCCAGCACGACCGCCGTCGCGAGGCCATCAGCGCCCGGACGAGCGGTCGATCGACCGGCGGCCCGACGGCGCCGGGCGATCAGGTCGATCTCGTCCGCCGTGAGCCCGGCGGCCCGGAGGCGGGCCGCCTCGACATCCGCCGATGACGCCCCCGAGCCGGCCATGGACACCCTCCGTCATCGAGCGTGCGTGCGTCCGGCCGGGGCGTCCGCGCGGTCCGGCCGGCAGCGGCGCCCCCGCCCTGGAGCGGGTGACGGGAATCGAACCCGCATCACCGGCTTGGAAGGCCGGAGCTCTGGCCATTGAGCTACACCCGCGGACGCCGCGAGGGTACTTCGGGGGCACCGCTGTCCTCCCGGCGAGCCGACCCCGGTGGCGAGAGGGACCCTCGTCCCGCACCCGAGGGTCCGCCGGCCCCGGCGCACCGCGCCGCCGCCTCGTTAGCGTCGTCGCGTCGGGAGGTCGCGATGTCCGCCTACGCCGAGCGCCTGCGCATCACCGCCGAGTTCCACGAGCACGAGCGGCCCCACCTCGAGAAGCTCCTCTTCGGCCGCCTCGAGCGCCGCCTGGCGCACTGGAGACCCGACCAGGTCGAACTGCTGCTCTCGGTCACGGACCGGGACGCCCCGCCGCAGCGCACCGTCCTCGAGTGCTGGATCGCGGGGGCGCCCCACCGGGTCGCGACCTCGACCCAGACGGACCTCGACCGGGCCGTCGTCGAGGTCCGCGACGACCTCGTACGACTGCTCGACCGACTCGTGACGCGCCGCGAGGACGCCCGCCGCCGCTGATCGCCGCCGATCGCCGCTGACGCGGTGCCGTCCGGGGCCCGTCGGGGTGGCCGGATTCGAACCGGCGACCCCCTGCTCCCAAAGCAGGTGCGCTACCTGGCTGCGCCACACCCCGGGCCGCGGGAGGGTAGGGGCGGGGTCCTCGTCGGCTGACGGCCGTCCCGCGCGCGCCTACCCTCCGCCGCCGCGCGCCGCCCCGTCGGTGCGCGACGTCGCCTCCCTGCGAACGGCCCGCCCGTGACGACCACGCCCGTGACGACCACCGTCGAGCGCCTCGACGAGGTCCGCGTCCGCCTCACCGTCGAGGCGCCCGCCGAGCGCGTCCGCACGGCGTTCGACCGCGCGGCGCGGACGCTGTCCCGCGACCTCCGCATCCCCGGCTTCCGGCCCGGGAGGGCGCCGCGCCCGATCGTCGAGCAGCGGGTCGGGCTCGGCGCGATCGCGCAGGCCGCGCTCGAGGACGCGCTGCAGGAGTACTACGTCGAGGCGCTGACCGGCGAGGGCCTCGACTCGGTGGCGCGGCCCGAGGTCGACGTGCAGCGGTTCGACGAGCAGGACGGCTGCGCCTTCACCGCGACCGTCGAGGTCCGCCCGGAGGTCGAGCCGGCGGGCCTGGAGGACCTCCGCGTCACCCACCCCGAGTGGCAGGTGCCGGAGGCCGACGTCGAGACTCAGCTCGACCGCCTCCGCGAGCAGTTCGCCGAGGTCGCGGTCGTGGACCGCGCAGCGGTCGCCGGCGACCTCGTCACGATCGACCTCCGCGTCGAGGTCGAAGGTGCGCCGGTCGACGGCGGCGACGTCGAGGGCGCGCTGTACGAGGTCGGATCGGGCGGCGTCACCCCCGAGCTCGACCGTCGCGTCCTGGGTGCGACCGCCGGCACGGTGCTGACCTACGAGGACGAGCTCCCCGCCGGTTACCCGGGGCATGGCGGTGCGACCGCCGCCTTCACCGTGACGGTGCACGACGTGCGTGAGAAGCGGCTGCCGGCCGCCGACGACGACTTCGCCGACACGGCCGGGGGGTTCGACTCGATCGACGAGCTCCGCGCCGACGTGCGGCGGTCGCTGCTGCGCCGCCGCGTCCTCGAGGGCCGCCATCAGCTGCGCGCGGTCGTGACCGAGGCGTACGTCGCCCGCCACGAGGTGCCGGTCCCCCCGACGCTCCTCTCCGACACGGTCGCCGAGCGGATGTCCCGCCTCGGCGAGGAGGCGGCGCGGCTCGGCGGCACCCTCGACGAGCTGCTCGCTCTCGAGGGGACCTCGCGCGAGGCGCAGGAGGAGCGGCTGCGCGAGCAGTCCGAAGCGATGCTCCGGTCCCAGCTCGTGCTGGACGCGCTGGCGAGGAAGCTCGAGGTGACGGTGCAGTCGGCCGACCTCGACCTCGAGATCGGCCGGCTCGCGGCCGAGCACGGCATGAAGCCGGGCGAGGTCGCGCGCCTGATCCGTGACCAGGGGACCCTGCCGGCGCTGATCGGCGACGTCCTGCGCCGCAGGACGATCGACGCGCTCGTCGATGCGGCCGAGGTCGACGGCGGGCCGGACGAGGCGACGCTGCGGGAGCTCGGGCTGGTCGCGGCCGCGGCGGAGGATGGCGAGGACGACGCCTCCGACGTTGACGGCGTGCCCGAGGACGCCGACGCCACCGCCGAGGCCTGAGCCGCGGGGCGCCTGCGGCGACCCGACGCAGGTCGGGGCGCCGTCCGGCGGGCGCCGCGGAGCCCGTGGCTACCCTCGCCGGACGCCCACGCAGCGACCCGGGCGTCCGATCGGAGCCCCCGTGCGCGACGTCGTCGACGTGCCGTCGATGAACTACCTCATCCCGACGGTCATCGAGCAGACCAACCGCGGCGAGCGGGCGTTCGACATCTACTCGCGCCTGCTCCAGCAGCGCATCGTGTTCCTCGGGACCCCGGTCACCGACGAGGTCGCGAACGTCGTGATGGCCCAGCTCCTCCACCTCGAGTCGGAGGACCCGGACAAGGACATCGCGATCTACATCAACTCGCCGGGTGGCTCGATCACGGCGCTGTTCGCGATCTACGACACGATGCAGTTCATCAAGTGCGACGTCCAGACGATCTGCATGGGCCAGGCCGCCTCGGCCGCGGCGGTGCTGCTGGCCAGCGGCACGAAGGGGAAGCGGCTCGCGCTCCCGAACTCGCGCGTGCTGCTCCACCAACCCTCCGGCGGCGCCGAGGGCCAGTCGGTCGACATCGAGATCCAGGCCGCGGAGATCCTGCGCATGCGGGACCTGCTGGACGGCATCCTCGCCGAGAAGACCGGCCAGACGGTCGACCGCATCCGCAGCGACACCGACCGTGACTTCATCCTCAACGCGGACCAGGCGAAGGAGTACGGCCTGATCGACGCCGTCATCTCCAGCCGGAAGGCCGCCCAGGGGGCCCTGACGGCCGCCTGACGGAACCCCCGGCCGCGGCGCCGCGTGGCGGATGGGGCGACGACCCCCCGTTACCCTCGCCGCGGCGCGTCCGCACCGCGGGCCGCCGCCGCGGAGGAGGGCGCGGGTGGCGAAGTTCAGCGAGGCCGACGCGCTCCTGAAGTGCTCCTTCTGCGGCAAGTCCCAGAAGCAGGTCAAGAAGCTGATCGCCGGGCCCGGCGTCTACGTCTGCGACGAGTGCATCGAGCTGTGCAACGAGATCCTCGAGGAGGAGCTCGCCGGCGACACGGTCCCGGTCCTCGCCGAGCTGCCGAAGCCTCGCGAGATCTCGGCCTTCCTCGACGAGTACGTCGTCGGCCAGGACGCCACCAAGCGGGCGCTGGCCGTCGCCGTCTACAACCACTACAAGCGCATCCGAGCCGAGGGCGGCGACGACGAGGTCGAGCTCTCGAAGTCCAACATCCTGCTGCTCGGTCCCACGGGATCGGGGAAGACGCTGCTGGCCCAGACGCTGGCGCGGCTGCTGAACGTCCCGTTCGCGATCGCCGACGCCACCGCCCTGACCGAGGCCGGGTACGTCGGCGAGGACGTCGAGAACATCCTCCTGAAGCTGATCCAGGCCGCCGACTACGACGTGAAGCGCGCCGAGACCGGCATCATCTACATCGACGAGGTCGACAAGATCGCGCGCAAGTCCGACAACCCGTCGATCACGCGTGACGTCTCGGGCGAGGGCGTGCAGCAGGCGCTGCTCAAGATCCTGGAAGGAACGGTCGCCTCGGTCCCCCCGCAGGGCGGACGGAAGCACCCGCATCAGGAGTTCCTCCAGATCGACACGACGAACATCCTGTTCATCTGCGGTGGGGCGTTCGCCGGCCTCGAGCGGGTCGTCGAGCAGCGTCAGGGCGAGCGCGGCATCGGCTTCGGCGCGACCGTCGGCGGCGTCCGCGACGACGAGCTCGGGGACCTTCTGCGCAGCGTGCTCCCCGAGGACCTCGTCCGGTTCGGCCTCATCCCCGAGTTCGTCGGCCGGCTGCCCGTGGTGTCGTCGGTCGACCCCCTCGACCGCGCAGCGCTGATCGACATCCTCACGACGCCGCGCAACGCGCTGATCCGGCAGTACCAGCGCATCTTCGAGCTGGACGGCGTCGAGCTCGAGTTCACCGACGACGCCCTCGAGGCGATCGCCGACCTCGCGATCCTGCGCCGCACCGGCGCCCGCGGGCTCCGCGCCATCCTCGAGGAGGTCCTGCTCGGGACGATGTACGAGCTGCCCTCCCGGGAGGACGTCGGCCGGTGCGTGATCGACGCGGCGACCGTCCGCGACCGGGTCAACCCGACGCTGGTCCCGCGGACGCGGGGTCGGTCCCTGCCCCGAGGCAAGACCGCCTGACGGCGGCCGATCCGGCCCACCGGGCCGACCGAACGGCCGACGACCCGAGCCCCGCCGTGGAGGCCAGGCCGTGCCGATGCTGACCCCTGTCACCGAGCACGAGCTGCTGCTGTTCTGGCTGCAGCTGGCCGTCCTGCTCGCGACGGCGCGCGGGCTCGGCCACGTCGCCCGGGTCCTCGGCCAGCCCCGCGTCGTCGGCGAGCTGGCGGCCGGCGTCCTGCTCGGACCGACGGTGCTCGGGCGCCTGCTGCCGGACCTCGCGACCGCACTGTTCCCGGGCGACCGCGTCCAGAGCGCGCTGCTGCTCGGCGTCGCCTGGCTCGGCATCGCCCTGCTGCTCGTCGTGACCGGGTTCGAGACGGACCTCGCGCTGCTGCGCCGGCTCGGGCGTCCGCTGGTCGGACTGTCGCTCGGGAGCCTCGTCGTCCCGCTGGCGGTCGGCCTCGCGGTCGGGTGGGTGATGCCGGCGACGCTGCGGGGTCCGGCGGCCGACCGGTTGACGTTCGCCGTGTTCGTGGCGATCGCGTTGAGCGTCACGGCGCTCCCCGTCGTGGCGAAGATCCTGACCGACATGGGGCTGATGCGGCGGTCGTTCGCCCAGCTGACCCTCGCCGCCGGGACCGTCAACGACATCGTGGGCTGGATGCTCCTGGGGGTCGCGGTCGGGCTGATCTCCGAGGGTGGAGCCGACGCGCGCGCGCTCGGCGTCCGCGCCGCCGCCGTCGTGCTGTTCGTCGTCCTGACCCTGACGGTCGGGCAGCGGCTCGCCGACGTGCTGCTGCGGCGGGCGCGCGAGTCCGGGGGGTACGCCGGCGCCCTGACGTCGACCCTGCTCGTGACCTTCGGCCTCGGCGCCGTGACGCAGGCCATGGGCGTGGAGGCCGTGCTCGGCGCGCTGATCGCGGGGGTCGTGCTCGGGCGGTCCCGGTACCAGCGACCCGACGTCCGCCGCACCGTCGAGGTCCTGAGCACGGCGGTGTTCGCCCCCGTGTTCTTCGCGACCGCCGGGCTGTACGTCGACCTCGCGGCACTGCGCGAGCCGACGACCGCGCTGTGGACGGTGGTCGTGCTGGTCGCCGCGACGGTCTCGAAGCTCGGGGGCGCGGTCGCCGGCGGCCGGCTCGTCGGAATGCGGCCGGTCGAGAGCCTCGCCGCGGGGCTGGGTCTCAACGTCCGAGGGGCGATGGGCATCGTGCTGGCCGCCGTCGGGCTGGCGCTCGGCGCGCTGAACGACGCGTCCTACGCCATCATCGTCCTTCTCGCGGTGCTGACGTCGATGGCCGCCCCGCCGAGCCTCCGAGCACTGCTGCGCCGGCTCCGCACGGCACCCGAGGAGGACGCTCGGCTCGCCCGAGAGGAGCTGCTCGCGGGTGCGGTGCTGGCGGGGGTGTCGAGGGCGCTGCTGCCGACCCGCGGGGGGCTCAACTCGTCCGTCGCCGCTCGCGTGCTCGACGGGCTGCTGCAGCCCGAGGCCGGGGTCGGCGTCCTCAGCGTCAGGGCGCCCGGGGCCGACCCCGCGGACCTGGACGACGTCCGTCGCACGCTGGGGGCGCGACGGCACGAGGTCCGGCACGTCGAGGACACCGACCCCGCGGGTCGGATCCTCCGCGAGGCACGACTGGGCGTCGGCGTCGTGACGCTGGGGATCAACGACGACTACCGCGGCTCGCACCGCCTCTCCGAGCCGATCCAGCGCGTGATCGCCGACAGCCCGGTCCCGCTGCTGCTCGTGCGGCGCGGGGAGCGCGTGCGCGACGCAGCCGACCTGGATGGGCGCGCGCTGCGGCGGATCGTCGTCGGCGTCACCGGCACCGTCGCGGGCCGGGCCGCCGAGGAGGTGGCGTTCGGTCTGGCCAACCGACGCGACGGACGCGTGCGCGCGGTCCACGTGCTGCAGCGTTCGGCGGAACGTGGGGCGCCCGAGGGCGGCGCGGGTGTCGATCGGGGGGAGGACGCGGATGGACCCGGCGCCCGCCAGCTGGCTCGCGTCCGCGGGGTCGCGACCGCGTTCGGGGTGCGAGACCTCACCACCGCGGTCGTCGAAGGACCGGTCGCGGCCGACGAGCTCGGGCGGGCGGCCGAGGCCTGGCAGGCGGACGTGGTCGTCGTGGGGACCGTCCTGCGGGCCGTCGAAGGCCGACCGTTCCTGGGCCACGGCACGGAGTGGCTGCTCGAGAACGCGCCCCAGACCGTCGTGGTGGTCGCTCTGCCGGTCCGAGGGGCCGACGAGTAGGCAATGTTCCACCCAGCGGAACGAGCGTCGGCCCGTCACCGATCCGGCGCTCACCCACGTGACGAACCACCCTCGCACCGATTATGGTGCGGCGCGGAAACTCCGCGTCCTGCAGGACATCCCGATCAGGAGAGGTACGGATGGACGTCACCACCCTCGGACTGAGCATGACCGAGATGAACGTCGTCGGCGGGTTCTTCTCGCTGACGTTCGCGGTCTTCCTCGGCAGTGCGCTGTTCTTCTTCATCAGCCGGATGGACGTAGCGCCGGTCTACCGGATGGCCGTCACCATCTCGGGCGTGATCGTCACGATCGCCGGGTACCACTACTTCCGCATCATGCAGTCGTTCGAGAAGGCCGCGATGGGCGAGGGCCTGTTCAACGAGGCCTACCGCTACGTCGACTGGGTCGTCACCGTCCCGCTGCTCCTCACCGAGCTCGTGCTGGTGCTCTCCATCGCCGCCGAGCGCCGCAAGTCGCTGCTCATGAAGCTCGTGCCGTACTCGGCCGCGATGATCGCGCTGGGCTACCCGGGTGAGATCTCGAGCGACACCACCACCAAGTGGATCTTCTGGGCGCTGTCGATGGTCTTCTTCGTCCTGATCCTCGCCGCCCTGTTCGGCGAGCTCTCGAAGCAGATGGCGGCCGAGCGGCCCGAGGTGCAGTCGACCCTCCGCACCCTGCGGACGGTCCTGCTCATCACGTGGTCGTTCTACCCGATCGCCTACCTGTTCCCGGTGCTCCTCGACGACGCGGGCCTCGCGTTCGTCCTGGTCAACGTCGGCTACGCGATCGCCGACATCACGGCGAAGGCGGGCTACGGCCTGATGATCCACCACGTCGCGAAGGTCAAGACCGAGCTCGGCGTGGGCGCGTCGCACTGACCGCACCGCCGGACCACCGGCCGAGGGGGGCGCTCCGGCGCCCCCCTCGCCGCGTCCGGGGGTCGGGCGTCGGCTCACGCGGGCCTCGCGGTCCGGTCACGACCGCCCGGCCACCCCGGGTTCGCCGGGCCGGCGGCGTACCGTCCGGGGGTCCGGAGGCGTCATGACCGCCGAGTCCGCTCGTCCGCCCTCCGTCGACCTCGACGCCCGTCTTGCGGGCTGGGTCGCCGCCGGACTCCTGCGCGAGGACCAGGCCGCAGCGATCCGCCGGCACGAGGCGGGGACGTCGGGTGCCGGTGCGATCGCCGACGCCCGCGGGGACGCGGCGACCCGGGCCGAGCGCGGCGGGTGGCGACCCTGGCTCGCAGAGGTCGTCGGGTACGTCGGCGCCGCGTTCGCGCTCGGGGCGCTGGCCCTCATCCTCGACGACCTCTGGGACCGCCTCGCCGTAGGCGGGCGGCTCGCGCTGGCGGGACTGCTGACCCTGCTCGTGATCGGTGCGGGGGCGGCGGTCTCACCCCGCTCGGCCGCGCCGCTGCGGCGCCTCGGGGCCGTGCTCTGGACCGCCGGCGTCGCCGGCACCGCGTGGACGACGGCGCTCGCGGCCGACGGACCGCTCGGCGTGCCCGAGCGGTGGCTGCCGACGACCGTCTCCGGTGCGGCGCTGGTCGTCGCCCTCGTCCTGCTCGCACGCGGCGGTCACGCCGCGGTGCAGCTGGCCGCGCTGGTCGCGACCGGCGTCCTCGCGGTCTCGCTGCTCGACGCGGCGGCACCCCTGCCGCCCTCGACGACCGCGCTCGGGGCGCTGCTGCTCGGGCTCGGCACCGCGTGGGCGCTGGCGGGCGCCGGCGGCTGGCTCGGGCCGCGGCGCGTCGCCGAGGTCGCCGGCACGGGTCTCGCGCTCGTCGGGACCCAGGTCCTCGCGGCGGCGGACCGTCCGCTGCCGGGGCTGTGGCTGGGGCTCGTCCTCGCCGCCGCGCTGGCCGCGCTGTCGGTGCCGACCGGGCGCCCGCACCTGCTGCTCGTCGGTGCGGCCGGACTGTTCATCAGCGTGCCCCGGCTGGTGTTCGAGCTGTTCGCCGACACGCTCGGCGCGCCGGTGACGCTGCTGGCCGTCGGGCTGCTCCTCATCCTCCTCGCCGTCGGCCTCGCTCGCGTGCGGGGCCTCGCCGTCGAGCTCCGACGGGAGTCCGGCGATGCCTGAGCGAGCCATCCATGACGGTCGCACGGTCGGGCTGCTCCTCGCGGCCGCGGCCGTCGTCGTCGCGACCGTGGTGCTGGTCGCGACCCTCGGCCTGGCCGCGCCGCCCGAGCTCGCACCCGTCGACGCGGCGACGCGGCCCGACCGCGCCCTCGCCGTCCTCGCGTGGCGCGACGAGGGCGGGCAGTGCCTCCACGTCGTCACCCCCGACGGCGGTGCGCGCGAGGTCCGGTGCGGGCTCGACGCGGCGGGTCCGCTGCTCGGCTGGGACGACGACGGCATCCTGCTGCTGCGCTACGTCGCGGGCGCCGAGCAGCGCGAGACCCTCGACCCCGTGACCGGCACGACCGTCGCCCGCGCGACCCTGTCGGACGGGATGGCCCCCGTTCCCGGCGAGCGGCTGCCCGTCGGGTCCGAACGGCGCGACGGCGAGCTGATCGTCCGCGACGCCGACGGCCGCGAGGTCTGGCGCGTCGAGGCCGACGAGGTGTACGGCGTCCAGGCGTCGGCCTTCGCACCGGACGGGACGCTCGCGCTGCTCGACACCGCCGGTCGGCTCCTCGTGCTGGCGCCCGGCGCGGACGCGCCCCGCGTCTGGGTCGAGGACCTCGGCGTCGACTGGGCCGAGCTCGTCTGGGAGGGGACGCCGGCGGTCCGCGAGTAGCCTCCCGCCCCGCGGCGACCCGGTCGGGGCCGCGCGGTGGCGACCGGTGGGGCGCGCGTGTCCGAGCTCCCGAAGGCGTACGAGCCGGCCGACGTCGAACCGGGCCTGTACGCGGACTGGGAGGCCGCCGGGCTGTTCCACGCCGAGCCGGACGACCCCGGCGAACCGTTCAGCGTCGTCATCCCGCCCCCGAACGTCACGGGCTCGCTGCACGTCGGGCACGCGCTCGACAACACCATCCAGGACGTCATCGTCCGGCGCGAGCGCATGCGCGGCCGCAACGCCGTCTGGATCCCGGGGACCGACCACGCCGGCATCGCGACGCAGACCGTCGTCGAGCGCCAGCTCGCCGCCGAGGGGCTGACCCGCCAGCAGCTCGGTCGCGAGGCGTTCCTCGCGCGCGTCTGGGCCTGGCGCGAGGAGTCCGGCGGCACGATCCTCCGCCAGCTTCGCACGCTCGGCTGCTCGCCCGACTGGGAGCGCGAGGCCTTCACCTTCGACGAGGCCCGCAACCGCGCCGTGACGAAGGTGTTCGTCGACTGGCACGCGGCCGGCCTGATCTACCGCGGGAACCGGCTCATCAACTGGGACCCGGCGCTGCGCACGGCGCTCAGCGACATCGAGGTCGAGCACCGCGAGGTCCGGGGCGAGCTCGTGCACTTCCGCTACCCGCTCGCGCCCGTCGCCGGATCGGACCCCGAGGAGGACGCGCGCGGCATCACCGTCGCGACGACGCGGCCCGAGACGATGCTCGGCGACACGGCCGTGGCGGTGCACCCCGAGGACGAGCGGTACCGGCACCTCGTCGGCCGCGCGGTCCGCCACCCGTTCCTCGACCGGACGTTCCCGATCGTCGGCGACGACTACGTCGACCGCGCCTTCGGGACGGGCGCGGTGAAGATCACGCCGGCCCACGACCCGAACGACCTCGCGCTCGGCGAGCGGCACGGCCTCGAGGTCCTCGACGTCATGACCGACGACGGCGCGATGGCGGCGAACGCCGGACCGTTCGCCGGGATGGACCGCGCGGACGCGCGGGCGGCGGTGAAGGCCGCGCTCGACGAGGCCGGCCTGCTCGTCGCCGTCGAGCCGCACCTCCACCAGGTGGGGCACTCGTCGCGGTCCGGCGTGCCGGTCGAGCCGCGCCTGAGCGACCAGTGGTTCGTCGCGGTCCGGCCGCTGGCCGAGCGGGCCGCGGCGGCCGTGCGCGACGGCCGCGTCACCTTCGTCCCCGAGCGCATGACGAAGCCGTTCCTCGAGTGGCTCGACGGGCTGCACGACTGGTGCATCTCGCGCCAGCTGTGGTGGGGGCACCGCATCCCGGCGTGGTACGGCCCCGACGGAGAGGTCCGAGTCCAGGCGGAGTCGCCGGGCGTGGGGTGGACGCAGGACGAGGACGTCCTCGACACGTGGTTCTCGAGCCAGCTCTGGCCGTTCACGGTGTTCGGCTGGCCCGACGACACCCCCGAGCTGCGCGCGTGGTATCCGACGGCGGTTCTGGTGACCGGGTACGACATCAACACCTTCTGGGTCGCCCGCATGCTGATGGCCGGGCTGTGGTTCACCGACGACGTGCCGTTCCGCGTCGTGCACAACCACGGCCTCGTCCGCGACGAGCACGGCAAGAAGATGTCGAAGTCGTTCGGGAACGTCATCGACCCGCTGGACCTGATCGCCCGGTACGGCGCGGACGCGACGCGGTTCGCGCTGCTGCGCTCGGCCGCGCCCGGGACCGACGTGCCGCTCGCCGAGGAGTGGGTCGAGGGCGCGAAGCGGTTCGTGAACAAGCTCTGGAACGCGGCGCGGTTCGCGCTGGTGAACCTCGACGGCCGGCGGCCGGGCGAGCTGCCGCCCGACGACCGGCTGGCCCTCGAGGACCGCTGGATCCTCGACGCGCTCCACCGCGCCCACGCCGAGGTCGACGCCGCCTACGACGCCTACGACTGGCCGGTCGTCGCGCGCGGGCTGTACGGCTTCGTCTGGGACGAGCTGGCCGACTGGTACCTCGAGGCGGTGAAGCTGCGCGTCCACGCCGAGGACGCTGCGGTCGCCGACGACGCGCGGGCGGTCCTGGCCCACGTCCTCGAGGCGGCGCTGCGCCTCGCGGCGCCGCTGCTGCCGTTCGTGACCGAGGCCGCGTGGCGGGCCCTGACGGGCGCCGCCGGCGGCCGCGACTCCCTGATGGCCGCATCCTGGCCGACCGCCGCCGGCCGGCCCGACGCCGCCGCGACCGAGGAGTTCGCCGCGGTCCGGGGGCTCGTCCGCGAGGTCAACCGCTTCCGGTCCCAGCTGCGCATCCCGCCCTCGCGGCGGTTCCCGCTCGTGGTCACCGCCGAGGCCGCGGTCGCGGCCGTGCTCGCCCGCCACGTCGGCCTCGTCGCCGCGCTGGCCGGGCTGTCCGACCTCGAGGTGGTCGACGACCTCGCCGAGGCGCCGGGCACCTCGACGATCCCGTTCCCGGGTGGTCGGGCGCAGGTCGCGCTGGCCGGCGTCATCGACGTCGCCGCCGAGCTCGACCGCCTCGGCCGCGAGCGCGACCGCGCGCTGGCCGAGGCGGCCCGCGTCGCCGAGCGGCTCGACAACCCGTCCTTCGTCGACCGCGCGCCGGCCGACGTCGTCGCCCGCGAGCGGGCGAAGCGCGACGAGGCCCTGCGCGTCGCGGAGGACCTCGCCGCCCGGGCGGCGGCGCTGGGGGGCGCCGGGGCGTGAGCGACGCCTACGCGCGGGCGCTCGACGCCCTGTCCGCGCGCGGTCCCGGGCGGATGGTCCCGGACCTCGCGCGCATCACCGACCTCGTCGGGCTGCTCGGCGACCCGCAGCACGCCTACCGCTGCGTCCAGGTGACCGGGACGAACGGCAAGGGCTCGATCTCGCGCATGGTCTCGGCGCTCCTCGGCGGCGTCGACCTCCGCGTCGGCACCTACCTCTCGCCGCACCTCCAGGACCTCCGCGAGCGCATCCAGGTCGACCTCGAGCCGATCGCGCCCGCCGCCTTCGGCGCCGTCCACGCCGAGGTCGAGCGGCTCGCGGCCCTCATCGACGACCGCGATGGCGCGGGGGAGGGTGACCGGCCGCAGCGCGTCACCTTCTTCGAGGTCATGACCGCGATGGCGCTGGCCCACCTCGCGGACGTCGCCGTCGACGTCGCGGTCGTCGAGGTCGGGCTCGGGGGCCGCTGGGACGCGACCAACGTCGTCCGCGCCGACGTCGCGGTGCTCGGCCCCGTCGACCTCGACCACACGGAGCTGCTGGGCGGCACCCACGAGGCGATCGCGGCCGAGAAGCTCGGGATCGTGAAGGACGGCTCGCACGTCGTGACCGCGCCACAGCGGCCCGAGGTCCTGGCCATGGTCGAGGCGGCGGCCGCCCGGGCCGGGGGCGGGCTGACCGTGGTCGGGCGCGATGTGCGCGTGCTCGGCCGGGGTCCTGCGCCCGCCGGTCAGGTCGTCGACGTCGAGGTCCACGGGCGGCGGCTCGAGGGGCTGCTGCTCCCGGTCCACGGGGCGCACCAGGCCGAGAACCTCGCGGTCGCCCTCGGGGCCGTCGCGGCGCTGCTCGGGCCGTCGTTCGACCGGGTCGCCGATGAGGTGCTGCGCGAGGCGGTCGCGCGCGTCCGCGTCCCCGGTCGCCTCGAGGTCGTCGGTGCCGGCCCGACCGTCGTGCTCGACGGGGCGCACAACCCGCACGCGGCGACGGCGCTGGCCGCCGCCGTCGCCGAGCTCGGGCACCGCGACGTCGTCCTCCTGCTGGCCTGCCTCGACGACAAGGACGTCGAGGGCGTCTGCGCGGCGCTCGGACCGGTCGTCTCGCACGTCGTCGTCGCGCCCGCCCCCTCGCCCCGCGCGGCCCCGGTCGAGCGGCTGGCCGCGGCCGCCCGCGCCGCCGTCGCCCACCGCGGGGTGCTCGTCGAACTGGCCGGCGACGTCGCCGAGGGGTTCGCGATGGCGGCGGGCGTGGCCGGACCGCGCGACGCGGTGCTCGTCACCGGCTCCCTCACGACCGTCGGCGCCGTCCGCGACCTGCTGCTGCCGCCCGAGGGCGGACCCCTCGCCGCCGGCGGCGTCCGATCGCTGGCCATCCGGCTCGACGCCGAGGGCGAGGGCGGACCGCGCCTCGGTTAGCATCCCGCGCCCACGACGGACGGAGCGGGTCATGGCGGTCGAGTCCACGCTGGTGCTGATCAAGCCGGACGGCGTCGCCCGCGGCCTCGTCGGCGAGGTCGTCGGCCGCATCGAGCGCAAGGGGTGGCGCATCGAGCGCCTCGAACTGCGCACGCTCGATCGCGCCACCGCGGAGCGCCACTACGCCGAGCACGTCGAGCGGCCGTTCTTCGGCGAGCTCGTCACCTTCATCACCTCGGGCCCGCTGGTCGCCATGCGGGTCACCGGCGAGGGCGCGATCGCGGGCATGCGGACCCTCATGGGCGCGACCGACCCGCTCCAGGCCGCCCCCGGGACCATCCGCGGGGACCTCGCCACCGTCATCGGCGAGAACATCGTCCACGGCTCGGACTCGGCGGCCAGCGCCGAGCGCGAGCTGGGCATCTTCTTCCCGGCCTGACCGGGACCGGGTCCGTCGTCCACAGGCGGCGGATCGGGGCTGGCGGGTGGGCGTCCGGCGGGTGAGGCTGCGGGTCCACCTTCGACCGGAGCCCCGATGCCGACCGCCCTGCGTCCCCCGTCGCCCGACGCCGTCCGGCGCCGCCCACCGCCGGGTCCCGCACCCGCGCCGCCGCACGCACCGTTCGACTGCGCGCGGTGCCGACGCGCGGTGGACGTGCCGTCGACGGACCGCGCGCGGCTCGACGACCCCGAGGCCGTCGCCGGACTCGTCGTACCGCTGCTCGGCGCGGCCGACCGCGAGCACTGCGTGGCGGTGATGCTCGACACGAAGCACCGCGTGCTCGAGGCGATCACCGTCAGCGTGGGATCGATCGACCACACCTTCATGGCCCCGCGCGAGATCCTCCGCGACGCGCTGCTCGCGAACGCCGCGGCCGTCGTCGTCGCCCACAACCACCCCTCCGGCGACCCCGAGCCGTCGCGCGACGACGAGCGGGTGACCCGGCGCATCGTCGAGGCGGGCCGGGTCGTCGGGGTCGAGGTGCTCGACCACCTCGTCGTCGGCGGGGGGTCGTGGGTCAGCCTCGCGCGGCGCGGAGTGGTCTGAGGCCGCGTCGTCCCGCGGACGTCCGGCCCCGGGGGAGCGTCGGGGTCCGCTGCTAGCCTCGCGACGCTTCTGGCGGAGGACGCGGGGACATGGCGAAGGGCATCGGCGGCACGCTGCAGTTCCTCGGTCGGGACATGGCCGTGGACCTCGGCACGGCGAACACGCTCGTGTACGTCCGAGGCCGTGGCATCGTGCTCGACGAGCCGTCCGTCGTCGCGAAGAACACGCAGACGCGCGCCGTGCTGGCGGTCGGGGCAGAGGCCAAGGAGATGATCGGCCGGACCCCCCACCACATCCAGGCGGTCCGGCCGCTGCGCGACGGCGTCATCGCCGACTTCGACGACACGCGCGAGATGATCCGGTACTTCATCCAGCAGGTGCACCGCCGCTGGTTCATCGCGAAGCCGCGCGTCGTCGTCTGCGTCCCGTCCGGCATCACCGGCGTCGAGCAGCGCGCCGTCGAGGAGGCGACGATCTCCGCCGGCGCCCGCTCGGTCTACATCATCGAGGAGCCGATGGCCGCCGCCATCGGCGCCGGGCTCCCGATCCACGAGCCGACGGGCAACATGATCGTCGACATCGGCGGCGGCACCACCGAGGTCGCGGTCATCTCGCTGGGCGGCATGGTCACCTCGCAGTCGATCCGCGTCGGCGGGGACGAGCTCGACGAGGCCATCGTCTCGTACATCCGCAAGGAGTACTCGCTGATGCTCGGCGACCGCACCGCCGAGCAGGTGAAGATGACGGTCGGAAGCGCCTTCCCGCAGAACGACGAGCAGCCCTACGAGGTCCGAGGGCGGGACCAGGTCTCGGGCCTGCCGAAGACGATCGTGATCTCGGCCGAGGAGGTCCGCCGCGCCCTCGAGGAGCCGGTGAACCAGATCATCGACGCCGTCAAGGACACGCTGGACAAGACGCCGCCCGAGCTGGCCGCGGACGTGATGGACCGCGGCATCGTGCTGACCGGTGGCGGCGGACTGCTGCGCGGTCTCGACGAGCGCCTGAAGCACGAGACCGGGATCCCGATCCACCTGGCCGAGCACCCGCTCGAGTCGGTCGTGCTCGGCTCGGGGAAGTGCCTCGAGGAGTTCGAGGTCCTCAAGAAGGTCCTGGTCTCCTCGACGCGCCGCTGACCGTGCGCCGTCCCCCCGCCGCGTCGTCCGCGGAGGGGTCGGCGTGACGCCGGAGCGCCGGGTCCGCACGCTGTTCGCAGCGCTGATGCTGCTGGCCCTCGTGCTCGTGACGCTGGACGCCCGCGACGGCGCCGAGGCCCCCCGCGGCGCGGCGACGGCCGCGCTCGAGCCGCTCGGCAGCCCCCTCTCGCGAGCGCTGCAGCCGGTCCGCGACCTCGACGACGCCGTCCGGGACCTTCTCGCGACACGGGCCGAGAACCGGCGGCTGCGGGCCGAGAACGAGCGGCTGCGGGCGCGGCGGGCGTCGGACGAGGACCTCGCGCGCCAGGTCGCCGAGCTGCGCGCGCTGATCGGCCTCCAGGACGAGCTCGACCTCGCGACGGTCGCGGCCCGCGTCATCTCGGTCACCCCGTCGAACTTCGAGTGGACGCTGACCATCGACGTCGGGACCGACGACGGGGTCCGGCGCGGAATGGCCGTCGTCAGCGGGGACGGACTCGTCGGTCGCGTCCTGCTCGCGACGGGGGGCGCCTCGCGCGTGCTGCTGGTCATCGACCCGAACTTCTCGGTCGCGGCGCGCGTGCTCGGTGGGGACGGACTCGGCGTGCTCGACGGCCGCGGCAGCGAGCCGATGCGGTTCAGCCCCCTCGACGCGCGGCTGCCCGCTGCGGAGGGCGACGAGATCGTGACGGCGTCGTTCCCCGGGAGCGCCGTGCCCGCCGGCATCCCGATCGGCCGGCTCGCCGCGCGCGAGGACACCGACTCGCGGCTGCAGGCCGCGTACGCGGTCGCCCCCTTCGTCGACGTCGCGGCGCTCGACCACCTGCTCGTCGTCGTCGCGCCGCCGGCGCCCGAGGTGCCGCTGCTCGAGGACTCGTCGGGGGTCCCGATCGACGTCCCCGGTCCACCGCCGGGCGGCGCCGACGCGGACGCCGACGACGCCACCGGGTCCGAGGTCGCGGGATGACGCGGCGGCTCGCCGGGATGGCGGCGCTGATCGTGACGGTCCTGCTCGTCCAGACGACGGTGCTGCCGGTGCTGCTCCGGCCCGGGTTCCTGCCGGACCTCGCCGCGGTGCTGGCCGTGCTGGTCACGCTCGAGCGCGGCCCGCGGGCGGGGCTCTGGACCGCCGCCGCCGCCGGGCTGGCGGCGGACCTGCTGACCGACTCGGCGCCGCTCGGCGCCGGGATGGCCGTCGCGGCCGTGGTCGTCATCGGTGCGGGGCTGCTGCGGCCCTACCTCGGGGGTCGCTCGGACGTCGCCGCGGTCCCCGTCGCCGGCCTCGCCGCCGCCGCGGCGTTCCTGCTCGCGGCCGTCGTCCGGGTGCTGCTCGCGACCGACGTCGCGATCGCGCCCTCGGTCGCGGCCGCCGGCGCCGCCGCGACGGCGCTCCTCGGCGCGGTCGCCGCGCCTCCGCTGCTGGCGCTGCTCCGCCGTGCGCTCGGTCCCGAGCCCGAGGGCCGCCCGGCCGGAGCCGCCGCATGACCCGCGGGATGGTCGTCCCGGACGTGCAGGAGCGCACGACGGTGCTGCGCCTCGCGTTCCTCGGCGGCCTCGCGGCGCTGCTGCTGGCGGCGCTGCTCGCGCGGCTCTGGTTCCTCCAGGTCCTCGCCGGCGACCGCTTCGCCGCGCTCGCGGACTCGACCCGGCTGCGGACCGTCGTCTCGGCCGCACCCCGCGGGCACATCCTCGCCGCCGACGGACGCGAGCTGGTGCGCAACCGTCCGGCGCTGGCGCTCGTCGCCGACCGGCAGCGGCTGGTCGACGACGCGGGCCGTCCCCGTGACGACGAGTCAGCCCGCGTCGTCGGTCGCCTCGCCGTGCTGCTCGGGCTCGACGAGGAGGAGGTGCTCGACCGGATCAACGACCGTCGGTACAGCCCCTTCCGGCCGGTCCCGGTCGCGGTCGACGTCGGCGAGGCCGTGCTTCTGACCCTCCGCCAGAACCAGGAGCTGTTCCGCGGCGTCGGGACCGACACGATCCCCGTGCGCGAGTACCCGGAGGGGGACCTCGCCGCGCACCTCGTCGGGTACCTCGGGCAGATCAGCCGCGACGAGCTGGCGGACCCCGCCTTCGCGGACTACCGCGGCGGCGACCTCGTCGGCCGCGGCGGCCTGGAGCAGGCCTACGAGTCGGACCTCCGGGGCCGGGGCGGGCAGCAGGTCCTCGTCGTGAACCGCCGCGGTGCGGTCATCGACGTGCAGTCCGATCGCGCGGCGGTGCCCGGACTCGACCTCGTCACCTGGCTCGACCTCGACCTGCAGCGCGCCGTCGAGGAGGCGCTGGCCGAGGGGATCGTCGCGTCGCGCTCGATCCTGCGGACTGACGGACGGCTGCTGCCGTCCACCGCCGGCTCGGCCATCGTGCTCGACGCGCGGACGGGCGGCGTGATGGCGCTGGCGTCGTTCCCGAGCTACGACCCGCGCGAGTTCGTCGGCGGCGTCAGCGTCGCCTACTGGGAGCGGGTGAACGACCCCGAGCAGTTCCAGCCGCTGACGAACCGTCCGATCGCGGGGCAGTACCCGCCGGGATCCGTGTTCAAGGTCGCGTCGGGCGCCGCGATGGTCGAGGCCGGGCTGGTCGGGCCGTCGACGCGGGTGGGCTGCCCGGCCTCGTACACGGCGGCCGACGTGACGTTCCGGAACTGGAACCCGGTCGCCGAGGCCCCGATGGACCTCGCGACGGCGCTGAAGCGGTCCTGCGACACCTACTTCTACGACCTCTCGTTCCGGCTCTGGCAGCAGGAGCAGCGCCAGGACGAGCCGGACGAGGTGCTCCAGGCCGTCGCGCGCCGCTTCGGGTTCGGGCAGCGCCTCGGCATCGACCTGCCGGGCGAGCAGGCCGGGGTCGTGCCCAGCCGCGCCTGGCGCCGGGAGTTCTGGCTGCGCTACCGCGAGGGGTACTGCGAGCGCGCCGAGGCGGCCGCGCCCGGCAGCCTCGGCCGCGAGCTGCTCTCGGACCTCTGCCGTTTCGGGGGGCTGTGGCGCGGTGGCGACGCGGTCAACCTCTCCATCGGCCAGGGCGACATGCTCGCCACGCCGCTGCAGGTCGCGGCCGCCTACCAGGCGATCGCGAACGACGGCGTCCTCATGCGTCCGACCGTCGGTCGCGAGCTGCGCTCGGCCGACGGCGCGCTCGTCCGGTCGATCGACCCCGAGCCGCTCGGCGACCTCGGGCTGACCGATGCGGCGCTGCGGGCGCTGCGCGTCGGGTTGGAGCGGACGGTGATGGAGCCCGGCGGGACGGCCGTGGGCGCCTTCGCCGGCTTCCCGCTGGGGGAGGTCCCCGTCGCGGGCAAGACCGGCACCGCCGAGCGGGACCCCCGCGTCCCGTACGCCTGGTTCGCCGCCTACGCGCCGGCCGACGCGCCCGAGGTGGTCGTCGTGGTCAGCGTCGAGGAGGGCGGCGGCGGGTCGCAGACCGCGGCCCCGATCGCGCGGCGCATCCTCGAGCACCACTTCGGCATCGAGCGGGTCGGGCTTGCCGGCTTCGTGCCCGGCCCCGAGATCCTGGACTGAGGAGGCACCGTGTCCGCCCTGACCCGTGATCCGTCGGTCTCGCCCGTGCGGCGCGCGCTCGCGCTGCTCGGGCCGCTCCGCGACGCGGACCTCGTCGTCGTCGCCGCGGCGCTCGGGCTGACCGGCGTCGGCGTCGTCGCGATCCACTCGGCGAAGGCCGCGTCGCTCGCCGCGCAGGGGCTGCCCGCGACCTTCTACACCGGTCGCCAGCTGCTGGCCGCCGGCATCGGTCTCGTCGTGATGGTCGCGGCCGCGCTGATCGACTACCGCCGTCTCCGCCCGCTGATCCCGTTCGCGTACCTCGGGTCGCTGCTGCTGCTGGTGCTCGTGCTCACGCCGCTCGGCACGAGCGTGCGCGGTTCGCAGCGCTGGATCACGCTCCTCGGCCAGCAGATCCAGCCCTCCGAGCTGATGAAGGTCGCGCTGCTGCTCGGGCTCGCGATGCTGTTCCACGAGACCGAGGGCATCCCGGGGCTCGGTCGGACGCTGCTCGCGGTCGGGCTGACGCTGATCCCGATGGCGCTGGTGTTCGCGCAGCCGGACCTCGGGACCTCGGTGACCTACCTGTTCCTCACCGGCGTCGTGCTGCTGGTCAGCGGCACGCGCGTGCGGTGGCTGCTGCTGCTCGCGGTCGCAGGGATCGGCGCGTTCCTCGCGGCGCTGCGGACCGACCTGATCCGCGACTACCAGCTCGAGCGCCTCACCGGGTTCCTCGGGGCCGACGCGCCGGACGCCGACCTCACCGGCGCGCTGTTCCAGACGCGGCAGTCGATGATCGCGATCGGGTCGGGCGGCACCTACGGCCGCGGGCTCCTCGAGGGCACGCAGACGGCGCTGGCGTTCGTCCCCGACAACCACACCGACTTCGTCTTCACCGTCATCGGCGAGGAGCTCGGCTTCGTCGGCGCGGCGAGCGTGCTGGGGCTGTTCGCGGTGCTGCTGTGGCGGGCCCTGCGCATCGCGTCCCAGGCGCTCGACCGCGACGCCATGATCGTCGCGTCCGGCATCGGCGGACTCCTCATCGTCCAGGTCTTCGTGAACGTCGGGATGAACGTCGGCCTGATGCCGGTCACCGGCCTGCCGCTGCCCTTCCTCAGCTACGGCGGGACGTCCCTGATCTCGTGGCTCGGGATGACCGGGCTGCTGCTGAACGTCCACCTGCGCAGCCGGCAGGGCCTGATCGGGGGCCGTTGGTAGGCTTCCCGCGCCCCAGCGCGCGCCGAGCGCGCACCGTGGGCCCGTCGGGAGGTCGCGGTGCCGGCAGCGTCAGCAGCGACCGCCGTGCCGGGCCTCCTCGGCGCCGCCCCGGCGGTCCGCGTCGACGCGCTGCCGCCCCGTGGCACGCGCGCCGCGCACCGGGGGACCGAGGGCGCGCCGGCGCCGGCGTCGGTCCTGCCGGCGCTCGAGCCGCTGCTGCCCGCCGTGCGCAAGCCCGCGCAGTACCTCGGCGGTGAGCACCACCAGGTCGTGACGCCGTGGGGCGCGGCCGCGACGCGGTGGCTCCTCTGCTACCCGGACGCCTACGAGGTCGGGCAGCCGAACCAGGGCATCCAGATCCTCTACGAGCTGCTGAACGCGCGCGACACCGCGCTGGCCGAGCGGTGCTACGCGCCGTGGCTCGACCTCGAGGCGCTGATGCGCGAGCGCGGCATCCCGACGTTCTCGCTCGAGCAGCACCTGCCGCTCTGGGCGTTCGACGTCCTCGCGGTGACGCTGCCCCACGAGCTCGGCCACACGAACCTCCTGAACCTCGTCGACCTCGGCGGCGTGCCGCACCGCGCCGCGGACCGGACGCTCGAGGACCCGGTCGTGCTGGTCGGCGGGCACGCGGCGTTCAACCCCGAGCCGCTGGCCCCGTTCATCGACGCCGCGGTGATGGGCGACGGCGAGGAGGTCGTCCTCGAGATCGACGACGTCCTGCGCGACGCGAAGCGCGCCGGACTCGACCGTCCGGCGCTGCTGCGCGCACTCGCCGACGTCGAGGGCGTGTACGTCCCCGCGCTGTACGCCGACCGGCGCACGCCGGACGGCCGCCTCGCGCGCACGGTCCCCGTCGAGCCGGGCCTCCCCGCGATGGTCCCCAAGCGCACCGTTCAGGACCTCGAGCAGTGGCCGTACCCGCAGCGGCAGCTGGTCCCGATGACCGAGACCGTCCACGAGCGGTTCAGCGTCGAGATCTTCCGGGGCTGCACGCGCGGCTGCCGGTTCTGCCAGGCCGGGATGATCACCCGACCCGTGCGCGAGCGCCGCCCCGACACGGTCCGGCGCATCGTCGAGGAGGGCGTCGCGTCGACCGGCTTCGAGGAGGTGGGGCTGCTCAGCCTCTCGAGCGCGGACCACTCGGCCATCGGCGACATCGCCCGCGACCTCGCCGACCACTACGAGGGCTCGGTCACGGCCCTGTCGCTGCCCTCGACGCGCGTCGACGCGTTCAACGTCACCCTCTCGAACGAGCTGTCGCGCAACGGCCGCCGGTCCGGCCTGACCTTCGCGCCCGAGGCCGGCAGCGAGCGCATGCGCGCGGTGATCAACAAGATGGTCGGCGAGGAGGACCTGCTCCGGACCGCCGAGATCGCGTTCTCGCAGGGCTGGCGCCAGATCAAGCTGTACTTCATGGTCGGGCTGCCGACCGAGACCGACGAGGACGTGCTCGCGATCGCCGACCTCGGCCTGAAGGTCCACCGCATCGCCCGCTCGCACGGCCGTGGGAACCGCGTCACGCTCTCGGTCGGCGGGTTCGTGCCCAAGCCGCACACGCCGTTCCAGTGGGCGGCGCAGGACCCGCCCGAGGAGATCGCGCGCAAGCTCGGGCTGATCCGCCACGCCGTCCGCGAGGCCGACGGGCTGAAGGTCCGGACCAACGACCCCGACGAGGGCGTCATCGAGGGCCTGCTCGCCCGCGGCGACCGGCGCGTCGCCGCCGCCGTCGAGCGCGCCTGGCGCCTCGGCGCCCGGTTCGACGGCTGGCACGAGGTCGACACGCTCCCGCTGTGGCGTCAGGCGCTCGCCGAGACCGAGGTCGACCTCGCCTGGTACTCGTACCGCGAGCGCGGCGAGGACGAGGCGTTCCCGTGGGACCATCTCGACAGCGGCCTCGAGAAGCAGTGGCTCTGGGAGGACTGGCGCACGGCGCTCAGCGGCGAGCAGCTCGACGACTGCCGCTGGTCGCCCTGCTACGACTGCGGCGTCTGCCCGGGGCTGTCGCTCGTCCACGACACCGGCTTCGACGGTGGGCTCCTGCCCGTCGTCCCCTCCGCGGGCGGCCTCCCGGTCGCGGCGGAGCGCTACGCCTCGGCCGGCGCGCCCGCGCCGTCCGGCGGGGGTGCGGCATGAGCCGCCGCCTCCGCATCCGCTGGACCAAGGAGGGCCGGACGCGCTTCCTGTCGGCGCGCGACACCGCCTCCGTGTGGGAGCGCGCGGTCCGCCGCGCGGGCCTCCCGATCGCGTACTCCGAGGGGTTCACCCCCCACGCCCGCATCTCGTTCCCCGACGCCCTGCCGGTCGGGGTCGCGTCGACGGGCGAGTACGCCGAGCTGACCTTCGTCGCGCCGGTCGTTCCGGCCGACGACGTGGGCCGGC
>JBEARL010000011.1:0-26700 GCA_041163265.1 Actinomycetota bacterium
CCCCAGCACCCCCGTGTCCTCCCGCCAGGCCGCGAGCAGCTCCCGCTGGGTCGTGACCGCGCCGTCGGCGTCGATCACCGCGGCGAGATCGGGCGCCGCCCCCGGTGCCGGTGGCCGGTCCGGGTAGGGGAGGACGGCCGCGGTCCAGGCCTCGCCGCCGGTCCACTCCACCGCAGCGGGTCCTCCGTCCACCGCGTCGCCCAGCCACCACACGTCGCCACCCGGATCCGGGCGTCCCTCGTGCACGACCGCCGGCCGGCCCGGCGCGACCGGCCCCAGTGCGACGCCGGCCCACCATGCGGCCAGCGCGACGGCGGCCAGCGGCCACGACGGCGGGGCGTCGACCCCCAGCACGTCGCCCGGACCGAGGCCGAGCTCGTCGCGCAGCAGGTGCGCGCCCTTCGCGGCCCATCCGGCCAGCGAGACGAAGCCCTGCTCGTGGCGGGCGTCGGCAAGGATCACGGTCACCGCGGGTCGCTGGCCGAGCGCCGCGACGGCCGCCGTGAGGGCCGTGGCGACGTCGTCCGACGGCGCCGGGCGGGGTGCGAGCGGACCGAGGCGCACGCTGACCTCCGTCCGGACCGGGTGCGAGGGCCCGATGCTACGGTCGGTCGCGCGCCGTCCGGCGGTCGCGCCGCCCCGTGCGACCCGTCCATCCACGCGCCCACCGGAGACCTGCGCCGTGCCCGCCTCCGAGTCCGGCTTCGCGCTGCGGCCCCGTCGCTCGCCGGTCCGGTTCCTGCGCGCCGGGCTGCGCGTCCTCGTCGTCGTCGCGGTCGTCGCGCTGCTCTGGGCCGCGGCGATCGGTGCGCTGTGGCTGTACGGCGCGTCGCGCCTCGAGGCGGTGCCGTTCGCGGCGCTGCGCGACGACGTGCTGCTGCTCGGCGCGGCCGGCGCCCGCGCACCGGCCGACGCGACGACGCTGCTGCTCGTCCCCGTCGAGGAGCTCGACCCGACCGTGCCGCGCCCACCCGCGCTCGCGGCGCCGCCGGCGCTGGTGCAGATCGTGCCCGGGCGCGACGAGCCGAGCGTCCTGATCCTCGAACCGACGCTCGAGGTCGTCGTCGACGGCCGTGGCGTCATGACCCTCGAGGCGGTCCAGCGCGAGCTCGGGGCCGACCGTCTCGCGCGCGCGGTCATCGACTACTCCGAGGTCCGTCTCGACCACGTGGTCGTCGTCTCCGTCGAGCTGCTGCCGGGTCTGGTGCGCGAGCTCGGACCGCTCGAGGTCTGCGGGGCCGACGGCTGCTCGACGCCGACGCCGGACGACGTCCGCGCCTGGCAGCGCGACGAGGACCCCGCCGAGGTGCTCCGGCGCGGCGCCGACGTGGTGCGCGCTCTCGCGGGCTCGATCGACGTCCGGGGCCTCGTCACCTCACCTCTGACGGCGCGCCGCGCCGTCGACCTCCTCGCCGGGCAGCTGGTCACCGACGTCGACCTCGGACCGCGCGACCTGCTCGCGCTGCTGCCCGGCCTCGCCGAGGTCCGTCGCCTCGACGTCGACGCACTGCCGCTGGTGCGCAACCCGACCACCGGGGAGCTGGTCGTGCTGGCCGAGTCGGCGATGCTGCGCTTCTCGCGCCTGCAGGACGGACTGCCGCTGGCCGGCATCGATCCGGCCGAGGACCTCGAGCGCCTGCGGTCGGTCGTCGACGTGGCGGTCCTGAACGGCGCCGGCGTCGTCGGGCTGGCGGCCCTCGTCGAGGCGGACCTCGCCGCGGCCGGGTTCGAGGTCGCGGGGACGGGGAACGACGTCCGCTTCGACCGGCAGGAGACCGTCATCTCGTACCGTGCGGGTGACGTCGAGGCCGAGCCGGTCGCGTTCCTGCTGGTCGACCTGCTCCCCGGCGCCCGCGTCGAGGCGGTCGACCGCGAGCTCGCGCTCGACGGTGCCCCCGTCTCGATCGTCGTCGTGCTCGGGCTCGACCGGGTCGCGGCCGACGGGGCGGGCGTCGTCGGTCCGGGCGGCGCTGACGCGGGGGAGGACGGATGAGCGCCCAGCCTCCCGTCCGCCGCGCCTGGGGGCGCGAGGTCGTCGGCGGCCGCCGCCGCCGCGGACTGCGTCGGGTCTCGGTCCTGCTCGGTGCGGTGCTCGTCCTGGCCGGCTCGGTCACCGGCGTCAGCGCCACCATGCTGCTGCGGCAGGCCGACGCCAGCCTGACGCGGATCCCGGTGCCCGGGCTCGAGGAGGTCGCGGACACCGCGCTGCCGAGCTCGTTCATCATCGTCGGGTCGGACTCGCGGGCGGGGCTCAGCGACGCGGACCGGGCCGACCTGACGCTCGGGGACTTCACCGGGCAGCAGAGCGACGTCCTCATCTACGTCTCGATCACCGAGGCGCGCGACGCCGTGACGCTGGTCAGCCTCCCGCGGGACCTGCTCGTGTTCGACGCCGACGGGACGCCCCGGAAGCTGACCGAGACGTTCGCCGGCGGCCCCGAGCCGCTGATCCTCGCGCTGCGGCGGAACCTCGCGCTGCCCGTCAACCACTTCGCCATGGTCTCGCTCGGCGGGTTCATCGAGGTCGTCCGGACGCTCGGCTCGGTCCGCATCTGCCTCGAGCAGCCGCTGTCCGACCGCAAGAGCGGTGCCGACTTCGACGCCGGCTGCCACGACATGGACGCCCGCGAGGCGCTGTCCTTCGTGCGGTCGCGGTCGGGGCCGCGGGCGGACTTCGAGCGCATCGACCGCCAGCAGCAGTTCATCCGCTCGGTGCTGGCCGGGCTCATCGACTCGCGGCTGCTCGCCGACCCCGGTCGCGTCTACCGGCTGACCGAGGACGTGGCCTCGACGCTGGTGACCGACGACCTGCTGCGGTTCGACGACATGGCGGCGGTCGCGGTCGAGCTGCTCCCCGTCGTCCGCGACGGGCTGCCGATGATGACGCTGCCGGCCTACCCCCGCACCATCGACGGGCGGGCCTACGTCCTGCCGTACGGGCCGGGCGCGCGCGCCCTGCTCGAGGACCTCCGTGCGGGACGCGCGCCCGCGCCGCGCGGCACGGCCGAGGCCCGGCGCGGCACGACGGTCGCGCTGTACTCGGGCGGCAGGCAGCTCGGCGCCGAGATCGTCCAGGACACGCTGCTGACCGCCGGCTTCCGCAGCCTCGGGACGGTCGGGGCCGGCCCGGCCCGGCTCGACGCGCTGGGGACGACTACCGTCTACGCGGCGCCCGAGGAGGAGGTCCGGGCGGCCTGGGTCGCGGCCGTGCTCGGCGCGCCCCTGCTGCCGCTCCCGGAGGGGTTCCGCCCCCCGGGGGGCGCCGTGGCGGTGGTGGCGATCGGCGACGACGCGACCTCCTGAGGTCGCGCGGGTCGCGCGCGGCCCGGGCGGCGCGGGGGAGGACCGTGGCATGAGGGCGCTGGTGCTCGCCGGTGGGTCCGGCAGCCGGCTGCGGCCGATCACCCACACGAGCGCGAAGCAGCTCGTCCCGGTCGCCAACAAGCCGATCCTCTTCTACGGCCTCGAGCAGATCCGCGACGCCGGCATCACCGAGGTCGGCATCATCACCGGCGACACCGGCGCCGAGATCCGCGCCGCCGTCGGCGACGGCTCGGCCTTCGGGATCCGCACCACCTTCATCCCCCAGGACGCGCCGCGCGGTCTGGCTCACGCGGTGCTGACCGCCGAGGAGTTCCTCGGCGGCGACGACTTCGTGATGTTCCTCGGCGACAACCTGATCGAGGGCGGCATCCGCCACGTCGTCGAGGCGTTCGAGCGCGACGCGCCGGCCGCCCAGCTGCTCCTGAAGCGCGTCCCGGACCCGCACCGCTTCGGCATCGCCGTGCTCGACGCCGAGGGTGCGATCGTCCGCCTGGTCGAGAAGCCGAAGGACCCGCCGTCCGATCTGGCGCTGGTCGGCGTCTACCTCTTCACCCCGGCGATCCTCGACGCCGCGCGCCGCATCGAGCCGTCGTGGCGCGGCGAGCTCGAGATCACCGACGCCATCCAGCTGCTGGTCGAGGAGGGTCGCTCGGTCCGGGCCTCGATGGTCGAGGGCTGGTGGCTGGACACGGGGAAGAAGGACGAGCTGCTCGAGGCGAACCGCATCGTGCTGACGGGCCTGCGCGGCCGCATCGACGGCGAGCTCGACGAGGCCTCGAGCGTCACCGACGACGTCGTCGTCGAGGCCGGTGCACGGCTGGTCCGCTCGACGGTCCGGGGTCCCGCGGTCATCGGCGCCGGCGCGCATCTCGAGGACGTCCATGTCGGTCCGTTCACCTCGATCGCGGCGGACTGCCGCCTCGAGCGGTGCGAGGTCGAGTACTCGGTGCTGATGGAGCGGTGCGAGATCACCGACGTGCCCCGCCTGGAGGGCTCGCTGCTGGGCCGGGACGTCCGGGTCGGCCGGACCTCGCGGCGACCGGCCGCCCACCGGCTCCTGCTCGGCGACCACGCGCAGGTCGAGATCGCGGAGGGACGGCTGTGAGGCTGGTCGTGACCGGCGGCGCCGGGTTCATCGGGTCGAACTTCATCCGGTACGTGCTGTCGGCGACCGACGACGTCCGCGTCACGAACCTCGACGCGCTGACCTACGCCGGGAACCCCGCGTCCCTCGCGGACGTCGCCGACGACCCCCGGTACTCCTTCGTCCACGCGGACATCCGCGACGCCGCGGCCGTCGCCGCCGCGGTCGCCGGGGCCGACCTGGTCGTGAACTTCGCGGCCGAGTCCCACGTCGACCGCTCGATCGACGGGCCGTCCGCCTTCCTCGACACGAACGTGACGGGGGCCGGCGTCGTGTTCGAGGCCTGTCGGCGGGCCGAGGTGCCGCGGGTGCTGCACATCTCGACCGACGAGGTCTACGGCTCGGTCGAGGAACCGGACTCGTTCCGCGAGGGCGACGCCCTCGAGCCGAACAGCCCGTACTCGGCCTCGAAGGCCGGCGCGGACCTGCTCGCGCGGGCCTACGGCGTCACCTACGGCTACCCGATCTCGGTGACGCGGACGGCGAACAACTTCGGGCCGTACCACTACCCCGAGAAGATGATCCCGCTGTTCGTCACGAACCTGATCGACGGGCAGGACGTCCCGCTGTACGGCGAGGGGCTGAACGTCCGTGACTGGACGTACGTCGAGGACAACGCGGCCGCGCAGTGGCTGGTGCTGACCGAGGCCGAGCCGGGCGCGCTGTACAACGTCGGTGCGGGGAACGAGCTGACGAACCGCGAGCTGACGATGCGGCTGCTCGAGCGGTTCGGCGTCGGCGAGGAGCGCATCCGCCGCGTCGCGGACCGCCCCGGCCACGACCTGCGCTACTCGGTCGACACGACGCGCATCCGGGCCCTCGGCTGGCGGCCGCGCGTCACGCTCGACGAGGGGCTCGACCGGACCATCGCCTTCTACCGCGAGCGCGAGGACTGGTGGCGTCCGCTGAAGGCGGCCGGCGCGTCCGACCGCCGCGGCACGGCCGGCTGAGGCGGCCCGCGTGCGGGTCCTCGTCACCGGCGCCGGCGGCCAGCTCGGGCTGGACCTCCTCGACGCGTTCTCCGACCACGACGTCACGGGCCTGACCCGGGCCGAGCTGGACGTCCGCGACGAGGCCGCGGTCGCGGCGGCCGTCGCCGGCCTGCGACCGGCGCTCGTCGTGAACGCGGCCGCCTGGACCGACGTCGACGGCTGCGAGGGCGACCCCGACGCCGCGCACCGCGCCAACGCGCTGGGGCCGTGGTGGCTCGCCCGGGCCTGCGACCGCGCGGGGGCGACGCTGGTCACGTTCTCGACCGACTACGTCTTCGACGGCGTCGCGCCGCACGGCTCGGACCGGGCGCCGCGGGGCTTCACCGAGCAGGACGCGACCGGGCCGCTCAGCGCGTACGGCCGCAGCAAGCTCGCCGGCGAGGCGCTGGTCCGCGAGACCCTCGACGCCCACCACATCGTCCGCACGGCCTGGGTCAGCGGCGCCCGCGGTCGGAACTTCGTCCGCACGATGCTGCGCCTCGGCGCCGAGGGCGGCCCGGTCCGCGTCGTCGACGACCAGATCGGCTCGCCGACCTTCACCCGCGACCTCGCGGCCGCCGTGCGCATGCTCGCCGTCTCGGGCCGGTACGGAACGGTCCACCTCGTGAACGAGGGGCGGTGCTCGTGGTTCGACCTCGCGGCCGCCGTGTTCGAGGAGGCCGGGCTGGACGTCGACCTCGCACCGCAGGCGACCGCCGCCGTGGCCCGGCCGGCGCGTCGGCCCGCGTGGTCCGTCCTCGACTCCACGCACGCGCGGGCCCTCGGCGTCGGACCGCTGCCGGAGTGGCGGGACGGGCTGGGGCGGCTCCTCGACGAGCTCGGCGCGCGCGGCCGATGAGCGTCGGCGTCGTCGTCGTCGCGCACCGCTCGCGGGAGGACGTGGTGGCCCTCCTCGGCGACCTCGACGCGGCGACGCCCGTCGTCGTGGTCGACACGGCCTCGGGCGACGGCACGGCCGAGGCCGTCCGCGCCGCCGCGACCGGCCGCCCGGTCCGGCTGCTCGAGCTCGAGAACACCGGGTACGCGCGGGCCGCGAACGCCGGCATCCGCGCGCTGCCGGCCGGGGTCGCGCACGCCGTCGTGCTGAACGCCGACGTGCGGCTGGCCGCCGACGTGCCGGACCGGCTGGCCGCGGTGCTCGACGCCGATGCGTCCCTCGGTGCGGTCGGTCCGCGCGTGCGCTACCCGTCGGGCGCGCCGCAGGCGTCCGCGCGGCGCATCCCGGGGCTCGGGACCGCGGTGCTCCACGGGCTGCTCGGATGGTGGTGGCCGGCGAACCCGGCGACCCGCGCCTACCGCGCCGACCCGGCCGCGACCTCGGCCGCCATCGACGCCGCGGGGCCGACCGGCACCGACGTCGTCGCGGTCGACTGGGTCTCGGGCTGCGCGGTGGCGCTGCGCCGGACCGCGGTGGAGGCCGTCGGTGGGTTCGACCCCGGGTACGCGCTGTTCGTCGAGGACGTCGACCTCTGCGATCGGCTCGCCGCGGCCGGATGGGGGGTCGGCCTCGCGCCGAGGATCGTCGTCGTCCACCGCGTCGGCGGTGCGACCTCGCGACGGCCGCTGCGGGCGCGGCTGGCCCACGCCCGCGGCCTCGAGCGGTTCGCGTCCCAGCGGCTGCCGGGGCCGCTCCGACCCGCGGCGCGGCTGCTGCGGCCAGCGCTCGTCGCGTGGGCCGTGGCCGCGACGGTCGCCGGGCGCCACCCCGATCGCAGCAGCACCGGTGAGCGGCGCACGCACGCGGCGGTCGCGGCGTGAGCGCCGTCGACACGGCGCTGGTCCTCGCCGGCGGGCGCGGCACGCGGCTGCTGCCGCTGACCGCGCGGACGCCGAAGCCGATGCTGCCGTTCTGCGGCGCGTCCCTGGTCGCGGGCATGGTCCGGCGCCTCGTGCCCCACGGGGTGCGCCGCGTCATCCTCGCCGTCGGCGCGGACGCGGCGCCGTTCGCGCCGCTGGCGGCCGAGGTCGCGGGCGACGGCCTGCGGGTCGAGGTCGTGACGGAAGCCGAGCCGCTCGACACGGCCGGCGGTGCGCGGCTGGCGCTGCGGGGCCTCGACCGCCCGGTCCTCGTGCTGAACGGTGACGTCCTGACCGACCTCGACGTCGGCGCGGTGCTGGCGCGCCACCGCGAGGCCGCGGCCGACGTCACGCTGGCGCTGACCCGCGTCGAGGACACGTCGGCCTTCGGCGTCTGCCTGCTCGACGGCGTGCGCGTGACCGGGTTCGTCGAGAAGCCGGCACCCGGGACGCTGCCGGGGCACGACACGGTCAACGCCGGCACCTACGTCCTGGGCCCCGGTGTGCTGGACGGCTTCCCCGACGGTCCGCTCAGCTTCGAGCGGACCGTGTTCCCGGGCCTGCTCGCCGCGGGCCGGTCGATCGCGGGGTACGTCGCCGACGGGGTCTGGAGCGACCTCGGGACGCCCGAGCGACTGCTCGAGGGGCAGCGCACCGTCCTCGAGGGCGGTGTGGCGTGGCCGCCGCTGGCCGACGTCGCACCGGACGCGACCGGCGTCCGCGTCGCCCCGGGGGCCTCGGTCGCGGCCGGCGCGGTGCTGCGCGGGCCGGTCCTCGTCGGGGCCGGCGCGCGCGTCGAGGACGGCGCGGTCGTCGGTCCGCACGTCGTCCTCGCCGCCGGGGTCGTCGTCGGGGCCGGCGCCCGCGTCGCGGACGCGACGATCGGACCCCGCTCCCGCCTCGGCGCGGGGGCCGTCGTCGCACGGGCGCTCGGCGGCGCCGACGGGGAGGTCGCGCCCGGCGCGACGGTCACCGACCTCGCCGTGGTCGGCGACGGGGAGCGGGTGGGCGCGGCGTGAGCGCCGCGCCACCGACGCCCGGACGCGTCACGGCGATCGTCGTCGCGTGGGAGGACGCCGCCGACGTCGGCGCCTGCCTCGCCGCGCTCGACGCGCAGGACCACGTCGACGTCGAGGTCGTGGTCGTCGACAACGCCAGCACCGACGGCACCGTCGCCGCCGTCGAGGCGCACCTCGCGGGGCCGCTCCGGCATCCGGCGCGGCTGGTGCGGAACACGCGCAACCTCGGACTGTGCGGGGCGGTGAACCGCGTCCTCGAGGGACCGACGGGGGAGGCCGTGCTGCTCGTCAACCCCGACGCCGTGCTGGCCCCCGACTGCGTGCGGCGCCTCGCCGACGAGCTGGCCGCGCACCCGCGCTGCGGCTCGGTCCAGCCCCGACTGCTGCGGCCGGCCGACGACGGACCGGACCGCATCGACACCACCGGGCATCTGCGGACGCGACTGCGCCTGGTGCTGAACCGCGGGCAGGGCCTCCCGGCCGACGTGCACCGCCCGGAGCCCGGCGAGGTCGACGGCGCGTCCGGCGCCGCGGTGCTGCACCGCCGCGCCATGCTCGACGACGTCGCGCGGCGGGACGGCGGGCGGACCGAGTGGCTGACCGAGGACCTCGTCGCGTACTTCGACGACGTCGAGCTCGACCTCCGGGCCCGGCTGCGGGGCTGGAGCGCCCGGTACGTGCCGGGGGCGACCGGCCGTCACGCGCGGGCCGGGACCTCGCGACGCCGGCCGCGCCGGGTGCACGTGCTGAACGTCGCGAACCACCTGCTGGTCACGCTCGGGACCGAGCCGCCGGGGGCGCTGCTGCGCGACCTGCCGCTGGTGCTGCCGGTCTGGACCGCCCGGCTCGTCGTGGCGGCGCTGCGCCGCCCTCTCGCGTTCCCCGGGGTGCTGTGGCGGCTGCGGCTGCTGCCGCGGTTCGTCCGCCGCGGCCGGGCCGACCGGGCCCGCGCCGTCGTCCCGACCGGCGAGGCGCTGGGCCGGTTCTCGCCCCTGCCGCCGCGGTGGCTCGGCGACGCCGTGCGGCGCGGCCGCGCCTGACCCCCGGACGGGGCGGGGGCGGCGCCGCGCGCCGCCCCCGCCGCCGACCGCAGGTCCGTCAGCTGAAGGTCGTGACCCTCGCGACGAAGTACAGGACGAACACCACCGCCAGCACGTACATCGGCGTGCCGACCTCCTTGCCCCGCCCGCGGGCCAGCATCAGCACCGGGTAGAGGATCAGGCCGAACGCGATGCCGTACGCGATGTTGTAGGTCAGCGGCATGATGATGAACGTCGCGAACGCCGGGACCGAGATCTCCCAGCGGTCCCAGGCCAGCTCGCCGAGCGGGCGGGCCATCATCAGGCCGACCAGCACCAGCGCCGCCGTCGTGACCTCGCGGTGGTCGAGGATCGAGAAGATCAGCGGCTCGAGGAACAGCATCGCGACGAACAGCAGCGACGTGATCACCGACGAGAACCCGGTCCGGCCGCCCGCACCGACGCCCGCCGACGACTCGATGTACGAGGTCGTCGTCGAGGTCCCGAGCGCCGCGCCGGCCATCGTCGCGACCGCGTCCGAGACGAGCGGACGGTTGCCGTTCGGGATCTCGCCCTCGGGGGTGAGCATGCCGCCCTGCTTCGTCACGGCGATCAGCGTCCCCGCCGTGTCGAAGAAGTCGACGAACAGCATCGCGAACACCACGAGCGCGAGGTCGAGCGAGAGCAGCTCGCCGAGGTTCGCGAACGCCACGCCGAGCGTCGCGCTCATGTCCGGGAACCCGCCGACGACCGCCTCGGGCGCGCCGATGAACCCGACCGCGATGCCGACGACCGTCGTGGCGATGATGCCGTACAGGACCGCGCCGCGGATGCCGCGGGCCAGCAGGATCGCGGTCACCACGATGCCGAGCAGGGCCAGCTGGACCTTGGTGCTCCCCATGTCGCCGAGCGTGACCAGCGTGGCCGGGTCGTCGGCGACGACGCCGCCCTCCTTGAGGCCGATGAACGCGATGAACAGGCCGATGCCGGCGCCGACCGCCAGCTTCAGCTGCTGCGGGATCGCGTTGATCACCGCGCGGCGCAGGCCGGTCAGGGCGAGGACCAGGAAGATCAGGCCCGACGCGAACGTCCCGGCCAGCGCCGTCTCCCACGGGATGCCGAGGCCCAGCACCACCGTGTAGGCGAAGAACGCGTTCAGGCCCATGCCCGGCGCCTGCGCGATGGGCAGGCGGCCGTACAGGCCCATGATCATCGTGCCGATCGCGGCGGCGAGGCAGGTCGCGCCGAACACGGCGCCGAACGGCATGCCCGCGTCGGACAGGATGATGGGGTTCAGGGCGACGATGTACGCCATCGCCAGGAAGGTCGTCACGCCGGCCAGGACCTCGGTGCGCAGGTCCGTGCCGTGCTTCGCGAACTCGAAGTACCGACCGATGGCGCCACCGTCCGTGGTCGCCTGGGTGCTGCTGGTCACATTCCCCTCCGGGGTCGTCCCTTCCGGAGGAACGGCGGAACCGCTCGGACCGGTCGGGGGGCGGGGCGACGGCTCTCCCGCAGCGGACTCCCGGAACCGCCGCGACCGTCGCCGGTGCCGGGGTGGTCCCGGCGTGGCGGACCCTATGAGACGGGGCCCGCGGGACCGCGGAGGCGGTGCGCCGCGCGACTCACCGCTCGGAGAGGACCTCCGAGGGGTCCTGCGGACCGCGCGGTGGGGTCGCCGTCGCCGGCCACCCCACCGCCACGAGCCCGAGGGGCTCCCAGGTGGCCGGCAGCCCCAGGACCTCGCGGGCCGTGTCCGGGCAGAAGGTCGTCGCCGAGACCCAGGCCGCACCGAGGCCGTCGGCGGCCAGCGACACCAGCGCGGCCTCGAGGGCGGCGCCGCCGGCCAGCAGGAACAGGTCGCGCTCGGCGCGCGTCCGCCGCACGTCGGGGTAGCGGTGCGCGCCCGACAGGTCGACGAACGCGGCCAGCAGCTCGGGGGCGGCCCGCAGGACGGCGTCCGAGCGCGCGAGGCGGCGGTCCACCGCGGCGGCGTCGAGGCCGTCGGCCCCGAGGTCCGCCCGCCACGCCGCGGCCATCGCGTCGAGCAGCCGGGTCCGCGTCACGTCGCGCAGCCGGACGAGGCGCCATGGCCGCGTGTGGTGCGGGGCGGGCGCGGTCGCCGCGGCGGCCGCCGCGCGGGCCAGCGCCCCGGCGGGGACCGTGCGGTCGGGCGCGAAGGAGCGGACGGTGCGCCGGGCCGCGAGGCCGGCTCGGACGGCGGTCGCGCCGCCGTGGCGGAACTCGTCCTCGTCCCGCGGCCGGACGAGGTCGCGGCCGGTCCCGGGCGTGCCGCGCGCGAGGCCGCGCAGCAGCACGAACGGCGCACCGGCTCCCTTGGTCCGGACCAGGTCCGCTGCGCCGGCGACCTCGTCGGCGACGGCGGCGACGGTCACCTCCAGCGGGCGCCCGTCGAGGTCGGTCGACCCCCGCTCGTCGCGCAGCGCGGCCGTGCCGGCGACGCCGAGCGCGACGTCGGTCTGTCCCAGCCGCCACGGACGGCCGAACGTGTCGGTGATGACGACGCCGACGTCGGCACCGGTCCGCGTGCGCAGCGCGTCGCGCAGCGCCGCGGCGCTGGCGTCGGGATCCGCAGGCAGGTCGATCAGGCCGCCGCCGACGTTCGAGCGGTCGATGCCGCCGTTCGCCGCGACGAAGCCGTGGTGCGTCCGCGTCACCAGCACGCGCGGCCCGTCGACGACGATCTCGGCCGCGCGCCCGCGCGCGGCGGTCCGCACGGCCTCGTCGTCCGGCGTCCCGTCCACCTCCGGCGGTCCGATCCGCGCGTCCTCGACGACCGCGACGGCCTTCGACGCCACGCAGACCACGTCGCCGTCGTGCAGCTCCTCGCCGGCCGCCGCGACCGCGTCCAGCAGCACCGCGGTCAGGTCGTCGCCGGCGGCCAGCCGGTGCGGCGTCGCGAGCGCCACCACCTCGAGCCGGTCGCTCACGCTGTCACCCCCGCGAGCCCGAGGCAGGTCCGGGCCAGCGCCGCCGCGACGTCCGGATCGTCCATCATGGTGTCGACGGCCGCCGCGCCCAGACCGAGGTCCTCGAGGTGCGGCACGGCGTCGGCGTCGGCGCGGTCGACGACCCAGGCGTCGAGCAGCCCTCCGTCGCGCCGCGCGCCGTACCAGCGGGCGACGCCGAGGGCCGAGGTCTCGGCGCCGGCCGCGGGCAGCAGCCGGTGCGCCATGCCGCGCACGACGCGGCCGGCGATGACGGGGGAGACGCCGACGACGGGCGCGGGGGTCGCGGCCAGCGCCGCGGCGACGCCCGGCACGGCGCGGACGGGACCGACCGAGACGACCGGGTTCGACGGCGCGACGAGGACCGCCTCGGCCTCCTCGATCGCCGCGACGACGCCCGGGGCCGGCCGGGCCGCGGCCGCGCCCCGGACCTCGACGGCCGCGACGTCGGGGGCGGCCCGCTCGCCGACCCACCACTCCTGGAAGTGGAGGTCGCGGCCGTCGGTGGTGCGGATGCGGGTCTCGACGCGGTCGTCGGTGGCCGGCAGCAGGCGGATCCCGAGCCCGTGCGCCCGGGCCACCTCGGCCGCGACCTCGGACAGCGCGGCCCCGCCGGCCAGCCGCGCCGTGCGGTGCAGGTGCAGCGCCAGGTCGCGGTCGCCCAGGGTGAACCACGGCGCGTGGCCCAGGCGGACCAGCTCGTCGCGGACGGTGAACCGCTCGTCGGCCCGGCCCCACTGCTGCTCGGGATGGACGATGCCGCCGAGCGTGTAGGTGATCGAGTCCAGGTCGGGGCAGATGCGCAGCCCGTGCAGCTCGAGGTCGTCGCCGACGTTGACGATCGCCGTGACGCGGTCGGCCGGCACCACGCGGAGCAGCCCCCGCAGGAACCGCGCGGCCCCCACGCCGCCGGCGATCACGGTCAGCACGCGGCCCCCTCGGCGTCGAGCCACGCGCGCGGGCCCGGCGCGGGGGATGCTACGACCCGCCATCGGTAGCCTCGCCGACGGGCCGGAGGGGTCATGCTGCGGACGGCGCGCGCGTGAGCGAGGTCCACTGGCGCGAGCTGTACCGCGAGGTCGTCGACACGGGCCTGTGCACCGGCTGCGCGGCCTGCGTGATGGCCTGTCCCCGCGACGTCCTCGGCTACACCGACGACTACTTCCCCGTCCAGATCGGCGAGGGCATGGGGAAGGACGAGTGCGTCATCGGGGACCGCGGCTGCGACATCTGCACCCGCGCCTGCCCCCGGTTCCGCACCTGGGAGTCCGAGCTGGACACGGCCCTGTTCGGTCGGGTCCGGACCGAGGACGAGGTGTACGGCGTCGCGAGGTCGGTGGTCCTCGCGCGCACCACCGACCGCGCGATCGCCGAGGTCGGGCAGGACGGCGGGCTCGTCTCGGCGCTGCTGGTCTGGGGGCTGGCCGAGGGCCGCATCGACGGTGCGCTGACCTCGCGCATCGAGGACGCCGGACGCGGACCGTTCGACGCGGTGCCGACCGTCGTGACGACGCGCGACGAGGTCCTCGCGGCCGCCGGGTCCCGCTACACGTACGCGGCCGTCCCGCTGGCGATGGCCGAGGCCGAGGACCGCGGCCTGCGCGAGCTCGCGCTGGTCGGGATGTCGTGCCAGGCCTCGATCAACGGCAGCCTGCCCGCGCGGCGCGTCAACAAGTACGCGCGGCGCATCGCGCTGACCATCGGCCTCCTCTGCTCGAAGACGTTCACCTACGACGGGCAGCGCCAGGTCCTGGCCGAGCACGGCATCGACATCGCCCACGTCGTCAAGATCAACATCAAGGGCGTGTTCCAGGTCTGGACGCGGGACGGCGGTTACACCGAGATCCCGCTGAAGCTGTTCCACCAGCACACCCGCGAGGGCTGCGTCCTCTGCCCGGACTTCGCCGCCGAGCACGCCGACATCTCCTGCGGCGGCATCGGCGCCGACGACCGCTGGACGCTTGCGGTCGTCCGGACCGCGCGGGGCGAGGAGTGGATGCGGGGCGTGGTCGACGCCGGCCTCGTCGAGGTCCGGCCCGGCGAGGACGACCCCGTCGCGATGGGGCTGCTCGCGAAGCTGTCCCGCGTCTCGCGGAAGCGGTGGCCGGCGGACCGGCTGCCCGAGGACCAGCGGCGGCCGGCCCTGCTGCCGGTGGTGACGTGAGCGGGGAGGGGCCCGACGACGCCGGGGGCGTCGGCGCGCCGCTCGATCCGGGCGCACCCCTCGACGCCGGCGCGCTCGCCCGCACGCTGCCGCGGGCCCTGCGCCGCGCCGAGGACGGCCGCGCGCTGACGCGGACCGAGGCCGCCGCGCTCATGACGGCGCGGGGGGCCGACCTCGAGCGGCTCGTGGCCGTCGCCGGACGCGTCCGCGACGCCGCGCCGTGGTACCGGCCGGGCGCCTGGGGCCGCGCGGCGGACGGGCGTCCGCGCATCACCTACTCGCGGAAGGTGTTCGTCCCGCTGACCCACCTCTGCCGCGACGCCTGCGGGTACTGCACCTTCGCGCAGCCGCCGCGGGACGACGTGCCGGCGTTCCTCGCGCCCGACCGGGTGCTCGACATCGCGCGGGCGGGTGCGGCCGCGGGCTGCCGCGAGGCGCTGTTCACGCTGGGCGACCGGCCCGAGGAGCGGTGGCCCGCGGCGCGGGCCTGGCTGGACGCGCGCGGCTACGCGTCGACGCTCGAGTACCTCCGCGCCGTCGCGATCATGGTCATCGAGGCGACCGGGCTGATCCCGCACCTGAACCCGGGGCTGATGTCGTGGCAGGAGCTCGCGACGCTGCGGCCGGTCGCCGGCTCGATGGGCATCATGCTCGAGCAGGTCGCCGACCGGCTGCACGAGCGCGGCGGTCCGCACCACCGGGCGCCGACGAAGCGGGCCGCGCCGCGGCTGGCCACGCTCGAGGACGCCGGTCGCCTCTCGATCCCGTTCACGTCCGGGATGCTCGTCGGGATCGGCGAGCGGCCCGAGGAGCGGGTCGACACGCTGCTGGCGCTCCGTGCCTCGCACCGTCGCCACGGGCACCTCCAGGAGGTCATCGTCCAGAACTTCCGGGCGAAGCCGGGCACCGCGATGCACGCCCGGCCGGACGCCGACGCCGACGACCTCGTCGCCGCCGTCGCGACCGCGCGGGTGCTGCTCGGCCCGACCGTGCACCTCCAGGCGCCGCCGAACCTCTCTCCGCGCGACCTGCCGCGGCTGCTGGCCGCCGGCATCGACGACTGGGGCGGCGTCTCGCCGGTCACGCCCGACCACGTCAACCCCGAGGCCCCCTGGCCCGAGGTCGAGCGGCTGGCCGCCGTCACCGCCGCGGCGGGGTTCGAGCTGGTCGAGCGCCTCACCGCCTACCCCGAGTACGTGACGACGCCGGACCCCTGGCTCGCCGGTCGGATGCGCGGCCCGGTCGCCGCGCTCGCGGGCCCCGACGGTCTGGCCGACCCGGCGGCCCGCCCCGTCGGGAGGCCGTGGCAGGACCCGGTCGTCGTGCCGCACGGCATGACCGCGGCGATGCGCGCCGTCGTCTCGGCCGCGGCCGGGGAGGAGTCCGGCAGCGCCGCCGACGGTCGCAACGCCCGCTCGGCCCGGGCCGAGGACGCCGTGCACCGGGCGGTGTTCGGCGACGTGCACGCGGTCGCCGCCGATCTGCTCGGAGGGCCGACGGGCGCCGCGCGCGCCGCCGCCGGGGGTTCGGTCGCCGCCGATGCGCCGGGTGCGCCGCCGCGGTCGCGGGTCCGGCGCGAGGTCGCGGCCGCGCTGGCGCGGGCCGCGCGCGGGACCGTGCTCGACGACCGCGAGGCACTGCTGCTGCTCTCCACCACCGGCGTCGAGCTGGACGCGCTGGCGCGGACCGCGGACGAGGTCCGGGCCGAGCGGGTCGGCCCGGTCGTGACCTACGTCGTGAACCGGAACGTCAACGCGACCAACGTCTGCTACGTCGGGTGCCGGTTCTGCGCCTTCGCGCAGCGCCGCGACGACCCCGACGCGTACACGCTCTCGCTCGCCGAGGTCGCCGACCGCGCCGAGGAGGCGTGGCACGCGGGCGCGACCGAGGTCTGCATCCAGTCCGGCATCCACCCGGACCTCCCCGGCGACCACGCCTTCGCGATCCTCGACGCCGTGCGGGCGCGCGTGCCCGGGATCCACGTCCACGCCTTCAGCCCGATGGAGGTCGTGATGGGCGCGACCCGGCTGGGGATCGGCGTGGGCGAGTGGCTCGAGGAGGCGCGGCGGCGGGGGCTCGGCTCGATCCCCGGGACCGCGGCCGAGATCCTCGACGACGAGGTCCGGTGGGTGCTGACCAAGGGCAAGCTGCCGGCCGCGCAGTGGGTCGAGGTCGTGACCACGGCGCACGCGCTGGGGATCCCGTCGACCTCGACGATGATGTACGGGCACGTCGACGAGCCGCGCCACTGGGTCGCGCACCTGAAGCTGCTGCGACGCATCCAGGAGGACACCGGCGGCTTCACCGAGTTCGTCCCCCTCCCGTTCGTGCACCAGCTCGCGCCGATCTACCTCGCGGGGGTCGCGCGGCCGGGCTCGACGTTCGAGGAGGACCGCCGGGTCCACGCGCTGGCGCGGCTGCTGCTGGCCGGCGCGATCGACCACGTCCAGCTGTCCTGGGTGAAGCTCGGCCTCGGGGCCGCCGGTCCGCTGCTGACCGGCGGCTGCGACGACCTCGGCGGGACCCTGATGGAGGAGACGATCTCGCGGATGGCCGGTTCGACGCACGGCGTGCGTCAGACGCCGGAGGCCCTCGAGGCGGCGGCCGCGGCCGTCGGGCGGCCCGCCCGGCAGCGCCTCACCGACTACCGCCCCGCCCCGCCGCGGCGCCCGGATCTCGCTGCCGCCGGCGTCCGGGCCGGAACCTCCACGGGCGCCGGAACCTCTACAGATACCTTGACATAACCTCCACACGCTGGCACCATTCGGGGGTCGGACGCCCCGGTCGCCCCCCGGCGGCCGGGCCCCGGACCGGAGGTGCCGCGTGGCCAGCGCCGTCCTGCCCCGCTCGTCCGAGGTCGTCGGGGCGACGCCCGAGTCGCTCCTCGTCGCGGCCGCGGCCGGGGACGAGGCGTCCTTCGCCGCCCTCGTGACCCTCGTCCGGCCCCGCGTCGTCCGGGCGGCCGAGCGCATCCTCCGGGACCCCGCGATGGCCGAGGAGGTCGCGCAGGAGGTCCTGCTCGAGGTCTGGCGCAAGGCCGACCGCTTCGACCCCGCGCGCGGCAGCGTCGCGGCCTGGGTCGCGACGCTCGCGCGCCGGCGCGCCGTCGACCGGGTCCGCAGCGAGCAGGCCGGCCGGGACCGCGACGACCGCGTCGCCCGCCGCAGCCAGGAGCGGGACCGCGACGTCGTGGCCGAGGAGGTCGAGCTCCGCCTCGAGCACTGGCAGGTCCGGCGGGCCCTCGCGGCCCTCAGCGACCGCCAGCGGGAGGCGATCGAGCTGGCCTACTTCGCCGGGCACACCTACCGCGACGTCGCCCGGGTGCTCGGGATCCCCGAGGGCACCGCCAAGTCGCGCCTGCGCGACGGGCTGCTGCGGCTGCGGGAGTCGCTCGACTCGCTCGCCTGAGCCGCCGCCCGACCGGGCCGTCCTGCGCCGGGGGATCCCCGGCGCGACCCCCGAGGGCCTCGAACCACCACATGTGGTGGTCGGGCCACGTCGTCATCCCCACCCCTCGCGGACCTCGACTTGACAGGCCCGTGCGCCGCGGCAGAATCACACCCGTGGAGTTCCACGCCCGTCATCATCCCCCCGAGGAGTCCGCGTTGCGCACCGACCCCGCCCTGGCCGGCCTGATCGCCGGCGGCCCCGGCCTCGACGAGGAGGAGGCCCGCGACTGGATGCTCGAGGCGCGGTGCCTCGACGCCGATCCCGAGGCGTTCTTCCCCGAGAAGGGCGGCTCCACGCGCGAGGCCAAGCGGATCTGCGCGGCCTGCCCCGTCCGGGTCGAGTGCCTCGACTACGCCCTGCGCAACGACGAGCGCTTCGGCATCTGGGGCGGGCTCTCCGAGCGCGAGCGGCGCCGCGCCAAGCGCGTCACGGGCCTGCGCAGCACCCGCCTCTCGGCCTGATCCCGGGTCCGTCCCGGACCCGCCGCGCGGGACGCGCGGCCCCGGGCCGGCCGGTGCCCCGCGGCTAGCGTCCCGCGGGTTCGGCGGTGATCGGGCGACGGGGAGCACGCCATCGTGCAGGACGTCCCCCGCGTCGTCGCGGTCCTCGTCACCCACGGCGGGGCGCCCGACCTGCCCGACGCCGTCGCCGCGCTCGCGGCCCAGACCCACCCCCGCCTCGAGCCGGTCGCGGTCGACAACGCCAGCACCGACGGCACGCGCGTCCGGCTGGCCGAGCTGCTCGGTCCCGACCGGGTCGTCGTGGCCGACACCGACCTCGGCTTCGCCGGCGGCGTCGCCCTCGCGATGGACGCGCTGGCCGCCCGCGACGCGCGCGAGGGCGTCGACCCGGCCGAGGCCGACCGCGACCTCGTGCTGCTGCTCCACGACGACCTCGTGCTCGCCCCCGACGCGGTCGAGCGGCTCGTCGCGGCCCTCGAGGGCGACCCGCGCGTGGCGATCGTCGGGCCGAAGCTGCGGTGGGCCGAGCCGCCCGACCGGCTGCAGGCCGTCGGCGCGACGATCGACCTGACGGGCCGCGTCGACGACGGCCTCGACCCCGACGAGCGCGACCAGGGCCAGCACGACGAGCGCTCGCGGGTCCTGTTCGTCGGCACGCCCGGCATGCTGGTCCGGCGCCGGGTCCTCGCCGAGCTGGGAGGGTTCGACGTCCGGACGCACGCCTTCCGCGAGGACCTCGACCTGTGCTGGCGCGCCGCCCTCGTCGGCCACGACGTCGAGGTCGTCCCGGCGGCCGTCGCATCCCACGGCGCGCTCGGGGCCGAGCACCTCCGCGCCGGCAGCATCGCCGAGCTCGGTCCGCGGTTCCTCGCCGAGCGGAACACGCTGGCCGCGCTGCTCGTGAACTACGGCGCGCCGCGGCTGGCCGTCGTGCTGCCGCTGGCCGTGGTGGTCGGCGTCGCGAAGACCCTCGGGTTCCTCCTCGCGCGACGCCTCGGCGACGCCCGCGACACGCTGGCGGCCTGGGCCTGGAACGTCGTCCACCTGCCCGGGACGCTCCGCCGCCGCCGACGCGTCCAGCGCGGGCGGCGCCGGACCGACGCCGAGCTGACCCCCCTGTTCGGACGGGTCACGCCCCGGCTCCGCGCCTACGTCGAGGCGCTGGCCGACCGCCTCGCCGGCGATGTGCCGCTCCCGGGGGAGGACGCGCCCGCGGCGGCGCCGCGCGGCGACGACGGGACGGACGGCCGACCCGGGCTGCTCCGCCGCCTCGTGACCGGGGCGCCGACCCGCGCGGTCGGTCTGCCCACGGCGCTGCTCCTGCTCGTCGGCCTGCGCGGCGCGGTCATCCCCGGCGGGGTGCTCCGCGGCGGCGACCTGGTCCCGCTGCCGGCGGGCGACGGGCTGATCGCCCGGCACCTCGCCTCGTGGCACGACACGGGCATGACGCTGAGCCCCCTCGACCCCTCGCCCGTGCAGCTCGTCGTCGGCCTGCTGCAGGCGCTGCTGCCGGGACCGGACGGCCTCGTGCTGCGGGTCCTGCTCCTGCTGCCGGTGCTGCTCGCGTGGGTCCTGGCGCTGCGGGCCTCGGCCGGCGTGACCCGGCGTCCCGCCGTGCGGGTCGCGCTGGCGTCGCTGTACGTCGCGTCCCCACCGGCACTCGCCGTCGTCCGGACCGGCGACCTGCAGGGCCTCGCGGTCCTCGTGCTGGCGCCGCTGCTGGTCGTGCTGCTGCGGACCGTGCTCGACCCCGCGGCGGGCGTGGTCGCCGTCTGGCGCCGCCTCGCGACCGCGGCCGTCGCCGCGACCGTGCTGGTCGCCGCGGTCCCCGCGCTCGCGCCGCTGGTCCCGCTGCTCGCGCTGGCGGGGATCGGCCACGCGCTCGTCGCCGTCCCCCGGGGCCGGTGGCGCCGCACCCTCGCCGTCCGCTCGCTCCTGCTCGGCCTGCTGCCGGTCGCGCTGCTCGGCCCGTGGCTGGCGGCGCTCCCCGACGTGCTCGTGGGGCTGACCGCGGCGGGGTCCGCCGTCCGCGGCGGCCACCCCCTCGCCTGGCTGGCGCTGGCGCCCGGCGGCGCGGACCCGGTCGCGACCGGTCCCGTCGCGCTCGCGTCCGGCGTCGCGCTGCTGCTCGCGGCGGGGCTCGGGGCGGTGCTCCGCGTCACCGTCGCACCGCGCTCGACCGTGGCCCTGGTGCTCGTGGTGGTCGGCGCGCCGACGCTGGCCTGGGTGCTCGACCGCGTCGCGTGGGACGTCCGCCCGTCGATCCTCCTGCTGCCGGCCGCCGGCGCGGCGCTGCTGCTCGCCGGCGCCGCGACGACGCTGCTGCCCGGGGTCCTGCGCGACCACCCGTTCGGCTGGCGCCAGCTCGCGGCGGGCGGCGTCGGTGCGGTGCTCGCCCTCACCGCCGCCGCGGGGCTGGTCCGCCACGCGCTCGACGGCGCGCCCGAGCTGGCCCGCGATCCCGTCGTCCCCGCCTACGTCGCGACGCTCGGGCCCGTCGCCCCGGCCCGCGTCCTCGTCCTCGGTGCGACCCCCGGGGGCGTCTTCTGGGAGGTCGTCCCTGCGGCCGGGCCGGACCTCTCGGCGCTCGGGACCCGCCACGACCCGGTCGCGGCCGCGCTGGTCGCGGCGGCGGTCGAGGACGTCCTCGCCGGGACCGACCCGCGGGCCGCCGGGCGGCTCGGTCGGCTCGGCGTCGGCGCCGTCGTCGTCCCGGCGGGCCGCGACTCGGCCGACCTCGACGCCGCCCTGCGCGCGCAGGTCGACCTCGATCCGCTGCCGAGCCTCGAGGGTCGGGTCGCACGCGTCGTCGGCGCCGTGCCGATCGCCGGCGTCGCGACGGCGCTGACCAGCACCGACCGGGTGCCGGACCCCACGACGCCGCCGCGCGCGGTCGCGGCCGCGCTCGCGCGCGACGCGGGGGGCGCGCTGCGCGGTCCGTCGGGTCCCGGCGGGGACCTCCTCGTCGCCGTCCCCGCACGCTCGGGCGTCGAGGTGCTCGTCGACGGGACGCCGCGCCCGCTGCTGAACGACGACGGGCTGGTCCGCGTGGCCGGGGTCCCCGCCGACGCCGAGGTCGAGGTGCGACTGCCGGAGCGGCGGGACCGCCGGACGTGGCTGGTGGTGCAGGGGTTCGTGCTGCTGGCCGTCGTGTCGGTCGGTGCCCGCCCGCCCCGCGTCGCCGTCCGAGCGGCGGAGCGGCGACGGGCGGCCGAGGCGGGGGCCGCGGCCGCGGACGGGGCGGCGGGCACCGACGGGGTGGCGGAGGTGGCCGGATGAGCCGCGCCCGGGTGCTGCTGAGCGCCGCCCTCGCCCTCGCCGTGGCGGCCCTCGCCGTCGTCGGCGCCGTCGTGCCGGACGCGGCGGCGACGGACGCGCCGGTCGCCGCGACCGCGCCGGTGGTCCCGACCGCGGGCGGGACGGTCTGCCCGCTCGGCGACGTGGGCGACGGGGCCGAGCTCGACGTGGTGCTGGCCGCGCCCGACGCCGCCGGGACCGCCGCGGACGCCGCGTCCCCGGCCCGTGCCACGGCCGTCGTGCTCGGCGAGCGGCCGTCGCGGACCGCGCCGGCCCCGCTCGCGCCCGGGGACGTGGTGGTCGTCGGGGCCGACGTCGCACCCGGCGGCTCGACGTGGGTCGGGTGGGCCGACGCGCCGGTGGTCGCGTGGCGCGAGTGGCGCCGACCGGGCGCGCCCGGTTCGCCGCGCGGCCGCGCCGCGGGCGCCTGCGTCCGCGCCGACGCGACGACCTGGCACGTCGTGGGGATGCGCACCGACGGCGGGGCCGAGGCGCGGCTGCGGTTCGCGAACCCGTTCGCGGTCGACGCGACCCTGGCCGTCACGCTGATCACGACCGAGGGCGACGTCGCCCCCATCGCCCTGCAGAACCTCTCCGTCCCGGCCGGCGGCACCACCGACCTGCGCGTCAACGACCACGTCCCGGAGCGGCCCGACGTCGCCGCGGTCGTCCGCGTCACCTCGGGCCGCGCCGCGGTCGAGGGGCTGCAGCTGGCGCTGGCCGGGGTCGGCGGGGTCGACGGGGTCGCGTTCGTGCCCGCTTCGACGGGGACCGCGACCACGTGGACCCTGCCGTGGCTGCCGGCGGCCGGCGACGCGTGGGTCTGGGTGCTGAACCCCTCCGACCGCGACGTCGAGCTCGAGGTGACCGTCCACGGCACCGACGCACCGGGGCTCGCTCCGGGGATCGAGGGCGTCGCCGTCCCGGCCGGTCGCCTCGTCCGCGTCCCGGCCGCCGACCTCCTGCCGCGCGGCGCCGACGCGGTCGGCGTGACGCTGCGCTCGCCGACGGACCCCGTCGTGGTCGCCGGCGGTCTCTGGCTCGACCCCGGCGACGCCGCGGCCTCGGGGCTCACGGTGCTGCCGGCCCTCCCCGCCGACGACCCCGTCTGGCTGGTCGCCGGCGTCGCGGGGGAGGGGCGTCGGGAGGCGGTCCAGGTCGTGAACGTCGACGCCGGGGCGGTCACGGCCGTGCTGACGCTCCGAGGCGCCGACGGCGACGCCCGCGAGCTGCCGCCGGTGACGGTCCCGGCCGGCGGGCGCGCCGAGGTCGTCCTGCCCCTCGTCGCCGACACCGGCTGGGCCGTCGAGGTCCGGGCCGACGGTCCGGTGGTCGTCGCCCGGACCGGGCTCGGGTCGGGGGCGCCCGACCCGGTCGCCGCGGCCGGCGTCCCGTCGCGGGCCTGGAGGGCGGTCGACGGCGGGACGGTCGGCGTCCGGCGCGACGGCTGGACGCTGCGCGGGCCGCTGCCCTGAGTCCCGCGGCAGGGGCTCAGCCCCAGCCGAGCTCGTCGAGGCGGTCGTCGTCGATGCCGAAGTGGTGCGCGACCTCGTGGATCACCGTGTGGCGGACCAGCTCGGCGAGGTCGCGGCGGTTCCGCGCCCGCGCCTCGAGGGGACGTCGGTACAGGGTGATCCGGTCGGGGTGCAGCGGGGGGTGCAGCGGGTCCCGCGCGGTCCGGGGGACGCCCTCGTAGAGACCGAGGAGGACCTCCTCGCCGGCCCCGACCGGGTCGGGCGGCGGGACGTCCTCGATCCGGACCTGCACGTCCCGGAGGTAGGGGACGAAGTCGCGCGGGAGGCCGGCGAGCGCGTCGTCGACGAGGCGCACGAAGCGGTCGCCGCTGAGCGCGCGGGACCCGTCGACCGGCCGTCGCCGGCGGTCGACGTCGCGGCGGCGGTGCCGGGCGTGGCGGTCCTGCATGGCGCGGACGCTACCGCCGCGGTCGTCGCGGCCGCGGGGACGGGGACGCGTCCTTGCCGAATCACAGCGATGTCGTTTAGCGTCGGCGCGTGCGCCCGTCGTCCTCCGCCCCCGCCGTCGCCGCCCCCGGGGCGGTCACGCGGACGTGCTGCCGCCCCGCCTGCGGCCGCGCCGCGGTGGTGACGCTCCGGTTCGACTACGCCGCTCGCGAGGTCACGATCGACCCGCTCGCGGCGCGGACCGGACCCGAGGCGTACGACCTCTGCGTCCGACATGCGGCGCGCTCGGGTGCCCCCTCGGGGTGGGCCCTGCGCGACCGCGCCCCGTCGCGGGGCCCCGCGACGGAGCCCGCACCACCGGTCGGCCCTCCGGTGGGTCACGGCGTGGACCGCCTCGCGGCCGCGCTGTGCGCCGTCCCGGGGGCCGTCTCCGAGGACGCCCCCGACGCCGTTCCCCCGGGGGCCGACCGGTCGGTGCCGACCCGGCTGCGCGACCTGCTGACGCCGACCGCGCCGACCGCGCGGTCCGGGCCGTCCGCGCCGGTCGAGCGGATCGAGCCGGTCACGCCGACGACGTCGCCGGCGCCCGCGTCGGCGCCGCGCGTGGCGAAGGCGGTCCGCCTGACCCCGGACCCGCGCCCTGACGTCTGGTGCGCGGACCTCGTCCCGGCCGGTCCGGCGGACGCCCACCGTTAGGCTCGGCGCGGCCCGGACGGGCGCGCGGACCGGACGGGGTGCTCGTGGTGGACGACCCGACGGCGAGCCCCGCGACCGATCCCTCGGAGGGCGCGGCGGACGGCGCGGTCCGCGGCCACGTCCTCGCCCGGATCGTGAAGGCCTACGACGTCCGCGGTCGCGACGACGAGCTGACGCCCGCGGTCGCGGCCGCCCTCGGTGACGCGGTCGCCCGTGAGCTCGCCGCGCCCGGCGGCGAGCTGCTCGTCGGTCGGGACATGCGGCCGTCCTCGCCGGCGCTCGCCGCTGCCTTCGCCGAGGCCGTGCGGCGGGCCGGGGTCGGGGTCGTCGACCTCGGGCTGGTCTCGACCGACGCCGTCACCTACGCGTCGGGCGAGCTCGGGCTGCCCGGCGCGATGTTCACCGCGAGTCACAACCCCGCCGGCTGGAACGGCCTCAAGCTCTGCCGTGCCGGCGCGGTCCCCGTCGCGATCGACTCGGGCCTGGCCGCCGTCCGCGACGCGGCCGCGGCCGGCGCCGGACCCGCCGCGGCCGTGCCCGGCGGGCTCCGGACCTTCGACGTCATGCCGCGGTTCGCCGCGCACGTCCGCGGCTTCGTCGACGTGACGCGGCTCGCGGGCCTGCGCGTCGCGGTCGACGCCGGTAACGGCATGGGCGGGCTGGTCTGGCCGGCGGTGACCGATGGGCTCGGCATCACGACCGTGCCGCTGTTCCTCGAGCTCGACGGGACGTTCCCGAACCACCCCGCGGACCCGCTCGACGCCACGAACCTCGCGGACCTCTCGCGGGCCGTCGTGGCCGAGGGCTGCGCGGTCGGTCTGGCCTTCGACGGCGACGCCGACCGGATGTTCGCCGTCGACGCCGCCGGTGCGCCGGTCGACTCCTCCCTCGTCGGTGCGGTCGTCGCGACCCGGACCCTCGCGCGCGAGCAGGGGGCGACGGTGCTGCACAACGTCGTCTGCTCGCGCGACGTGCCCGAGGCGATCCTGCGCGCCGGTGGGACGCCGGTCCGGACCCGCGTCGGGCACTCGTTCATCAAGGCCGAGATGGCGCGGACCGGGGCCGCCCTCGGCCTCGAGCACTCGGGCCACTACTACTTCCGGGACAACCACCGGGCCGACTCGGGGATCATCGCGGCCCTGCTGCTGCTCGAGGCCGTCGCCGAGGCCGGCTCGCTCGCGGCCGCCGTCGCCCCCTTCGCGACCCGCGTGCGCTCGGGCGAGCGCAACCACCGCGTCGCCGACCCCGCGGCGGCCATCGAGGCCGTCGCCGCCGCCTACGCGGACCGTCCGCAGGACCGACTCGACGGGCTGAGCGTCGACCTCGGTCCGTCCTGGTTCAACCTGCGGCCCTCGAACACCGAGCCGCTGCTGCGCCTGAACGCCGAGGCGCCAGACCCCGCCGCGCTGGAGGCGGTGCTCGCCGAGGTCGGCGCGCACCTCGCCGCCAGCACGTCCACCGCCTGAGGAGCCCCGATGCTCGACGAACGACTGCTCCGCATCATCGTCTGCCCGGCCTGCCGGGCGTCGCTCGAGTACAAGGAGCGGCGCCGGGTGCTGATCTGCACCGGCTGCGGCCACCGCTACGAGGTCCGCGACGGCATTCCCATCCTGCTGCCGCCGACCGCCACCGCGCCCGACGACGGCTCGGATGCGCCCGACGAGGGCGCGGACGAGGACGCCGCGGGCTGACCGCCGGCTCGACCGCCGCGTCGGACGGATCCGTTGCGCGTCTGACGGATGCGTTGCGCGTCGGGCGCGGCCGGGGTCCGATGGGGCGTGCTCGACCTCCTGCTCCCGCCGCGCTGCCTCGCCTGCCGCGTCCGCGCCGACGAGCCGTGGTGCGCGGCCTGCGCGGCCGGGGCCCGCGAGCTCGGACCCGGCTGCCCGCGCTGCGCCGGTCCCGCCGCGCCCGGACACGGCTGCTGGTCGCCGGGGGCGCCGGTCGACGCGACGGTGGCGCGGTTCGCCTATGAGGGGCCGGTCGCGGCCGCGGTCGTCGCGGCCAAGGTCGGCGGCGCGCACCGCGCCTGGGGTCCGCTGGCCCGCCACCTCGCGCCGCATCTCGAGGGCGTCACCGCCGACGTCACGACCTGGGTCACGACCGTGCCGGCCCGGGTCCGCGCGCGCGGCCTCGATCACGCCGGGGCGCTGGCGGCCGCGGTCGGTCCGATGCTCGGCGCGCCGGTGCGCAGGACGCTGCGCGTCGGGCCGACCGCGCGGCACCCGGAGGACCTCGTCGCCGAGGTCCGGCTCGACGGCGCGAGGGTCGCGGTCGTCGACGACGTGCTGACGACCGGGGCGACCGCCTGGCGGGCCGCGTCGGCGCTGCGCCGCGCCGGCGCGGCCCGCGTCACGCTCGTCGTCCTCGCGCGCGCCGGGTCGCACGCCCTCGGGCCCGCGCCACGGCGGCCGCCGGTGCGCCCGGTCTGAGGCGGCGGCCGGCG
>JBEARL010000012.1:0-26103 GCA_041163265.1 Actinomycetota bacterium
GGTGGCGACGATGGCGACGCGTCCGCCCTCCGTCCGCTCGAGCACGACGATGAGCGCCGCGCGCCCCAGCGGGTCCCGACCGGCCGGCAGCGCCTCGCGGGCGACCTCGACCACGGGCAGCCGCGTCAGCACGGCGTTGCCCCAGACGTCGTCCGCCGCCGGGCCGAACACGGCGGTCATGCCGGTGGCGGTCGCGTACGTCGCGAGCAGGTCCGACGACCCCGACACGAACCAGCCCCGGTCCACCTCGTTGAGGACGACGACGTCGGCGTCGAGTCCGGCGAGCTTCGCGCCGAGCTCGGGGCCGCGGTGCCGCGCGTCGGCGTCGAACCCGAAGTGGACGTTCGCGAGGGCGATGCGGAGCTCGCCGGGCCGCGAGGGACCGGGCGTCGCGTCGGGTCGGACCGCGGCCGCGACCGCGAGCAGGGCGACGACCGGCAGCAGGATCGCCGCCGCGGCCAGCGGTCCGACCGGGGGCGCCTCGCGACCGTGCCGCGCCGCCCGCACCGTCCCCGACAGCGCCGCCGCGGCGAGGACGGCCGCGGTCGCGACCAGCACGACCTCGGGCTGCCAGGGGAGCGGCGTCAGCGCGCCCGCGTAGTGCGCGAGGACGACGACCGCGAACGCGAGCCACGAGCCGGCCGCCAGCACCGCCCGACGCACCGGTCCCGTCGCGAGGCCGCGGGGTCCGGCGCCGAAGGCCGCGCCGACGCCGGCCATCACGGCCATCTGGCCGGCGACGGCGCGCGGCGACGTCGGGGCGAGGGCCACGGCCGTCCCTGCCAGCACGAGCACGGCGGCGGCCGGTCCGGCCGTCATCGGGCCGAGTCGGACGGCGGCCAGCGCCGCGAGCACGGCGACGAGCTGCAGGAGGACCGCCACCGCCCCGACGCGTCCCGGCGTCCAGCCCGTCGCGACCGCGATCCGGCCGGCCGGGGCGCCGAGGACCGCCGCCAGCGCGAGGCCCGGACCGACGAGCGCCCACGGCCGGGCCGCCGTCCCCCTCGCGCCCGCGAGCATCCGCGCCGTGCGCACCGCGGCCAGCCCGGCGGCCGCGACCAGGGCCAGCGTCACCAGCCGGGCCGTCGCGCCGCCGCGCCACGCGAGGTCGACGCCGTCGAGACCCGCCATCACCGCCCAGGAGCCGGCAGTGCCGACCAGCAGTCCGGCGCGCGCGACGTCACCGCGCGGCGACCCCGCGGCGAGCGCGACGACGGCGACCATGCCGCCCCCGACCGCGACCGCCGCGGTCCAGAGCTGCGCCGGTCCGCCGGTGGTGGTCGCCAGCGCGAGCCGGGCGCCCAGCGCCGCCGCGGCACCGAGGAGCCAGAGCAGGCGCGGTGGCACGCGGAGCAGCGCGAGGGCGGTCAGCACCGGGAACGCGAGCACCGTCGCGGCGGCGCCGGCGATGGCCACGATCCCGCCGGACTCCCCGAGGACGACGACGAGCGACGGCAGCCAGACCCGCAGGGCGTCGGCGAGGGCCCACCCGACCCCGGCCGGACCGGCGCCGAGGGCGAGGGTGGCGACGGCACGGCCCCGCGTCGGCATCCAGGCCTCCGCATCCGCTGGTCCGCCCGCCGCGGAGCCTACGGGTGCCGCTAGCGTCGGCCGAGGAGGTCGGCGATGGACGTGCGGGTCACGATCGAGGGCGCCGAGCCCTGGTCCTCACCGGGCCACGGCGAGCGGGCCGCCGTCGGCGTCGTCGTCGTGCACGGCTTCACGGCGAACCCCCGCGGCACGCGGCCGCTCGGCCAGCGCCTCGCCGCCGCGGGGTACGCCGTCGACGTGCCCCTGCTCCCCGGCCACGGGACCTCGGTCCGGGACCTCGCGCGGACGACGTACGCGGACTGGCGGCGCTGCGTCGAGCACGCCGTCACGACGCTCGCCGCGGGCCGCGACCACGTCGTCGTCGTGGGGCAGTCGATGGGCGGGACGCTGGCGCTGGACCTCGCCGCGACCTCGCCGACCCCGGTGGCCGCCGCCGTCGCGATCAACGCGATCGTCCTCGACCGGACGGGGCTGCTGGCGCGGCTCGCCCCGACGCTGAAGTACGTGCTGCCGTACGTGCCGCGCGACGCGGCGGGCCTGCCGACCGACGACATCGCGCGGCCGGGGGTCGAGGAGGGCGCCTACGCCTGGGTGTCCGCGCGCGCCGCGCAGTCGCTCATCACGCAGCTGCCGCGCGTGCGTCGGGCGCTGCCGACCGTGTCCTGCCCCGTCCTCGTCGTCACCTCGCCGCAGGACCACAGCGTCGACCCGGCGAACGGCGACGCGATCGCCGGCGCGCTGACGTCGGCGCGGGTCGAGCGGTTGTCCTGCGAGCGCTCCTACCACGTGCCACAGCTGGACTACGACGCGGACCTCGTCGAGGAGCGGGTGCTCCGGTTCGTCGCGGAGGCGACGGGCACGTGACGCGGCGCGATGAGGCGCTGGCCGTCCTCGTCCGGGCGCCGGTGGGGCTCGTCTACGCCGTGCTGACCGACGTCGACGCCTGGGACGCGTGGTGGCCGGGCTGCACGACGCGGCGCGACCCGCGGCCCGGCCGGGCGACGGGCGACGCCGGCGACCACCACCTGCTCCGGCTCCCCCTCGGTCGACGCGGCCTGCGCTGCCGCGCGGCCGTCGGCGGCTGGCGCCACGACCGCGGCCTGCGGGCGGAGCTGCGCGGGGGAGCCGACGCCGAGGCCGAGTGGTGGCTCGAGCCGGTCGAGGGCGGCGTCGTCGTGCACCTGCTCGTGACCGCCCGCGGGCGGCGGGCCGACCGGACGGTCCGCGCGCTCGGCGGCGGACTCCAGGCGCTGAAGGACCATCTCGAGCTGGCGGTCGCCGTCGCCGCGGGACGCGTCCCGTGACGGTCCCGGCCGCGGTCGGCGTCGACGTCGGGGGGACGCACCTGCGGGCGGCGGTCGTCGGCGCCGACGGCGTCGCCGGCCCGGTCCACCGGGCCCGCTCGCGGACCGCGGACGGGGCGACGCTCGTGGCCGACCTCGCCGCGGCCGCGGCGGCGGTCGATCCGGACGGGGGGCTGCCGCTCGGGCTCGGGATGGCGGGCCTGGTCACGCGCGACGGCCGCTTCGTCTACGGCCCCAACGTCGGCGTCGCCGACCTCCCGCTGGCCGACCTGGTCGCGGCGGCGACCGGCCGCGCGGTGACCGTGCTGAACGACGCGACCGCCGCGGCGCTCGGCGAGCACCGGCTCGGCGCCGGTGCGGGTCACGACGACGTGCTGCTTCTGACGCTGGGCACCGGCGTCGGCGGCGGCATCGTCGCGGGGGGCCGGCTCCTGCTCGGCGCGCACGGCTTCGCCGCCGAGCTCGGGCACGTCATCGTCGAGGACGGGGGGCGCGACGCACCGAGCGGGATCCCCGGGACCCTCGAGGGCTACGTCGCGGGCGACGCGGTGGCGCGCGCGGCCGCCGGAGCCGCGGCCCGCGGCGAGCCCGGCGCCCGCGCGCTCGACGCCGTCGGCGTGGTCGCGGCCGCGGGGGCGGGCGAGGCCTGGGCGGCGGACCTGCTCGCGGAGGCGGGCCGCTGGCTCGGCGTCGCGCTGGCCTCGCTGACCAACGCGCTCGACCCCGGCGTCGTCGTGGTCGGCGGCGGGTTCGGGACGGCCGCCGCGCCCTGGCTGCTGCCGGCCGCGGAGGCCGCCCTCGCCGCCCGCGTCCTCGGCGGGCCGCGGCGTCCGGTGCCGCCGGTCCGGGTCGCGGCCCTCGGCGACGACGCGGGCCTGCTCGGCGCCGGGCTCGCCGCGCTCGACGCGGCGTCGGCCGCGTGAGCGACCTCCCGCTCCGCTCGGCGCGGTCCCGCCGCTTCACCCTCGGCCTGCCGCGCGGCGTCCGCGTCGTCGGTCCGAGCGGCGACCGGCGGGTCCTCGTGCTGCGCAGCGACGGCGGGGAGGACCCGGTCACGCATCTCTGGCACCTGGTCGACGGCCGCCTCGAGCGGCTCGTCGACGCCCGCGCGCTGGGCGCGACGGACGACGCGGACCTGCCCCCCGCCGAGCGCGACCGCCGCGAGCGCCTCCGCGAGCTGGCCGGCGGCATCACCGACGTCTCCGTCGACCGCGCGGGACGGCGGGCGGCGTTCGCCCTGTCGGGACGTCTGCACCTCGTCGACCTCGCGACGGGGGACGTGACCGCCCCCGACCTCGGGGTCACCGTGTTCGACCCGCGCATGGCCCCCGACGGCCGCCACGTCGCGGTCCACGTCGATGACGGCGTCGGCGTCGTCACCACCGGCGACGCGCCCGCGCTGCGGCGCCTCGTCACCGAGGACGGCGTCGCCTGGGGCCGGGCGGAGTTCGTCGCGGCGGAGGAGATGGGCCGTCCGCGCGGCATGTGGTGGTCGCCCGACGGGACCCGGCTGGCGGTCGCCCGCGTCGACGAGCGCGGGGTCCGACGGGCCCACCTCGCCGATCCCTCGCAGCCCGGCCGCTCGCCGCGCGAGCTCGCCTACCCCTTCGCGGGGACGCCCGACGCGGTCGTCGGGCTGGCCGTCCTCGACGTCGCGACCGGCGCGCGCACCGACGTGGACCTCGCGGCGCTCGGGGAGGACGCCCACTACCTCGCCCGCGTGGCGTGGGACGTCGAACCGCTGCTCGTCGGCGTCCAGCCGCGCGACCAGTCCGCCCTGCACGTCCTCTCGGTGACCGACGACGGCACCTGCCGCAGCCTGCGCCGCACGACCGGCGAGCCCTGGGTCGAGCTCGTGCCGGGCGCCCCGGCCCTGCTCGGGGCGGCCCACGGCGGCGCGGTGCTGACGGTCGAGGACGTCGGGGCCCCCGGCGCCCCGCGGCGCGCGCTCTGCCGCGACGGCGAGCCGCTCACCCCCGAGGGGGCGCAGGTCCGTGAGGTCCTCGCGGTGCTGCGGCCGGCCCCCGACGCCGCTCCCGACGCGGTCGCGACCGTGCTGGTCGCGGCCTCGCTCGACGACCCGACGTCGATCACGACCCTCGAGGTGGTGCTCCCCGTCGACGGTGGTCCGGCGCGGGTCCACGACCTCCATCCCCGGCCCGGGCTGCACCGCACGACCGCGGCCGGGGGTCCCGACGGTCGGCCCGAGGTCCTGGTGCACCACCGCGCGGACCTCGACCGCGACCATCCCTGGCTCGAGGTCGAGCGCGCGGGCGGCGACGCGGTCGAGGTGCCGGCGGTGCCGGCGCCGACCGGGGTCGAGGTCCGCGTGCGACACCTGGTCCTCGGCCGCGGCGGGCTGCGGGCGGCGCTGCTGCTTCCGGCCGGCGCCGACGACGCGCCGCCCCGGTCGCTGCCGGTCGTGCTGGACCCGTACGGCGGCCCGCACGCGCAGCGCGTCCTGACCGCGCGGAGCGCCTACGTCGGGTCGCAGTGGCTGGCCGACCACGGCGTCGCCGTGCTGATCGTCGACGGGCGGGGCACGCCGGGGCGCGGGCCCGCGTTCGAGGCGGCCGTGCGCGGCGACCTCGCCGGACCGGCGGTCGCCGACCAGCTCGACGCGCTCGACGCCGCCGTCGAGCTCGAGCCGCGGCTCGACCCGACGCGCGTCGGTGTCCGCGGCTGGTCCTACGGCGGCACGCTGGCAGCGCTGCTGGCGCTGCGTCACCCGGATCGCATCCGCGCCGCGGTCGTCGGCGCACCGGTCACCGACTGGGCGCTGTACGACACCCACTACACCGAGCGGTACCTCGGGCATCCCGACCGCGACCCCGAGGCGTACCGCCGCTCGTCGGTCGTCGACGCCGAGGGACGCATCGTCGCGGCCGGACGTCCGCCGGCGGCCGGCTGGCCCGAGCTGCTCGTCGTGCACGGGCTGGCCGACGACAACGTGCTCGCCGCGCACAGCCTGCGGCTGACCGAGGCGCTGCTGGCGGCCGGTGTCCCGTTCCGGTTCCTGCCGCTGACGTCCGCCACCCACATGCCGGGCGACCCCGCGGTCGCGGCCAGGCTGCTCGAGGTGCAGACGGCGTTCCTGCTGGGTGCCCTCGGCGTCGCCTAGCGGCCCGGCCCGCCGCCGTCCTGGCGCCGGCCCAGCAGGTACACCCCGACGGCGACGCCGACGAGCGCCAGCGCGGGGCTGATGCGCGCCACGGCGCTGAGGACGAGGAGTCCGACGAGGAGCACGACGATCGGCCGCGCCGCGCCGAGCAGGCGCTCGGTCGGCAGCGTGCCGGACCCCTCGCGGCGGCCGCGGTCGGAGGCCCGGGGCTCGCGGGACCGTCGGCGCCGGGCCTCGGCCCGGGACCGGGCGGCCTCGGCGATGGCGTCCATGTTGGCGGCCAGCGTCCTCACGGCGACGTCGGCCTGGTCGTCGGGCACCGTCACGACGATCCCGGCCCGGGTCCGCTTCGCGTCGGGGGTCAGGCCGGCCCCCTGCAGGACCTGGACGAGCACGGTGGCCTGCTCCGGCGCCCAGGTCCCGAGGTCCTTCGCCACACGGACCTCCGGGAGGTGGTCGGGACGCTCGCCCGGCCTGACGGGCGTAGGCTACCGACGGTCCCGAACCGGTCGGCCGGGGGGCGTGCGTGGCAGGCATGCGAGGGGCTCCGCCGCTGTACCGCTTCCTCCGGCGCGCGCTCCCGCCCGTCGTGATGCCGTACTTCCACGTCACGGTCGAGTGCGTCGAACGCGTCCCGGCCGAGGGTCCGGCGGTCATCGCGGCGAACCACCTCTCGTTCGTCGACTCGATCGTCCTCGCGCTGGCGCTGCCGCGCCCGCTCTACTACCTCGGCAAGGCCGACTACTGGGACTCGGCGCGGACGCGGTGGCTCGTGGCCGGGGCCGGCGTCGTGCCCGTCCACCGCGAGGGGGGCGACCGCGGCGAGGCCAGCCTGCGGGCCGGCGTCGAGCTGCTCGGGCGCGGCCAGCTGCTCGGCATCTACCCCGAGGGGACGCGCAGCCCCGACGGGCGCCTGTACCGCGGCAAGACCGGACCCGTCCGCATGGCGCTCGAGGCGGGTGCACCGGTGGTGCCCGTCGGCATCGTCGGGTCCGACGTCGCGATGCCGCAGGACCGCCGCGTGATCCGCCGCGCGCCCATCACGGTCCGGTTCGGTGAACCCCTCGACCTGTCGCGGTACCGCGACCGGCGCGAGGACCCGCTGGTGCTCCGCTCGGCCACCGACGAGCTGATGTACGAGATCATGCGGCTCAGCGGCCAGCAGTACGTCGACGAGTACGCCGCCCATGTCAAGTCCGGCGACGTCGACCCCGACGAGGCGCCGCCGCTCCCGCCGCCCGGCACGCTGAACGCCCTGACCGAGTGGGACGTGACGCGCCGGTCGGAGGAGACCGGGCCGTTCGACGGTGACGAGGGCGAGGGTGACGGCGAGGTCTACATCGCCTGAGCCGCCGCGCGGTCGCGCCGCGCGGCGGGACGGCGCAGGACCTCAGTCGCCGTCGGTCTCGAGCTCGACCGCCAGCGAGTTGATGCAGTAGCGCAGACCGGTCGGCTGGTCGGGCGCGTCGTCGAACACGTGGCCGAGGTGGCCGCCGCAGCCGGCGCACCTCACCTCGGTGCGCAGCATCCCGAGCGAGCGATCCGCGTGCTCGTCGACGGCGTCCGCCGCGACCGGTGCGTGGAAGCTCGGCCAGCCGCAGTGGGCGTCGAACTTCGTCTCGGACCGGAACAGCGGCGTCCCGCAGCCGGCGCAGCGGTAGGTGCCGGCCCGCCACTCGTCCCAGTACGCGCCGGAGAACGGGCGCTCGGTCCCGGCCTCCCGCAGGACGTGGAACCGCGCCGGGTCGAGCCGTGCCCGCCAGCCGCTCTCGTCGGTCGGGAGGCTCACGCGGCACCGCCGTCGGCGACCCGCGCGTCGGTGACGCGGGCCCAGCCGCCGCTGCGCCGGACCGCCTCGTGCCAGCCGGCGAGCAGCCGGTCGCGCGTCGCGGCGGCCATCGTCGGCTCGAAGCGCCGCTCGGCCCGCCAGACGTCCGCGAGTTCGTCGGTCGAGGACCAGACGCCGGCGCCCAGGCCCGCCAGCAGCGCCGCGCCGAGCACGGTGGTCTCCGTGACGCGCGGGCGCACGACCGGCGCCGCGAGCAGGTCGGCCTGGAGGCGGCAGAGCAGGTCGTTGCGGGCGGCACCGCCGTCGACGCGGAGCTCGGCGAGGTCCAGCCCGGCCTCCTCGGCCATCAGCCGTGCGACGTCGGTGACCTGGTAGGCCATCGCCTCGACGGCGGCCCGGGCGAGGTGACGGCGGTCGGTGCCGCGCGTCAGCCCGATCAGCAGCCCGCGGGCGTGGGGGTCCCAGTGTGGGGCGCCGAGCCCCGCGAACGCCGGCACGAGGTAGACCCCCTCGTTGCCGTCGGGCAGCTCTGCGGCGAGGGCCTCGACCTCGCCGGCGTCCGCGATGACGCCGAGCTGGTCGCGCAGCCACTGCACGCTGGCGCCGGTGACGAAGATGGCGCCCTCGAGCACGAACGTGTCCGCGCCGCCGAGGCGCCATCCGACGCTCGTGAGCAGCCCCCGCTGCGAGCGGACCGCGTCGCCGCCGGTGTTCATCAGGAGGAACGAACCGGTGCCATAGGTGTTCTTCGACGTCCCAGGCGTCCACGCCCCCTGCCCGAACAGGGCCGCCTGCTGGTCGCCGGCGATGCCGGTGATCGGGGCCGAGATGCCGAGGAACGCCGCCGCGTCGGTCGTCCCGAAGGTGCCGGCGCTGTCGCGCACCTCGGGCAGCAGCGCGCGCGGCACGTCGAGGATCCCGCAGAGCTCGGCGGTGAAGTCCCCGGCGCCGAGGTCGTAGAGGAGGGTGCGCGACGCGTTCGACGGCTCGGTCACGTGGGCCGCGCCCGCCGTCATGCGCGCCACCAGCCACGTGTCGACGGTGGCGAGCGCCAGGTCGCCGTCCTCGGCCCGCCGGCGCGCGTCCGGGACGGTGTCGAGCAGCCACGCGGCCTTCGTACCCGAGAAGTAGGCGTCCAGAACCAGCCCGGTCGCCGCGCGCAGCCGCTCCTCGTGCCCGGCCGCGCGCAGCGCGTCGCAGCGGTCGGCCGTCCGGCGGTCCTGCCACACGATGGCGCGGTGGACGGGGGAGAGCGTCGCCCGGTCGTACAGCAGCGTGGTCTCGCGCTGGTTCGTGATCCCGACGCAGGTGACCTCGTCGCCGCGGGTGCCGGCCGCGGCGAGGGCGTCGGCGCAGGCCGCGAGCGTCGCGGCCCAGATCTCGTCCCCGTCGTGCTCGACGAGGCCCGGGCTCGGGAAGTGCTGCGGGAACTCGCGCTGGCCGACGCCGAGGATCGTCCCCGCGCCGTCGACGACGAAGCCGCGGACGCTGGTCGTGCCGGCGTCGACGGCCAGGATCCGGACCTGCATCGCGCCCCTCCTCGCCTCGCGCCCGACGCCCCGCGGCGGGCGGTCGCGGTCACGCTAGGACACCGGGGGGTCGTTAGCATCCGCGACCGCGTCGGAGCGCGGCGCGCACCGGACGGGGCTCCCATGGCGAAGCGGATCGGCCTGCTGACGGGCGGCGGCGACTGCTCGGGCCTGAACGCGGCGATCCGCGCCGTCGTCCGGCGCGCCGAGCAGGACTCGGTGACGGTCCTCGGCTTCCGCGACGGCTGGCGCGGGGTCCTCGAGCAGGAGGCCGAGGAGCTCACGACCGCCTGGACCCGCGGGCTGCTGCACCGCGGCGGGACGGCGCTCGGAACCTCGCGGACCGATCCCTACCGCGAGGAGCGGGGGCTCGAGCGGCTGCGCGACACGCTGGACGTGCTCCGGCTCGACGGCCTGATCGTCATCGGCGGCGAGGGCACGCTGGCGGCCGCCCACCGCGTCCACGAGGACGGCGTCCCCGTCGTCGGGATCCCGAAGACCATCGACAACGACGTCCCCGGGACGGACCTCACGATCGGGTTCGCGACCGCCGTCGACGTCGCGACCGACGCCGCGGACCGCCTGCACACGACGGCGGAGTCCCACGACCGCGTGCAGGTCCTCGAGGTGATGGGCCGTCACGCCGGCTGGATCGCGACCCACGCCGGCCTCGCCGGCGGCGCCGACTCCATCCTGATCCCCGAGGTGCCGTTCGACATCGCCGCCGTCGCCCGGCATCTCAAGTACCGCGCCGGGACAGGGCGGGACTTCTCGGTCGTCGTCGTCGCCGAGGGGGCACGACCGCTGCCGGGGACGCTCGAGCTGCCCGACGCGCCGACCGACCGGTTCGGGCGGCCGCGCCTCGGCGGCATCGGTCAGGTCATCGGCGACGAGCTGGCCGCGCGGACGGGGTTCGAGGCCCGCGTCACCGTCCTCGGGCACGTGCAGCGCGGCGGACGCCCCAACGCGGCCGACCGGGTGCTCGCGACGCAGATGGGCGTCCGCGCGGTGGAGGCGGCCATCGCCGGCGAGTGGGGGACGCTCGTCGCGTCGCGGCGACCGCTCGTCCGGCTCGTCCCGCTCGTCGAGGCGACCGGCGGGCCGGACCTGGTGCCCGAGGAGCTGTACCGCGCGGCCGAGGTGTTCTTCGGCTGAGCCGGTCGGCCCCGCCAGGTCTCCGCCCGGTCCCCGCCCGGTTCAGCCCTCCGTCGCCCCCCAGCCCGCGCGCGCGGGCGCGCCGCGCTCCGGCAGCGTCGCCACCTCGCGGCCCGCGGCGCGGGCGAAGGTCGCGACCGTCGAGCGCAGCTGCGGCACGTCGGCGGCGGTCAGCGCCTGCGGTCCGTCGACCAGCGCGCGCTCGGGCTCGGGGTGCACGTCGACGATGACGCCGTCGGCCCCGACGCCGATCGCCGCCCGGATCAGCGGCAGCACGAGGTCGCGCTTCCCGCCCGAGTGGGACGGGTCGATGACGATCGGCAGGTGGGTCAGGGACTGCGCGACGGGCACCGCCGAGACGTCCAGCGTGTTCCGCGTCATCGGCTCGAAGGTCCGCACCCCGCGCTCGCACAGGACGACCTGGAGGTTCCCGGTGTGCGCGATGTACTCGGCGGCCATCACCCACTCCTCGATGGTCGCGGTCATGCCCCGCTTCAGCAGCACCGGACGGCCGGCGAGCCCGACCTCCTTGAGGAGCTGGAAGTTCTGCATGTTCCGCGTCCCGACCTGGAGCATGTCGGCCCGCGCCGCCACCGTCTCGACGTCGGCGGGCGTGACCACCTCGGTCACGAAGGGGATGCCGAGGTCCCGCGAGACGCCGTGGAGGATCTCGAGGCCGGCCTCGCCGAGCCCCTGGAACGCGTAGGGCGAGGTCCGCGGCTTGTACGCACCGCCGCGGAGGATCGTGGCGCCGGCGTCACGCGCCAGCTCGCAGGCGCCGCGGGTCTGCTCCGGGGTCTCGACCGCGCAGGGACCGGCGATCAGCGTGACCGTGTCGCGCGAGATGGCCGCGTCGCCGACCATGACCGTCGAGGGTCGCGGCTGGGCGTCGTTGGAGACCAGCTTGAACGGACGGCTGACGCGGATGACGTCCTCGACGCCGGGGAAGGCGTGCAGCGGGAGCTCGGCGAACTGGGTCAGGTCGCCGACCAGCCCGACGATGGTCTGGTGGCGACCGCGGGAGACGAAGCACTCGCCCCCGACGCCGGTCACCGCGTCGACCACCCGCTCGACATCCGCCTCGGTCGCGCCGGAGCGCATGACCACCACCATGGACGCGTCCTCCTTCGTCACGTCGTCACCTCGATCTCGATGCCCTCGGTGCCCGGCGACGCGATCGCCCGCCGGACGTCGGAGGCCCCGGGGTTCCTCCCCGGGGCCTCTCCGCTGCGGTGCGCCGCGCCGTCCTAGCGCGCCCCCACGGAGCGGTCCCGGGTCCGGCGGAAGCCGTACCCGGGCCACGCGAAGGAGCGGCCGGAGCGCATGGCGGTGACGCTAGCACGCACCGGGGGACCCTCCCGGCCGGGGTCCCGCCGTTACCCTGCCGGCACGGACCGGAGCCGGACAGCCCCGGCGGGAGGCCGTCGATGCAGGTCGGACCCGGTGCCGCCGCCCCCACGGCGGCGGTGCGTGCGGCGGCCCCGCCCGCGACCCCGCGGTCCGACGTCGTCGTCTGCCCGGTCTGCCGGCGCGCGAACGCCCCTGACCGGCTGCTCTGCGTCGCCTGCGCCGCCGAGATCGACACCGGCCGACCGCACGCGGTCTGGTCCGGGGCCCTCGACCCGGTCCCCACCGCCTCCCGCGGCCGGGGAGGCCGCCGCGAGCGCGCGCTGCAGGTGATCGTCGCGGTCGTGATCGCGGCCTCGCTCGCCGTCGGACCCCTGCGGTTCCTCGGCGTCGGTCCGTTCGCGGCCCCGGCCCGTCTCGACGCCGCGGTGCTCCTCGCCGCCGGCTACCCCGCCGAGGCCGGGCTGCTCGAGGTCGACGCCGTCGCGACGACCACGACGGTGGTCGGCGTGGTCGACCGCGACGTCGCGGCGCTGAACCTCATCGACGGCGACGTGACCACCGCCTGGATCGGCGCGCCGGTCGACGACCGCGGCGCCGGCGAGGTGATCGACCTGCGCCTCGCCGAGCCGGCCTGGGTGACGCGCATCGAGGTCCGCAACGGCGACCACCGCTCGAGCGACGCCTACGAGCGCAGCGACCGGCTGCTGACCGGGGTGCTGACCCTGGACGGGGGTCGGAGCTACCGCGTCGACCTCCTCGACATCGGCCTCGGGGCGCAGGTCGTCGAGCTGCCGCAGCCCGAGCTGACGACGCGCGTCTCGCTCCGCATCGACCGCGTGTTCGAGGGGACCGGTCCCCGCGGGGTCGCGCTGTCCGAGGTGACGGTCGTCGGGTGGACCGCCGGTGCGGCCGACGCCGCCCTGGCGCGCGAGCGCGCCCGCACGCCGTGAGCGGCGGGCCGACGTTCGACGACGAGCTCGAGTCGCTGGGGTTCCGTCCGGCCGGGTCCAGCCGGCGCGGCGGGCGGCGCTGGGACCTCGCCTACAGCCGCGTCCTGACCATCATGCTGCACGACTACGACGACCACGTCGTGCTGACCTGGCACTGCGACCTCGGGCGGGCGCTGCTCGAGCGCGACCTGCGGACGAGCCCGAGCGACGTGGCCGAGCTCGAGCTGTTCCCCGCGCACGACGTGCGGCTGCCGCTGGACACCGACGCGATCACGCGCGAGATCTCCCGCGTGCTCGGGCTGCTCCGCATCGACCTCGGCGAGCCGGACCGATGAGCGGCGCGGTCGGCCCGTCCGCCGACGTCCCGGGGAGCGACCCCGCCGCGGCGCGCGCCCTCGTCGACCACGCGGCCGTCGCGCGGCGGCTGCGGCGCTGGCTCGTGCTGCTCGTGGCCGCGGTGCCGACGGTCTGGCTGGTCGCGGGCGCGCTCTCGGGCGGGCCGCGGCTGGGGCGCCTGGTCGAGCTCGCCGGCATGGCGCTGCTGCTCGGGGTCGCCGTCGAGGCGGTCGTCGTCGGTGGGGCGGCGGCGCGCGGTGCGCTCCGCGCCGGCGCCCGCGGCGGGCGGCTCGCGGCGGGGGACGTCGCCCTGCTCCCGCCGCAGCTCCGCCGCCGCGGGGTCCGCTGAGGTCAGGCCGCCGGCAGCGCCTCGAGCAGCGCCTCGAGCTCGGCCGTGTCCAGCACGTTGTCCCACCGCGCGGCGATGCTGCCGTCGGCGCCGACGAGGAAGACCCACGGCTCGTTCCCGCCGGCCTCGGTGCTGATCCAGGCCGCCGCGGCGGGGCTGAGCTCCTGCGCCTCGAAGTCGCGCCAGACCTCGACGTGGACGAACGCGGCGCGGTCCCCGTACCGGGCCTCGAGGTCGACGAGGTGCTCGGTCAGCGGCCCGCAGACGAGGCTCTGGCAGTACACCGGCGTCGCGATCGCCACGACCAGCGGGCGGCCCGCGGCCAGCGCGTCGGGGATGCGCGTCGCGTGCAGCGGCGCCGCCCGATCCGGTGCGTCCTCGGCCCGCAGCCGGGAGTCGAGGGCGGAGGCCGGCTCGGTCCCGGCCGCGACGTCGGCGCTCGTCACGTTCGCGACGCTCGGTGCGGGGTCCCCGACGTCGACCACCGCCGGCTCGGGCAGCACGGGGACGATCGCCCGTCCGCGCGCGGTCCGGCCGTCGGTCAGCCGGGCCTCGACGAGCACCCCCCAGTACCCGGGCGCGTCCAGCGCCACCCGCGCCGCGTAGACGCCGGTCAGCACGCCGCTCTCGACGACCGCGGGGCCGTCGGCGGGCGCGGGGACGTCGAGGCCGGGGACGGGCAGCCACGACGCGGACACCGGCGGTCCCAGCTCGGCCTCCCCGCCGGGCTCGTCGCCGAGGTGCCCGAGGCGCACGACGACCTCGCCGCCGGCGACGCGCTCGCGGTCGGCCGTGAACAGGGCGAGGACGAGGCGCCGGTCGGGTCCGACCGCGACGTCGAAGCTGGCCGGCGCCACCGCGAGCTCGACCACCTCGCCGGCCCCGCCGCCGGGGTCGTCACCGCCGCCGCCTCCGCCGGCGTCGCCGCAGGCGGTCGCGGTCAGGGCCAGGGTCAGCGCGACCGCCGTCGTCCCTACCCGCGGGGTGCGGCGCATGGCGACCTCCGGGCGGCGGTGGCGCGGGAGCGGTGCGGGGGACCGCGCGGCGGGTCCTCCGGAGCGGTCCGCGGGCGGTCCCACCGCCGCCGAGGGTATGGCAGCCTCCCCCCGTGACCCCGGGACGAGGACATCGGCGGGCGGCGCGGGCGGCGGCCGGCGCCGCGCTCGTCGTGCTCGTCGTCGGCTGCGCCGCGCCGCCGCCCGCCGAGGGGCCGCCCCCGTTCCGGATCGCGGTCGGACCCGACTCCGAGGCGGCGCTGCTGGCCCGGACGGCGGGCGTGCTCGCGCAGGAGGCGGGCGTCCCGGTCGCCCTGCTCGAGCTCGCGGAGGTCCGCAGCGAGCGGCAGGCCGTCGAGCTCGGGGACGCGGACCTCTACGTCGGGTACTCGGGGCAGGCCTGGCTCGAGGTGCTCGGCCGTGCCGACCCGCCGGTCGACCCGACGGCGGGGCTGGCCGCGGTCGCGTCCGCGGACCGCGAGCGCGGGCTGGTCTGGCTGCTGCCGGGCGACGGGACGGGACTCGAGGCGCCGCCGGCGAACGCGACGTTCGCGCTGTTCGTCGCGGGTCCCCCCGCGGTCGACGCGGACCTGCGGACGCTGTCGGGGCTGGCGCTGCGGCTGGGGGAGCGGCCGGACGCGCCGCTCTGCGTCGACGAGGGGTTCGCCGCGCGGGCCGACGGGCTCGGCGCCCTGCTCGCCGCGTACGGCGTGCGCCGGGACCGCCCCTTCCTCGCGGCCGACCCCGAGCGCGCCGTGGCCGGCGTGGTGGCCCGCGACTGCCTCGCGGGGCTGAGCCACGCGACCGACGGGCGGGCCTGGGCCGCGGGGCTGCAGCCGCTCGTCGACGACCTGCGGTTCTTCTTCGCGCTGGTCCCGGTCCCCGTCGTCCGCGCCGACGCGCTCTCCGAGCACCCCCGCCTCCGGGCCTCCCTCGCCCCGCTGGGACGTCTCTCGACGGCGGCGCTCGGGCGGGCCAACGCCCGCGTCGCGACCGGGGAGGGGATCGCGGGCGTCGCGGCCGACCTCGCGGTCGCGCTCCGCGACGGGGCGGCGGGGTCGGGACCGGGCCGCTGACCGGGCCGCTCGGGGGACCCGCTCGGGGCCCGGTCGTCCGCGTGGCGCACGCCCTCCGGACCCCGGCTTGACGCCCGTCGGGCCGGCTCCGTACGGTCCCCGAATCGAACAGATGTTCGACCGTCCGGCTGCCTCGTGCCCCTCCGCGCCGGACGGTCGCAGGGGCACGGACACGGCATGGACGCGGCATGAGGCGGTACCGGGAGGAAGTGGACGAGGTCGAGGTCAGCGACGGGGCGCCCGCGGGGTTCCGCTGGCGGGGCCGCCGCTACCGCGTCCTGCAGGTGCTCGGGCACTGGCACGAGGAGGCCGGCTGGTGGCGCCTGCCCGACGGGGCGACCCGCCGCGTCGACCGCAGCGACCTCTGGCGGGTCGAGGCCAGCGGCGGCCCGGCCCGGGGCGTCTACGAGCTGGTGCGGCGCGGACCCGGCTGGCGCCTCGACCGCGTCTGGGACTGAGGTGGCGCGGTCGGCCGCCGGCGCGCCGCGGTTCGCCCATCTCGCGGCCCGCTCGACCTTCTCGATGCGCGACGGGACGATCCCGCCCGAGCGCCTCGCCGCGGCCACGGCCGAGGCCGGCCTGACGCACGCCGTCCTCGCCGACCGCGACGGGTTCGGCGGTGCGGTGCGGTTCGTCCGCGCCGCCGGCTCCGCCGGCGTCGTCCCGGTCCTCGGGGTCGACCTCGCGGTCCGGACGGGGGTGACCGGCGGCGACGACGCGGTCGACCCGGCGCACCGGCCGGGTCCGGCCGCCGGCGGCCGCCGGCGGGCGCCGGACCTGCCGCGGGTGGTCCTGCTCGCGCGCGACGCCGACGGCCTGGCCGACCTCTGCCGGGCGACGACGCGGGCGCACGCGAACGACCGCGCCGCCCCGCACCTGCGCGGCGACGACCTCGCGCTGCTCGCCGCCTCCGGCCGCGTCGTCGCCGTGCTCGGACCGGACTCGGCGGTCGGTCGGCTGCTCGCCCGCGCCCGGCCCGACGCGGCCGCCGCCGAGCTCGGACGGTGGCGCGAGCTCCTCGGTCCGGACGCGGCGGTGCTCGGGGTGCGCGACCACCGCGTCGCGCCGGGCGGGCGGCGCGTCCACGGCCGGCCGGACCCCGACGAGCCCGGCGACGACGCCCGCATCGCTCGGAGCCTCGCGCTCGCGGCGCGCACGGGCGCGACCGCCGTCGCGGTCAACGACGTCCGCCACGAGCGGCCCGAGGACGCGGTCGTCGCCGACGTGCTGCGCTGCATCCGCCTCGGCGTGCCGCTCTCGGACCGCCACGTCGGACGCACGACGTCGGCGGCGCACCTCGCCGACGCCGCGACGATGGCGCGGCGGTTCCGCGCACGGCCGGACCTGCTCGCCGCGGCCGCCGACCTCGCGGCGTCCTGCGCGCCCTCCCTCCCGGTCGGCGGGGTGCGGGCGCCGCGGCTGACCGGCCTCGACCCGGTCGCCGCCGGCCGGGCCCTGCGGGCCCGCGCCGAGGCGGGACTCGTCCGGCGGCTCGGGCCGCCGACGTCCGCCGCGTCGGAGCGGCTCGCCCGCGAGCTCGCCGCGATCGACGCGGCCGGGCTCCACGACCTGTTCCTCGCCGTCGCCGACGTCGTCGCCGACGTGCGGGCGCTCGGGATCCTCGTCGCCTGCCGCGGCTCGGCCGCGGGCAGCCTCGTCTGCTTCGCGCTGGGGATCGGCGACGTCGACCCCGTCGCCCACGGGCTGTCGTTCGAGCGGTTCATGAACCCCTGGCGCGACGAGCTGCCCGACATCGACCTCGACGTCGAGTCCCACCGCCGCGAGGACGTCTACGACCTGGTCCTCGCGCGGTACGGGCCCGAGCGGGTCGCGTGCGTCGGCATGTACGAGACGTTCCAGGGCCGCTCCGCGGTCCGCGAGGTCGGGGCGGCGCTGGGGCTGCCGGCCGAGGAGGTCGCCCGCGTCGCGACCCGCGTCCCGCACCTGCGGGCCCGGGACCTCCGCCGGGCGCTGGACCGCCTGCCCGAGCTCGCCGGCAGCCGCCTCGACGCGGGGGCGCTCGGGACGCTGCTGGACCTCGCGGCGCGGCTCGACGGGATGCCGCGCCACCTCGCGATGCACCCCTGCGGGATCCTGCTCTCGGACGACGGGCTGCACGGCCGCACGCCGCTGCAGCGCAGCGCGCACGGCTACCCCGTCAGCCAGCTCGACAAGGACGACGTCGCGGCGCTCGGCTGGCTGAAGCTCGACGTGCTCGGCGTCCGCATGCTCTCGGCGATGCGGCACTGCCTCGACCTGGTGAACGGCGTGGCGCGCGACCCCCGCGTGCCGCGCGCGCCGACGCGCGACCCCGCCGAGGCCGGCGTCCCCGGCTGGACCGCGGGGGCGTTCGCGCTCGACCGGGTGCCCCACGACGACCCCGCGACCTACGACCTCATCCGCTCCACCCACTCGGTCGGCGTGTTCCAGATCGAGTCGCCGGGGCAGCGCGAGCTGCTCGGGCGGCTGCAGCCGACGCGGCTCGGCGACCTCGTCGCCGAGATCTCGCTGTTCCGGCCGGGGCCGATGCGGGCCGACATGGTCACGCCGTACGTCGCCCGCCGCCACGGCGAGGAGCCGGTCGTGCACGCGCACCCGGTGCTCGCGCCGGTGCTCGACGAGACGTTCGGCGTCATCGTCTACCACGAGCAGGTGATGGGGGTCCTCGCCGCGCTGACCGGCTGCGACGCCGGGTACGCCGACCTGCTGCGCCGCCGCCTCGCCGACCCCGAGGGGGTGCGCCTGGTCCGGCGGTTCGTCCGCGACCGCGCCGCCGCGCGCGGGCTGCCGGACGACGCGGTCGCGCGGGTCCTCGAGGACGTCGCGTCGTTCGCCGCGTTCGGGTTCTGCAAGGCGCACGCCGCGGCGTTCGCGGTGCCCACCGAGCGGAGCGCGTTCCTCAAGGCGCATCTGCTGCCCGAGTTCATGGCCGGGCTGATCGCCCACGACCCCGGCATGTACCCGCGCCGCATGATCGTCGAGGAGTGCCGGCTCTGGGCCGTCCCCGTCCTCGGCCCCGACGTGCTGGTCTCTGGCCGCGACCCCCACGTCGAGGTGCTCGACGGCGACGAGGCCGACGCCCTGCTGGGGCTCGCGGCTGCGCGCGGCGCGGCGGCCCGCGGCGAGGACCCGGCGCCGCTGCTCCCCGACGGCTGGTCCTGGCCCGCGGGCGCGCCGCGCCCGCTGCCGCCGACCGGCCGCGACGCCGGGGCGCGGTCCGACGGCCGGCGGTGGGCGGTGCGGCTGGGCCTCGACGCCGTCGGCGAGGTCGCGGCCGAGGAGGTCGAGCGGCTCCTCGACCTGCGGCCCTTCGCCGACCTCGCCGACCTCCGGGCCCGCGCCGGGCTGGCCCGTCCGGGGGCGCTGGCGCTGGCCGCGGCCGGTGCGCTCGACACCGTGGCGGGGGTCGGCGCGGGCGGGCCGGCCGACCGGCGGGCGCTCCGCCTCGCGGTCGAGGAGGCCTGGGCCGGTCGGGCCCTCGCGCGGTCCGGGGCCAGGGTCGTGGCGCAGGCCGCGCTGCCGCTCGGACCGCCCCCGCCGCCGGCGCTCCCGCCGGAGGGGCGCGGCGACCGTCTGCGCGGCGAGCTGGCCGCGACCGGGGTCGAGCTGACCGCACACGTCGTCGCGCCGTACGCGCCGCTGCTGCGGGCCCTCGGCGTGACCGACGCCCACGCGCTGCGCGACGCGCCGGCGGGTGCGCGGGTCCGCGTCGCCGGCGTCCGGGTCGCGCTGCAGTCCCCACCGCAGCGGTCCGGGGACCGCGTGCTGTTCCTCAGCCTCGACGACCGCACGGGGCAGGTGCAGGTGACGTTCTTCGCGCGGTCGCTGCCGGACTGCGCCTGGGTCGTCCGGACCGCGTGGCTCGTCGTCGCTGAGGGGGTGGTGTCGCGGCGGGGCCGGCGCGGCGCGACCGTCGTCGGCCGCCGGGCCTGGGACCTGGCCCGGCTGTGGCGGGCGTGGCAGGCTGGCGCCCTCGACGCGGCGCTGGCCGAGCGCGGCACGCCGGGCGTCGGGGCGCAGGACGGCGCCGCCGGATCCGTCGACGCCGGCACGGCCGGCCTCGCGGCCAGCGAGTGGGGGAGGGGCAGCCGACGATGAGCCGCCCGCCCGAGCCGATCCTCCACCTCGACATGGACGCGTTCTACGCCTCGGTCGAGCAGCGCGACGACCCCGCGCTCGCGGGCCGCCCCGTCGCCGTCGGGTCCGCCTCGGGCCGGGGCGTCGTCGCCGCCGCCTCGTACGAGGCGCGCGCCAGCGGCGTCCACAGCGCGATGCCGATGGTCCGTGCGCGCCGGCTCTGCCCCGACCTCGTCGTGGTCCCGCCCCGGTTCGACCGCTACCACGAGGTCAGCGACGCGGTGATGGCCGTGCTGCACGACGTCACGCCGCTCGTCGAGCCGCTCTCGCTCGACGAGGCGTTCCTCGACGTCACCGGCGCGGTCGGGCTGTTCGGTCCGCCGCCGGCCATCGGTGCCGCGCTGCGGGCGCGCATCCGCGCCGAGCTCGACCTGCCCTGCTCGGTCGGCGTCGGTCCGACGAAGTCCGTCGCGAAGCTGCTGTCGGGCCTCGCGAAGCCCGACGGGCTGCTGCACTGGCCGGTCGACGAGGTCGTCGCGCGCCTGCGGCCGCTGCCGGTCGGCCACCTCTGGGGCGCCGGCCCCCGCACGGTCGAGCGGCTGGCCGGATACGGCATCACCCGCGTCGGCGAGGTCGCCGACACCCCGCGGTCGACGCTGCAGCGGCTGGTCGGCGAGGCGCTCGGCGCGCAGCTGCACGACCTCGCCCGCGGCGTCGATCCGCGGTCGGTGGTGCCGACCCGCGCGGCGCGGTCGGTCTCGGCCGAGGCCACCTTCGACGCCGACGTCGACGACCCGGCGGTCCTCGACCGGCGCCTGCTCGAGCTGTCGGTCCGCGTCGCGCGCCGGCTCCGCCGCGCCGGGCTGACGGCGCGGACGATCACGCTGAAGGTCCGGCTCGCCGACCACTCCGACGTGACCCGGGCCCGGACGCTCCCGGCCCCTACCGACCGCACCCGCGACGTCGTCGCGGCCGCCCGCGCGCTGCTCGCCGGGCTCCACCTCGAGCGGGCCCGCGTGCGGCTGCTCGGCGTGCGCTGCACGGGGCTCGGGGACGCGGGCGACGTCGGGCCCGTGCAGCAGCGGCTGCTCGCCGATCCGGCCGACGCCGACGGTCCCGACGGGGCGGGTTCCGGTCCGCCCGGGGGCCGCTGGGGGGCGCTCGACCGGGCCGCCGACGCGATCGCCGACCGCTTCGGCGCCCCGACGGTCCGGTGGGCGGCGCTCCTCGACGACGAGCAGGAGGGGGAGGACGTCGGCGCGGACGGCGCGGACGGCGACGGGCCGCCCGGCGGGGCGCGGGGTGCCGGTCCGGGCGCCGCGCCGGCGCCGCTCAGGCCGTCGGGAGGAACCTGACCGTCGTCCCGCGGGCCGCGCGGTCCTCGAGGTAGGACGCCAGCTCGGCGTAGACCTCGCCGCCGACCATGGCCCGAAGCTCGGTCTCCATCGTGCGGAACAGCGGTCGGTCCGAGACGAACGCCGTCCCGTCGTCGAAGCACCACCAGGCGAAGTCGGCACCGCCCTCGCCCCAGTCGCCGCGCTCGAAGGCGTGGATGGTGTGGACCTCGAGGGTCCCGCCGTCGTTGGCCGTCCGCTCCTCGACCGTCCGGTGCAGCGGGACCTGCCAGCAGACCGTCGGCTTGTGCGTCATCGGGTCCTCGCCCCGCCGCACCGCGAGGTGGTGGAGGGCGCAGCCCTCGCCGGCGGGGAACCCCTCGCGGTTCGCGAAGATGCAGCCGCCCTCGACGACGCGGGTGTGCGTGTCGCCCTCGTCGTCGGTCTCGTACAGACCCTTGCGCAGCGCCGAGCGGTGGAACTGCATCGTCTCCGGCGTCAGCTCGTCCCGCACGAGGCGCTCGAGCGCCGCCGCGTCGTCGTCCTCGTTCAGGTAGGCGCCGTGGACGCAGCAGCCGAGGACCGCCCGGCCCGAGATCCCGCGGCAGCCCGACCCGAACACGCAGCGGTAGTCCGAGAGCAGGAACGAGACGTCGAAGGTGTAGCGGCGCCGCGGCTCGGCCGGGTCGTCGATCGAGACCCACTCGCGCTGGGGCAACGGGGACTCCGGGTCGCAGGGTCGTGGAGCGCCGACCCGAGGGGAGCGGCCGCGGAGCAGCCTAACGCCCGTCGCCTACCGTCGACGCCGGGAGTGACCGGGGGAGTGGTCGTGGAGCAGCCGACGCGGTACGAGGTGGTCGACGGCGTGGCCCACGTCGTCATCTCGCGCCCTGCGAAGCGCAACGCGCTGAGCCGCGCGGTGCTCGACCGGCTCGCCGCGCACGCCGCGGCCGCCGCGGACGACCCGGCGGTCGGTGCGGTCGTCGTCTCGGGCGAGGGGGGGCACCTCTCGGCGGGGCTCGACCTCCTCGACCTGGCCGGGCTCGCCACCGCCGACCTGACCGAGGCCGACGTCGCGGCCGTCCAGGCCGTGTTCACCGCCTTCGAGGAGCTCGAGGTCCCGACCATCGCCGCCGTCGAGGGCGTCTGCCTCGGCGGCGGGCTGCAGCTCGTACTCGCCTGCCACCTCCGGGCCGTGGCCCCGAGCGCCCGCATGGCCGTCCTCGAACCGAGGTGGGGACTGGTGCCGGACCTCGGCGCGACGTGGCGCCTGCCGCGGCTCGTCGGCGTCGGTCGTGCGACCGAGCTGATCCTCTCCGGGCGCGAGGTCGGTGCCGAGGAGGCGCTCGCGATGGGGCTCGCCGAGATCGCGCTGCCCGCCGAGGGCGCGGTCGAGGCCGCCCACGCGCTCGCGGCCCGGCTGGCCGCGGGTCCGACGGCGCTGCGTCTCGTGCCGCGCCTGGTCCGCGAGGCCGCGGCCGCGCCTCGGGAGTCCGCGCTGGCCGCCGAGGCCCGGGCGCAGCTGCGTGCGCTCGCGTCGGGCGACCTCGCGGTCGCCGTCGCGGCCGCCGCCGACGGCCGTCCCTGATCCGTCCGTGCCGCGGGGGTCACGAATCCCTCTCGACACACCGTCCACCGTCCCCCGGTCCGACATCGGCCCCGCCGGTCCGCGGGAGCGGCGGTACGGTGGAACGCGTCGGGCACGGACGGGGACGCGCGAGGACGGTCGGGCGATGGCACTCTCGGAGCACGAGCGGCGGGTCTTCGCCGAGATCGAGCGGCAGCTCGTCGAGGAGGACCCCCGGTTCGTCGCGCGCTCCCGTCGGCGGCTCGCGGCCTGGTCGCCCGTGGTCCGGATGCGGGCGGCCGTCGTGCTCGGGGTCGCCGGGGTCGTCGGGGTCCTCAGCCTGACCTTCGACATCGTCTACGGCGCGCTCGGGATGGCCGCCCTGCTGGCGGCGCTCGTGCTCGGGGCCAGCGCACGGACCGACCGTGCCCGGGCCGCCGAGCGGGCCGGACGGACCGAGGGCCGCTGATCGGCGGCCGCTGACCGGCGGCCGCTGACCGGGGCCTCCGTCCCGCGACGGACGCCTCGGGCGGCCGTTCGGGGTCCCGGCCCCACCCCCGGCGGTCCCTTCCGCTCCACCTCGCTCCACCGCTCTAAAGGCCTTTCAGCGGCATTCTGAGCTGATTCGGCCGTTCCATACCTCCGGCTGGCTTGACCGCGCTCCCAGAGTGGCCTACAGTGGAGCGAAGTGGAGGACCGTGCCCGGGCGTGCCGGGCGGTCGGCCCGTGGTCGACGGGTCCCGGAGGGAGGTGGCGCGTGTTCCTCGGAGAGCACCCCCACACCCTCGACGCGAAGGGCCGGGTCATCCTCCCCGCGCGCTTCCGCGAGCGCCTCGCGAGCGGACTCGTCTTCGCCCCCGCGCAGGACCGCTGCATCGACGTCTTCCCGCTGACCGGGTTCGAGCGGCGGGTCGAGGAGCTGCGCGCGCTGCCGCGCGAGGACGAGCGCGCCCGCGCCTACCTGCGCATCTTCCTCGCCGGCGCCCAGGAGGAGAAGCCGGACGCGCAGGGGCGGGTCACCGTGCCGCCGCGGCTCCGCGCGTACGCCGGACTCGACCGCGACCTCGTGGTCAACGGCGCGGACGAGAAGGTCGAGATCTGGGACCGCGCGACGTGGGACGCGTACCGCGAGCGCGCCGAGGACGCCTTCGCGACGCTCGACCGCGGCTTCGACCGATGACCGCGCCCGCGCCCGCGCCCGCGCCGCACGTCCCCGTGCTGCTGGACGCCGTCACCGAGCTGCTCGAGCGGCCGGACGGGGTCGTCGTCGACCTGACCCTCGGCGCCGGCGGGCACGCCCGCGCCGTCGTGGCACGCCGGCTGCAGCTGTGGGGGCACGCCGACCTGCTCGGCGTCGACCGCGACGAGGACGCCCTCGCGCTGGCCCGCGAGCGTCTCGCCGGCGAGCTCGCCGACCCGCGCGTCCGGGTCCGTTTCGTCCACGCCCGGGCCGACCGGCTGGGCGAGGTGCTCGACGCCGAGGGCATCGGCCACGTCGCGGGTGTCCTGCTGGACCTCGGGGTCTCGTCGATGCACCTCGACCGCGCCGAGCGGGGCTTCGCGCACCGCCTCGACGGACCCCTCGACATGCGCATGGACCGGTCGCAGCCGACGACCGCGGCCGACCTCGTCAACGGGCTGCCGGAGGACGAGCTGGCCGGCGTGATCCGCCGCTTCGGCGAGGAGCGGTTCGCGCGACGCATCGCCGCCGCGATCGTCGCCGCCCGGCCGGTCGAGGGGACCCGCCGCCTCGCCGAGCTGGTCCGCGACGCCGTCCCGGCCGCCGCCCGCCGTACCGGCGGGCACCCCGCGGCGCGGACCTTCCAGGCCCTCCGCATCGCCGTCAACGAGGAGCTCGCGGCCCTCGAGGCCACCCTGCCCGTGGCCATCGACCGCCTCGACCGCGACGGGGTCCTCGTCGTCCTGAGCTACCACAGCCTCGAGGACCGCATCGTGAAGCGGGCGTTCGCGGCCGCCGCGACCGGCTGCATCTGTCCGCCGGACCTGCCGGTCTGCGGCTGCGGCCGGACGCCGCTGGTCGAGCACGTCGTCCGCCGTCCGATCGTCGCCGACGCCGAGGAGCGGCGGCGCAACCCGCGCAGCGCCTCGGTCCGGCTGCGCGCAGTCCGCCGCCTGGCGGTCCCGGCGTGAGCGCGCTGGCCGTCGTCCGTCCCCGCGCCGCCGCCCCGGCGCCGGCCCGCGGCGCCGCCCGGGCGACCTCCGCCGCGCCCTCGGTCGCGACCGGTCGCCTCCGCCTCGCCGCCGCGCTGCTGACCATCGGGACGGGGGCGGCGGCGCTGTTCGCGGCGGTCGGGCTGAACGCCGCCGCGGCCCAGGCCGCCGTCGTCGCCCGCCAGCTCGAGGCCGACGTCCGCGCCGCCGAGCGTCACCACGCCGAGCTGCTCGTCGAGGTCGCGGAGCTCGAGGACCCCGCCCGCATCCGGGCCCGCGCGCTCGACCTCGGGATGGTCCCGGCACCGGCGGCCCGTCACCTGGTCCTCCGGCGGGCGGTCCCCGCCGACGGCGTCCCGGACCCGGCCGTGCCGGCGGTCGCGGACCCCCTGAAGCCCGTCCTGACGCAGGAGCGTTGAGGTGCCGCGGACCCCGTCCGGGGGTGCGGATCGGTCCGCCCCGGTCGCCGTCGTCTCGGCCCGACGCATCCGCATCGCGTTCGCGCTCGTCCTCGTGGCCCTGGGGGCGACGGTCGCGCAGCTCGTGCAGGTGCAGGTCGTCGACGCGGCCGAGCACGCGGCCCGCGGCGAGCGCCAGCGCGTCCGCACGGTCGAGCTGCCGGCGGTCCGGGGCCGCATCTACGACCGCGAGGGCGCGGTGCTCGCGACCTCGGTCGACGCCGCGGCGCTGCACGGCGACCCGGCCGCGTTCCGCCCCACGACGCGGGCCGACGGCACCCGCGTGCCGGCCGCCGGCGACCGGACCGAGGTCGCACGGGCGCTCGCGCCGCTGCTCGGGCTGGACGAGGCGGACCTCGTCGAGCGGCTGGGGCGGGAGGGCCGCTTCGTCTACCTCGCGCGCCAGGTCGACCTGGACGTCGCCCAGGGCATCATGCGGCTGCGGCTCCCGGGCGTCGGGATGCACGTCGAGCCCCGCCGCACCTACCCCTCGGGCGGGACGGCGGCCCAGGTCGTCGGGTTCACCGGCATCGACGGTGCCGGGCTGCAGGGGCTCGAGGCCAGCCACGACCACCTCCTGCGGGGTCGTCCGGGCACGCTCCTCATCGAGCGGGCCCCCGGCGGCCTCGCGATCGCGTCCGGCGAGCGCGAGCTCGTGCCCGCCGAGCCCGGCGCGGACCTCGTCCTCACGCTCGACCGCGAGATCCAGCACGTCGCCGAGCGGGTCGCGGCCGAGGTCGCCGAGCGGCACGGCGCCCTCGGCGCCTCGGTGGTCGTGCTCGACGTCGCCTCGGGCGACGTGCTCGGCATGGCCTCGGCGCCGACCTTCGACCCCAACGCGCGCAGGTCGGGCGACGAGGACGTCTGGCGCAACCGGGCCGTGACCGACCTGTTCGAGCCCGGGTCGACCCAGAAGGCCCTGACGGTCGCGGTCGCGCTGGAGGCCGGCGCGATCACGCCGTCGACGGCGTTCGACGTCCCCGACCGCCT
>JBEARL010000013.1:0-29981 GCA_041163265.1 Actinomycetota bacterium
CCCATTGCGCAAGATTCTCCACTGCTGCCTCCCGTAGGAGTCTGGGCCGTGTCTCAGTCCCAGTGTGGCTGTTCGAGCTCTCACTCCAGCTACGCGTCGAAGCCTTGGTGGGCCGTTACCCCACCAACTAGCTGATACGCCGCGAGGCCCTCCGGTACCGCCTGAGCTTTCCCACCACGACCATGCGGTCACGGTGGTGCATCCGGTATTAGCCACGGTTTCCCGCGGTTATCCCGGTGTACCGGACAGGTTCCTCACGTGTTACTCACCCGTTCGCCGGTCTCCCCGAGTGCAAGCACTCGGTTCGTCCCTCGACTTGCATGTGTTAGACCCGCCGCCAGCGTTCGTCCTGAGCCAGGATCAAACTCTCCGTTAGAAGACGCACGCACCACCCGAGGGTGGGCGTGGAGCCATCCAGCGGAGACCGTCTCGGTCGGCTCGACCAAGACGAGCCCCGTCAGTGATGACAGGGGTTTTTCTTCGGTCGCACTCACTCGTAGACCCGTGCGCTCGCGCGCCCGGATCGACGGGGTCGTGCCGCGCGCCGTCCGAGGACGACGCACGTCACTGGCTTTTGGCACCCTGTGCAGTTCTCAAGGAGCGGACGTGCTGCTCCGTGCGCGCACCGGGTTCCGACCGCAGGGCGGAGGACTTCCGGTTCGCACCGTGTCGACCGAGGGTACCCGTCAGGGACGGACCGCCGATCCACCCGCCGGGCCGTGGGGTGCTCCCCGGAGGGAGCGTCTGACCGGGAGGGTCAGGGCCGCGAGCGGAGGCGGGATGCTAGGGCACCGGGGGCCCGTCCGTCAAACCGGTCCGACCGTCCGGCCGACCCGCTCCCGCGCCAGGGCCAGCTGCGCCCGGACCGACGCCGTGGCCGTGCCACCGGGCGTGTCACGCCGGTCCACGGCCGCTCGGGGGTCGAGGAGCGACGCCCAGACGCCCGGCAGGTCGGGATGGACCGCCGCGAGGACCTCGGCGGGGAGCCCGCGCAGGTCGGTCCCCCGCTCCTCGGCCGCTCGGACCAGCCCGCCGACCGCCTCGTGCGCGGCGCGGAACGGCATGCCGCGGCGGACGAGGTCCTCGGCGACGTCGGTCGCGAGGGCGGCCGGATCGTCGGCCGCGGCCTCGAGGCGAGCGCGATCGAAGGTCAGCGAGGCCACGGCGCCGGCCAGCGCGGGCAGGACGAGGACGAGCGTGTCGACGGCGTCGAACAGCGGCTCCTTGTCCTCCTGCAGGTCGCGGTCGTAGGTCAGCGGCAGGCCCTTCACCGTCGTGAGCAGCGCGACGAGGTCCCCGACGACCCGGCCGGCCTTGCCCCGGACCAGCTCGGCGACGTCCGGGTTGCGCTTCTGCGGCATCATCGACGACCCGGTCGAGAACGCGTCGCCGAGCCGGGCGAACGCGAACTCGGCGGTGGTCCAGATGACGAGCTCCTCGCCGAGGCGCGACAGCGTGACCGCGAGGATCGCGAGGGCCGCCAGCAGCTCGAGGACCGCGTCGCGCGACGCCACCGCGTCGAGCGAGTTCTCGAGCGGTGCCCCCATGCCGAGCCCCTCGGCGTACCGGGCCGGGTCGAGCCCGAGCGTCTGGCCGGCGAGCGCTCCCGAGCCGAGCGCCGACCGGTCGAGTCGGAGGCGCGCGCCGGTCAGCCGTTCGACGTCCCGCTCGAGCATCCAGACCCAGGACAGCAGGTGGTGCCCGAGGAGCACCGGCTGCGCGCGCTGCAGGTGCGTGTAGCCCGGCGCGATCCAGTCGAGGTGGACCTCGGCCCGCTCGACGAGCGCACGCTGCAGTCCGACGACCATCGCGGCGACCTCGTCCGCGGCGTCGCGCGCCCAGAGCCGGACGTCGCTGACGATCTGGTCGTTGCGCGACCGGCCGGCGCGGAGGCGCCCGCCGAGGTCGCCGAGCTCGGCGACGAGCCACCGCTCGATCGCGCCATGCAGGTCCTCGTCGCTGTCGAGCAGCGGGAACTCCCCCGCCTCGAACAGCGCGCCGCAGCGGTCGAGCGCCGCGACGATGCGGTCCCGCTCGTCCTCCGACAGGACCCCGACGCGGGCCAGCTCGGCGGCGTGCACGCGGGACCCGGCCAGGTCCTGACGCCACAGGCGCAGGTCGAACCCGGTCGAGACGCCGAGCGCCCAGGCGGAGGCCTCGGGGCCGGCGGCGAACCGGCCGCCCCAGAGGCGACCCTCCCCCGTGGATCCCGTGCCCGTCGGACCGCTCACAGGACCTCGCCGCGCCGCTGCGCCGTCGCCGCCCACGTCCGCAGCGGGAGGCCGTAGAGCTGGACGAACCCCTCGGCCAGCGACTGGTCGAAGAGGTCGCCCGTGTCGTAGGTCGCGAGCGAGAGGTCGTACAGCGCCGAGTCCTCGCTGCGCCGTCCGACGACGGTGGCGTGGCCCTTGAAGAGCCGGACGCGGACCTCGCCGTTGACGGCCCGGCTGGCGTCGGCGACGAAGGCGTCGAGGGCGCGCTTCAGCGGGCCCCACCACTGCCCGTTGTAGACCAGCTGGGCGTACCGGGCCTCGACGGTCCGCTTGAACTCGGCGAGCTCCCGCTCGAGGGTCAGGTCCTCGAGGTCCCGGTGGGCGGTGATCAGCGTGATCGCACCCGGGACCTCGTAGATCTCGCGGCTCTTGATGCCGACGAGGCGGTCCTCCATCATGTCGATGCGTCCGACGCCGTGCCGCCCGGCGCGGGCGTCGACCTCGCGCAGCAGCTCGTGGAGCGGCAGCGCCAGCCCGTCGAGAGCGACCGGCAGGCCGGCCTCGAAGCGCAGCACCAGCTCCTCGGCCTCGTCGGGGGCGTCGGCGACCGAGACGGTCCGCTCGTAGACGTCCTCCGGCGGGGCGGCCCACGGGTCCTCGAGGATCCCGCACTCGGCGGTGCGTCCCCAGGCGTTCTCGTCGATCGAGTACGGCGAGGACTTGGCCTTGATCGGGATGGGGATCCCCCGCTCGTGGGCCCAGTCGATGGCGGCGTCGCGCGTCAGCCCCCAGTCCCGGATGGGCGCGAGGGTCGTGAGCTCGGGGCCGAGCGTCATCGTCCCGACCTCGAACCGGACCTGGTCGTTGCCCTTCCCGGTGCAGCCGTGAGCGACGCCCGACGCTCCGCGCTCGCGGGCGACACGGACGAGGTGCTTCACGATCAGCGGCCGGCTGAGCGCCGAGACGAGCGGGTACTTCCCCATGTACAGCGCGTTCGCGCGGAGCGCCGGTGCCACGAAGTCCCGCGCGAACTCCTCGCGCGCGTCGACGACGTGCGACTCGACGGCGCCGCAGTCGAGCCCCCGCTGCCGGATCGCGTCGAGGTCGTCGATGCCCTGCCCGACGTCGACGGCCAGGGCGATGACGTCGACGTCGCGGTTCTCCTGCAGCCAGCGGATCGCGACGGACGTGTCGAGACCGCCGGAGTAGGCGAGGACGACGGTGGGGCGTGCCATGGTGGCTCCTGTCGGGGGCGGTGACGGTAGGGCGCTCGAGGTCGTGGGTGGCGGTGGGTGGTCGCGGTCGTCGGTCGCCGTGCGCGGGGTCGCGGTGGGAGGGGCCGTCCCGGTCAGGCCGCGGCCGCCGTGGCGCGCAGCCGCGCCGCGACGGCGTGCGCGTCGGCGCCCTCGGCCAGCACGGCGACGACCGTGTCGTCCCCGGCGAGCGTCCCCAGGATCTCGGGGTCCCCCGACCCGTCGAGGGCCGAGGCGACGGGGCTCGCGCAGGCCGGCGGGGTGCGCAGGACCAGCAGGTTCCCCGAGGCGGCGACGGACGTGACGAAGGTCCGGAGCGCGTCGTCGAGGCGGCGCAGCGGGGCGGGCGGCCCGGCGGCGACGTCCGGGAGCCGCCAGGCCAGCTGCCCGTCGGCGCCGCGGACCTTCCGGGCCCCGAGCTCCTCCAGGTCGCGACCGATGGTGGCGGGGTGGGCCGCGACGCCGCGGGCCGCGAGGGCGGCGCGGACCGCCGCCTGGCTCCCGAGGGGCGCGCCGGCGAGGACCTCGCGGAGGACGGCCCGCCGCGCGTCGGCGTTCACGCCGGGACCGCCGTCGATGCCCCGCCGACGAACGCGGCCAGGACCGCCTTCTGGACGTGGAGCCGGTTCTCGGCCTGGTCGAGCACGCGCGACGCGGGACCGTCCAGCACCTCGGCCGAGATCTCCTCGCCGCGGTGGGCGGGGAGGCAGTGCAGGACGATCGCCCCGTCGGCGGCCGCGGCCAGCAGCCGCGCGTCGAGCTGGTAGCCGGCGAAGTCGCGCAGCCGTCGGGCCGACTCCTCCTCCTGACCCATCGAGGTCCAGACGTCCGTGTACAGCGCGTCGGCGCCGCGGGCCGCCGCCAGGGGGTCGTCGGTGACCGTGACCTCCGAGCCGTGCGGCCGCGCGAGGTCGCGCGCCGCGGCGACGACGGCCGGGTCGGGCGCGTAGCCCTCGGGGTGGGCGACGCGGACCCCGAGCCCGACGGCCGCGGCGCCGAGCAGCAGCGAGTGCGCCACGTTGTTGCCGTCGCCGACGTAGGTCAGCGTGCGACCGTCGAACCCGTCGAACTCGTCGCGCACGGTCAGCAGATCGGCGAGCGCCTGGCAGGGGTGCTCGGAGTCGGTCAGCGCGTTGATGACCGGCAGGCCGCTGGCGTCGGCGAGCGCGCGCAGCCGGCCCTGCCCGAAGGTCCGCACCACGAGCGCCTGCACGTACCGGCCGAGCACCCGTCCGGTGTCCTCGACGGTCTCGCCGCGGCCGAGCTGGAGGTCGGCCGCGCTGAGCGGCAGCGGCGTGCCGCCGAGCTCGGCGACGGCGACCTCGAACGAGACGCGGGTCCGCGTGGACGGCTTCTCGAAGATGAGCGCGACGGTCCGGCCGCGCAGCGTCGCGTCGGGCGTCCCGCCCGCGACGAGGGCCGGCCGGGCGGCGCGCAGCCGTGCGGCGTCGTCGAGCAGCCCGAGGACCTCCTCGGGCGCCAGGTCCAGCATGCCGAGCAGCGAGCGCGGGCTCACGGCGTCCCCTCCCCCGCGGCCGTGACGGCCGCCTCGATCGCGTCGCACAGGACCTCGAGCGCACGTGCGGTCTGCTCGGGCGTGATGACGAACGGCGGCGTGAGCCGGACGACGTCCGGCGCGACGGCGTTCACGATGACGCGCTCGGCCCGGCACCTCGCCTCGACGTCGGCCGCGACGGGGGCGGCGAGCACGACGCCGAGCAGCAGGCCCATGCCGCGCACCTCGACGACCGCACCGGTGCGGGCCGCGAGGTCCGCGAGGCCGACCCGGAGCTGACCGGCCCGGGCCGCGACGGCGTCGAGCAGCCCGTCGGCCTCGATGGCGTCCAGCACGGCGAGCGCGGCGGCGCTCGCGACGGGGTTGCCGCCGAAGGTGGTGCCGTGCTGCCCCGGCTGCAGGGCGGTCCCCGCGGCGCCCCGGGCGACGCAGGCGCCGATCGGCAGGCCGTTCCCGAGCCCCTTCGCGAGGGTCACCACGTCGGGGACGACGTCGGTCCGCTGGAACGCGAACCACGACCCGGTCCGGCCGATGCCGGTCTGGACCTCGTCGAACCACAGCAGGGCGCCGTGGCGGTCGCAGGCCTCGCGCGCGGCCGCCAGCACGTCCGCGGGCACGGGTCGCACCCCGCCCTCGCCCTGCACGACCTCGAGGACGACCGCGCAGGTGTCCGGGCCGACGGCGGCGCTCAGCGCCGCGGCGTCGTCGAACGGGACGTGGTCGACGAAGCCGGCCAGCGGCTCGAACGGCGCCCGCTTCGCCGGCTGCCCCGTCAGCTCGAGGGTGGCGAGCGTCCGGCCGTGGAAGGAGCCCTCGAGCGCGACGACGCGGTGCTTCCCGGGACGCTGCGCGAGACCGTGCCGGCGCGCCAGCTTCACGGCCGCCTCGTTGGCGGTGGCGCCGCACTGGGCGAGGAAGAACCGCGCGTCGTCCCAGCCGAGCAGACCCGCCAGCCGCTCCATCAGCGTCAGCGCCGGCGTCGTGAGGAACAGGTTCGACGTGTGGACCAGCCGTCCGACCTGGTCGGCGACGGCGGCGGTCACCGCCGGGTGCGCGTGGCCGAGCGACGTGACGGCGATGCCCGAGAGCAGGTCCAGCCACTCGCCGCCGTCGGCGTCGGTCAGGACGGCGCCCTCGCCGCGGACGAACACGACGTCGGTCGCGCCGTAGGTCGGCTGCATCCGACGCCTCGCGACGTCCGTCCAGACCGTCATGGCGCGTCCCCCTCGACGTCCGGACCGAGGACCATCGTGCCGATGCCCTCGTCGGTGAAGATCTCGATGAGGACCGCGTGCTGGACGCGGCCGTCGAGGATGTGGGCCCGCGGGACGCCGCCGTCGAGCGCCGCAAGGACCCCGCCGACCTTCGGCAGCATGCCGTCGGCCAGCTCGCCCGCGGCGGCGACGGCGGCCAGGCGGTCGCGGTCGAGGACCGAGAGGAGCCGCTCCTCCGGCGTGCCGAACCGCTCGAAGATGCCGGGGACGTCGGTGAGCACCACGAGCTTGCTCGCGCCCAGCGCCGCCGCGATCGCACCGGCCGCCGTGTCGGCGTTCACGTTGTGCTCCCGCCCGGCCGCGTCGCGACCGAGCGTCGCGACGACCGGGACACGACCCGCGTCCAGGACCCGGGTCAGGGCGGCGGTGTCGACCGCCGAGCGCCGCCCGGACCGCGCGCGGGGACGCAGGTCAGGACCGGACCGTCGCTGCCGATGACGCCCTCGGCCGGTGCGCCGGCGGAGGCGACCAGGGCCACGACCTCGGGGTTGACCTCGTCGGCGAGCGCGTCGTGGACGACGGCCATCATCGCCTCGTCGGTGACGCGCAGCCCCCCGACGAACCGGGACGTGACCCCGCGCTCGGCCGCGAGCCGCGAGATCTGCGGCCCGCCGCCGTGGACGACGACCGGCCGCAGCCCCACGAACCGCAGGAGGGCGACGTCGGCGGCGAACGACCGCTGGAGCTCGGGGTCCACCATCGCGTGACCGCCGTACTTGATGACGACCGTCTGCCCGTGGAACCGGGTTATCCAGGGCAGCGCCTCCTGGAGGACGGCCGCCTTCCCCTGGGCCACCTCGGCCCGCTCGCGGCCCTCGGCCGACGGGGCCGTCACGGGGACGCCGATCGCGCCGCTCATGTCGTGTACTCCGCGTTGATCTCGACGTACCCCGCCGAGAGGTCGCCGACGAGCAGCGCCGCGCTCGTGCTGCCGAGGCCCATGTCGACGTGGACGTCGACCTCGTCGGCCCGCAGCACGGCGACGGCCGCCGCGTGGTCGTAGGGCACCGCGGCGCCGTCCCGGCAGACCTCGACGCCGCCGAAGGCGACGGCGATCCGGCCCGGATCGAGGACGTGGGCCGTCGTGCCCATCGCGGCGAGGATGCGGCCCCAGTTCGGATCGCTGCCGTGGAGCGCCGTCCGGAACAGGGCCGAGGACGCCACCGCCCGACCCCAGGCGTCCGCGGCGGCGGCGTCGGGCGCCCCGGTGACGCGCAGGCGCGCGACGCGGGTCACGCCCTCGCCGTCGCGCACGATCGCCGCGGCGAGCTCCGCGCAGACGGCGGTCACGCCGGCCGCGACGGCGTCCCGGTCGACGGGCCCCGCGGTCCCGGTCGCGAGCAGCAGGACGGTGTCGTTCGTCGAGCCGCAGGCGTCGACGCTGATCCGGTTGAACGTCGCGGCCACGGCGGCGCCCAGGACCTCGCGGCAGTCCGCCGCGTCGAGGTCGGCGTCGGTCACCACGACGCAGAGCATCGTGGCGAGCGCCGGCTCGATCATGCCCGAGCCCTTCGCGACGCCACCGACCAGCGCGCCACCGTCGGCGGTCGTGACGCGGACCGCCCGCCGCTTCGGCACCGAGTCCGTCGTCATGATGGCCCTCGCGAAGGCCGCCCCGTGCTCCTCGCCGCCGCCCAGCGAGGCGGCGAGGTCGGGCAGGGCGCCGACGAGGCGCTCGGCCGGCAGCGGCACGCCGATGACGCCGGTGGACATCGGGACCACCTCGGCGTCGGTGCAGCCGAGGGCCACCGCCGCGGCCGCGGTCACGGCGGTGGCGGCCTCGCGGCCGGCCGCGCCCGTGCAGGCGTTCGCGTTGCCGCTGTTCGCGACCACCGCCCGCACCGGACCCGCCGCGACGCGCGCCGCGGCGAGGTCGCAGGCGGCGGCCCGCACCTGGTTGGTCGTCACGACGACCGCGGCGGGCACGGGCCGCCCGACGTCGAGCAGGGCGAGGTCGGGGGCCGCGGCGTCGCGGTGAGCGCTCGCGCGGACCCCGCAGGCGACGGCGCCGAGCCGGACGTCGGGCACGACCTCGGGCCCACCGGCGAGGGGCTCGAGGGTGACGCCGGAGGGGACGGGGAGGCCGGTCCAGCCGAGGGCGGACGCGGCGTTCACGGCCAGACGCCGATCGCCTCGAGCCCGAGCTCCTCGTCGAGGCCGAGCATCAGGTTCGCGTTCTGCAGGGCCTGCCCCGCGGCCCCCTTCCCGAGGTTGTCGATCGCGCTCGAGACGAGGACCCGACCCGTGCGCGGGTCGACGACGGCCGAGACCTGGCAGGCGTTGCTGCCGTTGACGGCCTTGAGGCGCGGGAACGTGCCGGCGGGCAGCACGTGCACGAACGCCTCGGCGGCGTACGCGTCGGACAGCGCCGCGTCGACGTCGGCCTGCCCGACGCCGGGCCGCAGGACCGCCGACGCGGTCACGAGCATCCCGCGAGCGACGGGGACGAGGTGGGGCGTGAACGCGACGGGCGCACCGCCGCCGAGGTGCGTCTCGATCTCGACGGTGTGCCGGTGGGACGGCGCGCCGTACGCGACGACGTCGCCGAGGACCACGCTGGCCTGGAGGTCGTCGCGGGTGCTCCGCCCCGCGCCGCTGGTGCCGCTGACCGCCGACACGACGACGCCGTCGGGTTCCACGAGCTCGACGAGCGGTCGCAGCCCGAGCAGCGTCGCCGTCGGGTAGCACCCGGGGTTGGCGACCAGGCGCGCCGCGGCGACCTCGTCGCGGGCCCACTCGGTCAGGCCGTAGACCGCGGGCTCGGCGCCGTCGGCGGCGTGCGACGGCGCGGTGTGGGGCCGCCGGTACCACGCGTCGTAGTCGGCGGCGCGCAGGCGGAAGGCCCCGGAGAGGTCGACGACCCGCGTCCCGGCCGCCACCAGCACCGGCGCCAGCTCGAGCGAGACCTCGTCGGGCGTCGCGAGCAGCACCAGGTCCAGCTCGGCGAGCCGGTCGGGGTCCGGCGCGACCAGCACCTCGTCGCCGCCCGCCGCCGGGGGCAGCCCCGGGGCCAGGTCCCCGAGCCGCCGACCGGCGTTCCCCGCGGCGGCCCGGACCGCGACGGTCACCTCCGGATGCCGGGCGAGGAGGCGCAGCAGCTCGGTGCCGCCGAATCCGGACGCGCCGACGACGCCCACGCTGCGACCGCCGCCCATGCGCCCTCCGGGCGCCACGGCGCCGATGCGGAAGTATGCAGGATGCTGCGAGATTACGCAAGCGCCGGGCGGCCGGTCAGCCCCGCAGGGCCGCCCCGATCGCCGCCACGGCCGTCCCGACACCGGCCAGGACCGCCTCGGCGTCGGCGTCGGTCAGCTGCCGCTCGGGGTCCTGCAGCCGGAGGCGGAAGCCGAGGCTGCGGTGCCCGTCGGGCAGCTGGGTGCCCCGGAACTCGTCGAACCAGCGCAGTCCGTCGAGCAGCTCCCCCGCCCCGCGGCGGACGGCCGCCTCCACCTCGGCCAGCGGCACCGTCTCGGGGGCGACGACCGCGACGTCCACGACGACCGCGGGGTGCCGCACGAGCAGCGGGGCGCGGGCGGGGACGGGCCCGGCCGCCGGTAGGACCGCGAGCAGCGGCTCGACCAGCAGCTCGGCCGCGACCGTGCCGTCGGGCAGGTCCCGCCGGTCCGCCTCGTCGGGGTGCAGCGCGCCGGCGAGGCCGATCTCGACGCCGTCGCGGTGCAGGGCGACGGTCCGACCCGGGTGCCAGCCGTCCCGGACGACGGCGACGCGCGCGAGGGGCGGACCGCCCGCGCGGCGGACCACCTCGTCGATCGCGCCCAGGAGGTCCTCGACCGACCACGGCGCGTCCTCGTCGACCCAGCCCGGTCCGCACCGCACGCCGGTCGCCGCGAGCCCCAGGGCCCGCGGCTGCAGGGGCAGCTCGTCCCCGTCCGGACCGCGCCACCGCCACCCGGTGCCGACGAGCGCGTCGAGGGCCGCTCCCAGCGGGTCGCCGACCGGCCGGAACACGCGGCCCCACTCGTGGACGGCGAGGCCCGGGACACCCTGCCCGTGGTTGCGGCGCAGCACGCCGAGGAGTCCGTCGAGGAGCCCCGGACGCATCGCGGCGGCGTCCTGCGCCAGCGGGTTCGCGAGCAGGACGCGGCCCGGCGACGGCAGCGCGCCGGCCAGCGTCGACGCGCCGACGAACGGTCGCGTCACGACCTCGTCGACGCCCGCGGCGAGGACCGCCGCCCGCAGGTCGCGCTCGAGGCGCTGCAGCGGACCGCGGCCGCCCCGCGCGACGAGGGGCGGCAGGTCGGCCGGGATGCGGTCGTAGCCGTGCAGGCGCGCGACCTCCTCGGCGAGGTCGGCCGGGCGCGCGAGGTCACCGCGCCACGACGGCGGCCGGACGCGCAGCGTGTCGCCGGCCACCTCGACCGCGCTGCCGCCGCGCGCGAGCAGCGCCGCCTGCGCCCCCGCGTCCAGGTCCAGCGCGACGAGCGCGGCGACGGCGGTCGCCGACGCGGTGACCTCGTCGCGCCGCTCCCAGGCGGGTGCGCGAAGCACCTCGGTCGCCGCCGTCGCGCGCGCGTCCGCGGTCGCGACCATCAGCTGCGCCGCCCGGGCGACGGCCTCGCCCGCGGCCTCGGGGTCCACGCGGCGCTCGAACCGGGTGCTCGCCTCGCTCACCAGACCGAGACGACGAGAGGTGCGGCGGATCGCGGCCGGGTCCCAGACGGCGCCCTCGAGCAGCACCCGCGCCGTGCCGGCGTGGACCTCGGTGCGCAGGCCGCCCATCACGCCGGCCAGCGAGGCGGGCCCCTCGGCGTCGTCGATGACGAGGTCCCCGGCGACGAGCCGGCGCGTCGTGCCGTCGAGGGTCTCGAGGGACTCGTCCGCCGCGGCGGCCCGCACGCGCAGGCGCGGTCCGGCGACCCGGTCGAGGTCGAAGGCGTGGAGCGGCTGGCCGAGCTCGAGCATGACGTAGTTGGTGACGTCGACGACGCCGTCGATGGCGCGGATCCCGCACTGGGCCAGGCGGGTGCGGAGCCACAGCGGCGAGCGCCGCACGACCACGCCCTCGAGGGTCCAGGCGATGAAGGACGCCACGCCGTCCGTGTCGGTCGCGATCGGGACGCCGGGCGCGGTCGGGGTCGCCGGCAGCGGGGGCCGCTCGAGCAGCGGGAGGTCGAGGGCGGCCGCGAGATCGCGTGCCACGCCGCGGATGCTGAGCAGGTCACCCCGGTCGGGATGCACGCCGATCTCGATGACCGGCTCGCCGACGGGCGCGAGGTCCGTGAGGTCGGCGCCGAGCGGGACGTCCGCTCCGAGGACGAGCAGGCCCGCGTGGTCGTCGCCGAGGCCGAGCTCGCGGGCCGAGGCGAGCATCCCCTGCGAGACCTGGCCCCGGATGCGTCGCGCCTCGAGCGTCATGCCGGGGATCTCGGCGCCGACGACGGCGTGCAGGACGGTGTCGCCGACGTCGAAGTTCGAGGCGCCGCAGACGACGCGGACGACGCCCTCCCCGCCGTCGCCGGTCACGTCGACCAGGCGGAGGCTGTCGGCGTCCGGGTGCGGCTCGTGGTGCAGGACCCGTGCCGTCCGGACGCCGCGGATCCCGGCCCCCGGGCGGTGGACGTCCTCCACCTCGAGGCCGGCCGCGTTCATGCGGACCAGCAGCTCGTCGAGCGGCAGGTCGAGGGCGACGAACTCGGTCAGCCAGGACAGCGGGACGCGCATCAGAACGCCGCCAGGAAGCGGGCGTCGCCGTCGAACAGGTCCCGGATGTCGCGCACACCGTGGCGCAGCATCGCGACGCGCTCGACGCCGATGCCGAAGGCGAAGCCGGACCAGCGCGCCGTGTCGATGCCGCAGGCCTCGAGGACCGCGGGATCGACCATCCCGGCGCCGAGCACCTCCAGCCAGCCGCCGTCCTCGGTCGAGACGTCGACCTCGGCCGAGGGCTCGGTGAAGGGGAAGAAGGACGGACGGAGCCGGACCTCGCGGTCCGGACCGAACAGCGCCCGCGCGAAGGCGCGCAGCGTGCCGCGGAGGTGCGCCATCGTGATGCCCTCCCCCACGAGCAGCCCCTCGACCTGGGTGAAGACCGGCGAGTGGGTCGCGTCCACGGTGTCGGCGCGGAACACCCGCCCCGGGCAGACCACGGCGAGCGGCGGCTCCTGCGTCAGCATCGTCCGGACCTGGACGGGCGAGGTGTGGGTCCGGAGCACGACGTCGGCGGCGGCGTCCACGTAGATCGTGTCCATCGTGCCGCGGGCCGGGTGACCGGGCGGGATGTTCAGCAGGTCGAAGTTGTACCGACCGGCCTCGACCTCGGGTCCGTCCGCGACGGCGAACCCCAGCCCCGCGAACACCTCGACGATCTCGGCCTCGACCTGGGTGAGGAGGTGCGGCCGTCCGGGTCGGGGGCGGCGGGCCGGGCCCGTCAGGTCGAGGCGCTCGGCCTCGAGGCGCGCGTGCAGCTCGGCGCCCTCGAGCTCGGCGCGGCGGGCCTCGTGCGCGGCCGTCAGATCGGACCGGAGGCCGTTCAGCAGGGCGCCCGCGGTCCGGCGCGCCTCGGCGTCGAGCCCGCCGAGCCCCTTCTGGAGCTCGCCGACCGGGGCGCGACGGCCGAGGTGGGCGACCCGCGCCTCCTCGAGCGCGTCGGCGTCGGTCGCGGCGGCGAAGGCGGCGAGACCCTCGGAGCGCAGCCGCTCCACGGCAGCGGCGTCGATGTCCACCACGTCGATCCTCCGCAGGCCGTCGGGCAGCGTAGACGGCGGGGTCAGCCGACCGCCGGCGGACCCAGCAGCGCGTGGAGCGCGATCGCCCCGGCCGCGCCGACGTTCAGCGACTCGACGGCCCCCGGCATCGGGACGTGCGCCCAGGCGTCGGGGACCCCGCGGTCCGAGACGCCGTGGGCCTCGCTGCCGAGGACCAGCGCCACGTCCCCGCGTCCCGCGAGGGCGCCCACCGCGTCGCCCTCCCCTGCCGCGAGGCCGACGACCCGTCGACCCGAGGCGCGCAGCTCGGCGGCGGCGGTCGTCAGGTCCGCGCGTCGCAGCACCGGCAGGCGGTAGCAGGTCCCCGCGCTGGCCCGCACGGCCTTCGGCCCGAAGGGATCGGCGGAGGGCCCGACGGCGACGACGGCCGCGGCGCCGAGCGCCGCCGCCGACCGGACCAGCGTGCCGACGTTCCCGGGGTCGGCGACGCCGTCGAGGACCAGGACCGTGCCGTGTTCCGGGAGGGGGGCGGCGGTGTCGGGGGTGCGGACCACCGCCACGACGCCCGGCGGCGTCACCGCGTCCGAGAGCCGCGCGAGGACCGTCGCCGGGGCGCGCAGGCGCGGGACGTCACCGGTCCCGAGGCCGTCGTGCTCGGGCGTCGCGAACACCTCGACGACGTCGCCGTGCGCCAGCGCCTCGGCGACGACGGTCGGACCCTCGGCGAGGTGCAGGCCCCGCTCGCGGCGGTCGCGCGCCCGCAGCAGATCGGCCGCCGCCCGGAGGCGCGGGTTGCGGGCCGAGGTGACGTCCACGGCCCTCCCCCGGTCCGGGTCAGGCCGCGGCGTCGAGCGCCTCGCGGGCCGCCCGGGCGAGCGCGCGGAACGCCGCCTCGTCGCGGACCGCCAGGTCGGCGAGGTTCTTGCGGTCGACCTCGACGCCGGCCAGGCGCAGCCCGTGGACGAGGCGGTTGTAGGACAGCCCCTCGAGGCGCGCCGCGGCGTTGATGCGCACGATCCAGAGCCGACGCATGTCGCCCTTGCGCGCGCGCCGGTCCCGGTAGGCGTAGCGGTCGGCGTGCTGGACCGCCTCCTTCGCCACCTTGAAGCGGCGGCTCCGCGCGCCGCGGAAGCCGCTGGCGCGCTCGAGGACCGCGCGGTGTCCCTTGCGGGCGTTGACGCCCCGCTTCACCCGTGCCATGTCTCACCTCGTGCCGGTCCCCCGGCGTCGGGTCGTGCCGTGTCGTGTCGTGCTGGTTCGTGCTGGTGCTAGATGCCTCGATCGGCCCCGTCGCCGGGGCGGCCGTTCAGGCGCCGAGGAGGCGCTTGATGCGCTTCGCGTCGGGCCCGGCGACGGCGCGGTCCCCCGCGAGCCGGCGCTTGCGCGACGAGCCCTTGCCCTCGAGCAGGTGCTTCCGGTTCTTCTGGGCGACCATGACCTTGCCCTTCCGCGTGATGCGGAAGCGCTTCTTGGCGCCGCTGTGCGTCTTCTGCTTGGGCATCGTCGTGCTCCGTCTCGTCGTCGGCGGCCTCAGGCCGCGTCGGGGTCCATGCCGTCGGCGCCGGTCGCCGACGCGACCACGCCCTCGTCGTCCATGCCGACCGCCGCACCATCGTCCTCGGCCGCGTCCGCGTCGCGGACCGGGACCGCCCTGATGCGGCTCTTCACCGGCGCCAGCACCATCACCATGTTCCTGCCGTCGACCTTCGGTTCGGCCTCGATCGTGCTGAGCTCCGCCATGTCCTCGGCCAGCCGCTCGAGGAGGCGCAGCCCGAGCTCGGTGTGCGCCATCTCGCGGCCGCGGAACATGATCGAGGCCCGCACCTTCGAGCCCTCGAGCAGGAAGCGCCGGACGTGGCCCGACTTGGTGCCGTAGTCGTTCGCGGAGATCTTGGGGCGCATCTTGATCTCCTTGATGACGATCTGGCTCTGCCGTCGGCGCGCGTCCTTGTCCTTCTGCTCCTGCTCGTAGCGGTGCTTGCCCCAGTCCATGATCCGGCAGACCGGCGGATCCGCCTGGGCCGCGACCTCGACGAGGTCGAGGTCCTGCTCGCGCGCGCGGCGCAGGGCCTGCGCGAGGGGCACGATCCCGACCTGCGTCCCGTCGGCGTCGACCAGACGGACGCGTGGGACCTTGATCTCGGCGTTGATGCGGCGCTGCTCTTCGATGCTCGTCGTCTCCTCGTCGCCGCGCCGGACGGCGCGTGGCCGCGAGCGGACCCATGCGGGCACGACGGAGGGAGGACGGCGCAGCAGGGCGCCGGCGACCCGCCGAGGTGAACCTGGCAGGTGGGCCCGCTCGGGGCCGCTTCGGGGCGGGACCGGAGTCCCGCATGCGGCTCGCGCCGCGGAGCACAGCCTAGCAGCGGCGGTGCGGACCGCGGGGGCCGCGGCGGTCGGGAGGGCCCTGCTGGACGGCCCGGTCCGGCGTCAGCGGCCCGGGACCCAGAGGCGCGACGCCGCCGAGGGCGGGGCCTGCGCGGGGGGCGGACCGGGCGCTGGGGCGGGACCCGCCGCGGGATCCTCGGCCGGGACCGGACCGTCCGCGGCCGCGACGCCGAGCTCGCGCTCGGCCTCGACCTGCGCCATCCGCAGCTGGGTCACGGCCTGACCGATCTGGTCGCCGAGGCCCCCGCGGACCCGGTCGCCGACGGCCTGCGCGAACGCCGCGACCGCGTCGATCAGCAGGCGGGCGTCGGGCCGGCCGAGCTTCACCTGGGCGGCCTGCAGCAGCATGTTCGCCGCCTGGGCCAGCACCTCCTCGGCAGGCGCCTCGCGGAGCTCGGCGAGCATCGCCCGCAGCTCGGCCTCGCTCGGGGCCCCGGGCATGGACGCGTCCGACATGCGCGCTCCTCGCGTCCCCGGCGGTGCGTCGGCACCGCGCGCCGTGGACCGGGAGGCTACCGACGCCGCCGTCCTACGCTCGGGGCCCCGGCCCGAGGTGCCCCGTGACGCTCGATGAGCTCCGCGACCTGATCGCCGAGCGGGCCCGCACCCGGCCCGACGGCTCGTCGACGGCGGCCCTGCTCGAGGGCGGCGTGCACGCGGTCGGGAAGAAGGTCGTCGAGGAGGCGGCCGAGCTCTGGATGGCGGCCGAGCACGAGGGGGCCGAGCGCACCGCCGAGGAGGCCGCGCAGCTGCTCTACCACGTGCTGGTCCTGCTCGAGGCCCGCGGTGTTCCGCTCGACGAGGTCTACGCTCGCCTGTGAGGTCGCGCGGCAGCGCCGACCCGTCCGCCCGGACCGTCCGATCGCCGGAGGCCCCCATGCTGCGCATCGGCGTCCCGAACAAGGGCACGCTCGCCGAGCCCGTCGCCGCGATGCTGCGCGAGGCCGGGTACCGGCAGCGCGGTGACGCACGCGACCTGGTGCTGGTCGACCCCGACCACGACGTCGAGTTCTTCTACCTCCGTCCCCGCGACATCGCGACGTACGTCGCCGCCGGGCAGGTGTCGCTGGGCATCACCGGGCGGGACCTGCTCCTCGACTCGGGCGCGGGCGCCGAGGAGGTCCTCGCCCTCGACGTCGGGCGCGCCACCTTCCGGTACGCCGCCGTCCCCGGGGCCCTCACGTCGCTCGACGACCTCGGTGGCCGGCGCATCGCGACCGCGTACCCGGGCCTCGTCGCGCGCGACCTCGCCGCGCGCGGCGCGACCGCGGAGGTCGTCCGCCTCGACGGAGCCGTCGAGACCGCGGTCCGGCTCGGCGTGGCCGACGTCGTCGCCGACGTCGTCTCGTCGGGGACGACGCTGCGGCAGGCCGGGCTGGTCGCCGTCGGCGAGCCGCTCCTCGAGTCCGAGGCCGTGCTGATCCGCCGCGCGGATGCGACCTCCGGCCCCGACGAGGAGCGTCTCCGCTCGCGGCTGCAGGGCGTGATGATCGCGCGGCGCTACGTGATGGTCGAGTACGACGTGCGCCGCGAGTCCCTCGACGCCGCCTGCGCGATCACACCCGGCATCGAGTCGCCGACCATCAGCCCGCTGCAGGACCCGGCGTGGGCCGCCGTGCGGGCGATGGTCCCGCGCCGCGACGCCCACGCCGCGATGGACGCGCTCGCCGAGCTCGGCGCGCGCGGCGTCATCGTCACGGACATCCTGGCCTGCCGTCTCTGACGCCCGGGGCGCCCGGAGCGAGCGGCGCGAGGACGGGCAGGTCGGGCTCGGCGGTGACGACCGCGAGGCTGCGGGTGGCGCGGGTCACCGCGACGTAGAGGTCGTGGGCCCCGACCTCGGACGCGACCAGGATGCGCTCGGGGCCGACGACGACGAGGTCGTCGAACTCCAGCCCCTTCGCCCGGCGGGGGTCGAGGACCCGGACGTCGGCCGCCCGCTCCCCCTCGAACGTCGCCGCGACGGTCGCCTCGCAGGCCGCGCGGTCCGCGACCGCGCAGACGACGCCGACCGTCCCCTCGCCGTCGAGGAGGCCGGCGAGGGCCTCGGCGAGGCCCGCCCCGCTCGGCGCCGCGTCGACGACGAGCCGCGGCGCCCGCCCGCCGGGCCGCACGGTGCGGGGGAAGCCGGCCGGGTCGTGCCCGGCGGCCGCGAGCGCCGCCCGCGCCACCGGGGCCAGCTCGCTCGGGGTGCGGTAGTTCACGTCCAGCCGCTCGATGGTCACGGCCCTGCGGCCGATCAGCCCGGCGACCTCCTCCCACGTCCGCGGCGCGGCGTCACGGGCCCGCTGCGCGAGGTCGCCGACGATCGTCCACGAGGCGTAGGGGCCCCGCCGCACGACGGCGCGCCACTGCAGCTCGGAGAGGTCCTGCGCCTCGTCGACGACGACGTGCCCGAAGTCCGCGTACCAGCGGTCGCCGAGGTCCGGCCGCGCGGGCTCGTCCGGCTCGGCGGGCGGCGTCACGGGCCCGAGCAGGCTGTCGAGCTCGTCGAGGATCGCGACGTCCTCGACGGTCCAGCCCTCGGCGGCCGCCCACGCCGCATGGACCGCGTCGAGCGCGGCACGGTCGGCGAGGTCCCCGGCGACGTCGGCGAGGTGCCGCTCGCCGCGGCGGTAGGGGTGGAGCACGTCCTCGGCCGCGAGGTCGGGCCAGAACGCCAGGAGCAGCATCCGCACCTCGGGCGCCTCGACGACCAGCTCGGCGAAGGAGGACGCACCGGGGTCGGCGGCCGCCGTCGGGTGCGCGGCCCGGGCCTCGTCCCACGCCCCGCGCAGCGCCTGGAGCAGCGCCTCGCTGGCCGCCCGACGTCGGGCGTGGTAGCGCGCGTTGGGCGTCGCACCGTCGAGGCGCCCCAGCAGGCGGGCCCGGACCCGCTCGAGGTCGCTCCCCTCGACGGCGGCCGCCGTGCCCGCGACCGTGAACCGGGTCCGGGGCGGCAGCGGCGGCAGCGCCGAGGCCAGCATGCGCCGGCAGGCGGCGGCCATGCGCCCCGAGCCCTTGACGGCGGCGACGGCCGGCGGGTCCCAGCCCACGACGTCGAGACCCGGCGGGCCGAGCGCCTCGAGGGGCCGCTGCACGACCCGGTCCTCGCCGAGCGACGGCAGGACGCGGCGCGTGTACTCGGTGAAGGTCCGGGACGGACCGACGACGAGCACCCCGCGGGCCTCGAGCCGCTCGCGGTCGCGGTACAGCAGCAGGGCCACGCGGTGCAGCGCGACCACCGTCTTGCCCGTCCCCGGTCCACCGGTGACGACCAGGGTCCCCGCGGCCGGCGCCCGGATGATGCGGTCCTGGTCGGCCTGGATCGTCGCGACGATGTCGCGCATCGTGTGGTCGCGGGTCCGCTCGAGGGCGGCGAGCAGCGCACCCTCACCGGTGACCGCCTCGAGGCCGAGCCGGTCGGCGGCGGGACCGTCGAGCAGCTCGTCGGTCACGTCGAGGACGCGCGGCCCCTCGGCGTGGATGGTCCGCCGGCGGGCGACGCCCTCGGGCTGCGCCGGCGTCGCGCGGTAGAACGGCGCGGCCGCGGGTGCGCGCCAGTCGACGAGGACCGGCCCGTCCTCGTCGAGGACCGAGAGCCGCCCGATCGCGAGCGACTCCCCGTCGGTCCGATCGATCCGGCCGAACAGCAGGGCCTCGCGGTCTCCCAGGGTGAAGCGGCTGATGCGGGACGCCTCGTGGTGGGCGATGACGTCGCGCTCGAACTGGGCGGCGAACGTCGAGCCGAGCCGATCGCCCTGGACCTCGGCCAGGCGGCCCTCGGCGCGGTCGCGCAGGGCCTCGACCCTGCGCAGGGCGCGGTCGAGGTGCGCCTGCTCGGCGGCGATCGCCGCCCTGCGCGCGCCGGTGCCGCTCATGCGGCCGCCGTCACCAGCCGCGGAGGGCGAGGGCCGTCTCCACCGCGGCCTGCGCCGCCTCGGCCCCCTTGTCCCCGTGGACCCCGCCGGCGCGGGCGTCGGCCTGCGCGTGGTCGTCGACCGTCAGCACGCCGAACCCGACCGGGACGCCCGTCGTGCGCGCGACGGCCTCGCAGCCGACGGTGACGGCGGTGCAGACGTGGTCGAAGTGCGGCGTCTCGCCCCGGATGACGCAGCCGAGGGCGACGACGGCGTCGACGCGGCCCGACGCGGCCATGCGCTGCGCCACGACCGGGATCTCGAACGCGCCCGGGACCCGGACCGTCCCGACGACCTCGCACCCCCACCGTCCCAGCTCGCCGAGCGCGCCGGCGACGAGCCGGTCCACGACGTCCGCGTGGAACCGGGCCGCGACGACGGCGACCCGCAGGCCCGTCGCGCTCGCCTCGCGCTGCTCACCCGCGCCGCTCATGCCGCCCCCTCGTCCGGTGGTGCCATGCCGATGCCGCGCCGGCCGCGCCGCACGCCGCGCGCGGCGACCCCGCCCTGCGCGGCGAGGTCGCCGACGCCCGTCGAGACCGGGAGGTCGTCCCCGCCCCGCAGGTCGTGCCCCAGGCGGTCGGCCTTCGTCGCGAGGTAGGCGGCGTTGCGCTCGTTGGGTGCGACCTCGAGGGGGATGCGGTCCGTGACGCTCAGCCCGAAGCCGCCGAGCGCCGCCCGCTTCCCCGGGTTGTTGGTCAGCAGGCGGATGCTCGTCAGCCCGAGGTCGACCAGGATCGAGGCGCCGGTGCCGTAGTCGCGGGCGTCCGCCGGCAGCCCCAGCGCGAGGTTGGCGTCGACGGTGTCGGCACCGCCGTCCTGCAGCGCGTACGCAGCGAGCTTCCCCGCGATGCCGATGCCGCGGCCCTCGTGCCCGCGGAGGTAGACGACGACGCCGGCGCCCTCGGACGCGATGCGCGCCATCGCGAGGTCCAGCTGCGGTCCGCAGTCGCACCGCAGGGACCGGAACACGTCGCCGGTCAGACACTCGGAGTGCATGCGGACCATGACGTCACCGGCGCCCTCCACGTCGCCGAGCACGAGCGCGACGTGCTCGACGTCGTCCACCGTCGACCGGTAGGCGATGGCCCGCCAGTCGCCGTACGGCGTCGGCACCACCGTCTCGGCGACCCGCTCGACGATGGACTCGGTCCGACGGCGGTGCGCGACCAGGTCCGCGATGCTGACCAGCGGCAGCCCGTGCGCCGCGGCGAACCGCTCGAGGTCGTCCATCCGCTGCATCGTCCCGTCGGGGTTGACGAGCTCGGCGATGACGCCGGCGGTCCCGCGCCCGGCCATCCGGACCAGGTCGACCGCCGCCTCGGTGTGACCGGGGCGTCGGAGCACCCCACCGGCCCGGTAGCGCAGGGGGAACACGTGGCCCGGCCGGGTCAGGTCGACCGGGGTCGAGGCCGGGTCGGCCAGGACCCGGATGGTCCGCGCCCGGTCGGCGGCGGAGATGCCGGTGTCGACGCCCTCGGCCGCGTCGACCGAGACGGTGTACGCCGTGCCCTTCCGGTCCTGGTTCACCTCGACCATCATCGGGACGTCGAGTCGCCGCAGGTCCTCGGCCAGCATCGGCACGCAGACCACGCCGCTGGTGTGGTTGACGAGGAACGCCAGCGCGGCCTCGTCCGCCGCCTCGGCGGCGAGGACGAGGTCGCCCTCGTTCTCGCGGTCCTCGTCGTCGACGACCACGACCATCCGTCCCGCGGCCAGCGCCGCGACCGCGTCCTCGATGCGGTCGAGGCTCATGCCGGCACCGGCGGCAGCATCCGCTCGACGTACTTGGCGACCACGTCGACCTCGAGGTTCACGGCGTCCCCCGGGCGGCGGTCCCCGAGGTTCGTCGCCGCCAGCGTGTGCGGGATCAGTCCGACGGTGGCGCGGTAGCCATCGAGCCGAGCGACGGTCAGGCTGACCCCGGCGATGCAGAGCGACCCCTTCGGCACGACGTAGCGCAGCAGGTCGGCCGGCACACGGACCGTCACCCACCGCGTGCCCGGCTCGTCGTCGACCGCGACGACCTCTCCGACGGCGTCGACGTGCCCCTGGACGAGGTGCCCGCCGAGCCGCGCGTCGGCGCGGAGCGCCCGCTCGAGGTTGACGGCGTCCCCCTCGGCCAGCGACCCGAGCGCCGTCGCGTCGAGGGTCGGGGCCATCAGGTCGACGGCGAACCCGGCGCCCGTGCGGGCGGCGACGGTGACGCAGCAGCCGTCGACGGCGATCGAGGCGCCGAGCGGCAGGTCATCGAGCACCCCGCGGCAGGCGACCTCGAGCCGCGCGGCGCCGTCGTGCGGCGTCACGGCGACGATGCGGCCGACCTCCTCGACGAGCCCGGTGAACATCACCGCACCCCCGCGACCGGACGGGCGTAGCGGCGCACGAGGTCGGGTCCGACGGACATCTCGTCGAGCTGCTCGAGGTGGGAACCGGGCAGGTCGACGGCCGGGGTGACGGCCCGGTCGCCGGAGGCACCCGCTGCCGCGCCGGCGACGTGCAGCTCGGCCGCGTCGACGAGGTCAGCGGCCAGGAGCATCGCGGCGAGCCGCGGCCCCGGCTCGGCGAGCACGGTCAGCACCCCGCGGGACGGCAGCGCCGCGAGGGCCGCGGCCGGGTCGGGTCCGGACGCGCCGCCGTCGACGACCACGACCTCCGCCCCGGCGGCGGCGAGGGCCGCCCGACGGTCCGCCGGCGTCGTCGGGCCGACGACGACCAGCGGCCGGCGCGCCAGGATCCGGGCGTCCGCGGGCAGCGCGCCGGACGCCGAGAGGACGACCGCACGCGGCTGCCGGCCGGCGTCCACGTGCCGGACGTCGAGCCGCGGGTCGTCGGCGCGGACCGTCGCCCCGCCGACGAGCACCGCGTCGACGTCGGCGCGCAGCGCGTGGACGCGCGTGCGCGCGGCCTCAACCGTGAGGTAGCCCCCGGCGGGCGGGCGCGTGCCACCGTCCGGATCCTGCGCCAGCTTCAGCAGGACGTGCGGACGGCCGTGGGCCACGAGCGTCAGGAACCCGCGCAGGTCGTGCGCCGCACGGGCGGCGAGGACCGGGTGCGCGTCGGCGTCGCGGCGGGCGTCGAGTCCAGCGGCGCGGAGCGCCGTGCCGCCGCCGGCCGCGACCGGGTTCGGGTCGTCGAGCAGCCACCGGACGGCGGTGACGCCGGCCGCGGCCAGCGCCGCGGTGCACGGCCCCGTCCGGCCCGTGTGCGCGCAGGGCTCGAGGGTCACGACCGCCGTCGCGCCGCGGGCCCGCGGTCCGGCCGCGGCCAGCGCCGCGACCTCCGCGTGGGGTCCGCCGGCGGGGGCCGTGGCGCCCTCGCCGACGATGCGACCGTCGCGGACGAGGACGCAGCCGACGGGCGGGTTCGGGGCCGTGGTCCCCGCGACGCCCCGCCCCAGCGCGAGCGCCCGCTCGAGGGCGACGCCGAGGTCGACCGGCGCGGAGGGCGCGTCGGCCACGGCGTCGAGGGCGAAGGCGGGCAGGGTCGTCCTCCGGGCCGGCGCGGGCACCGGCGCGCCGCTGCGGGCGGCCACGGCGACCCCCGATCCTACCGCCGGGGTCGCCGGCGCCCGGGGGTCAGGACGCGTCGGCGCCGAGCACGTCGCCGACGGCGAGACCCCGCCCTCGGACCACGTCGGCCGCGGCCGCCCACCGCCGCCCCTCGGGCTGCAGGCGGGCGATACGGACCGCACCAGTGCCGCAGGCGACGACGACCGCGTCGCCGTCCGTGGCGAGGACCGTCCCGGGGACGGCGCCCGTCGGCGCGGCGGCGTCGGCGACGGTCGCGCCGGCGAGCTTCAGGCCGGCGCCCCGCAGGCGCGTGACCGCTCCCGGCCGCGGGGTGACGGCCCGGATGGACCTCGAGACCGCCGCGGCCTCCCCGGCCCACCCGACCGCGGCGTCGGCGGGACCGAGCCGCGGCGCCGTCGTCGCCCCCTCGGCCGGCTGGGGGGTCCCGGGCTCGCCGGCGGCCGCCGCCACCGCCCCGTCGACCAGGGCCGGCGCACCGACCTCGGCGAGGTGCGCGAGCAGGTCGCCCGCGTCGACGTCCGGCGCGACGGGGACCTCCACGCGGCGGAGCACCGGGCCCGTGTCCATGCCCTCGTCGAGGCGGAACACCGTCGCGCCCGTCACGGCGTCGCCGGCGCGCACCGCGTGCTGCACGGGGGCCGCGCCCCGCCACCGCGGCAGCAGGGAGAGGTGCAGGTTGACCCAGCCCGCGCGCGGCACGTCGAGCACGCTCCGCGGCAGGATCGCGCCGTAGGCCACGACCGCGCCGACGTCCGCCTCGAGCGCCCTGAGCGCGTCGAGCGCGTCGGCGGGCCGCTCGGGCTGCAGCACCGGCAGGCCCAGCTCACGCCCGCGGGCCGCGACCGGCGGGTCGACGGGCGTGCCGGTCCGCCCGCGCGGCCGCGCCGGGTTCGAGAGCACGCCGACGACCTCGACGCGCGGATCGGACAGCAGCGCCGCGAGACCCGGCAGCGCGACGTCCGGCGTGCCGGCGAAGACCACGCGGACCGGCGCGACGGTGCCGCTCACCGGCCGGGCGCGCCCAGGACGTCCGGCAGGCCGGGCACCTCGTCGGCGTCGAGGTCGCGCTCGCGCATGATGCGCAGGGCCTCGCGCCGGTCGTGCCGCGCGAGGTGGTCGACGAACAGCACGCCGTCGAGGTGGTCCATCTCGTGGAGCCAGACCCGTGCGAGCAGGCCGTGCAGCTCGACCTCGCGCTCCTCGCCGTCGAGGCCCTGGTGCCGGACGCGGACCTCGAGCGGGCGCTGGACGGGGTAGAACAGGCCGGGGAACGAGAGGCAGCCCTCGTCGCCGTCCTGCCGCGCCTCGGACGACGCGACGAGCGTCGGGTTCGTGACCGCGCCGGCCATGCCCTCGCGCTCGTCGGTCGTCGGCACGTCGAAGGTGAACAGCCGGCGGAGCACGCCGACCTGGTTGGCGGCCAGACCGACGCCGTCGTTGGCGTGCATCGTCGCGGCCATGTCCTCGGCGAGCCGGGCGAGGGTCCCGTCGAAGTCCCGGACCTCGAGGGCGCGCTGGCGCAGGACGGGGTCGCCGAACAGGCGCACCTCGAGCAGTCCCACGGCGATCCTCCGGTCCCGGACGGGCGAGGGTAGGCCCGTCAGTCGAGGCCGACGGGGTCCACGTCGACGCGGACGTCAGCGCCGGCGCGCACCCACGCCGCGCGGACGGTGCCGAGGACGGCCAGGGACCGGGGACGGTCGTGCGCGCGCAGCAGCCATGCCCGGCCCCCGTCCTCGAGCGGCAGCGGCCCGGCGAGCGCGTCCCCGTCGGGAAGCCGCGGCGCGAGCTCGGCGCGGACGTCCGGCTCGGTCCCCCGCCGCCCGGCCCGGACCTCGATCCGGACGACGGCGACGGCCGGCGGCAGGTCGACCGCGGCGCGCAGCCGCGACTCCTCGGCCCAGAACACGTCGGGGTCCCAGGCCACGAGCGCCCGCAGCGCGTGGTGGTCGGGGTCGCGGGCCTCGACGACGACGTCCGGCTCGCCGCCGGCCGGGGGCGCGTCGCGGTCCGTGACGGTCCATGCGGCCACGGCGAACGCCAGGCGCAGCGCGTCCTCGGCGGCGTCGAGGGCCGGGCGTCGCAGCGCCCCCTCGAGGTCGGGCAGCACCACGCCCCGGACGGGTCCGAGCGGTGGCGGACGGTCGAGGACGCTCCCCCGCGTCATGACCAGCACGGCCGGAGGCGGCGGCGCAGGGCGCGCGTGCCCCTCGAGGACGACGACCGGCACCGTGAGCGCGGCCCGGAGCTCGTCGCCGAGCCGGCCCGCGCCGGCGGCCAGCGGCGAGAGCGGACCCGGACCGCACCGGGCGCAGGCCGGTGGACGGCGCGACGACTCGCCGCAGGACGGGCACCAACGTCCCCCGTCCGTCGACCGCGCCACCGCGGCCGCGCAGCGGGGGCAGCGCAGCAGATCGCCGCACCGCGTGCAGACGAGGGCGCGGCCCTCGCCGCGCCGCGCGGCGAGCACGACGGCGTAGCCGTCGACCGTCGCGCGGCGCAGCAGCGCGTGCGACGCCCGCGACAGCCGCGCCCGGGCCTCCCCCTCGCCGGTGGCGACGTGGACCAGGGGGCGCCGCGCCGCGACCGTCGCCGCCGGCGCGGCGACGACCGCGAGGCGACCGGCGGCGACGAGGCCCTGGGCGGTCGCCGACGCGACCGTGCCGACGGCCAGCCCGACCGCGCCGGCGCGGCGGGCGCGCTCGAGGACGACCTCGCGGACGTGGTGGCGCGGGCTCCGCCGCTCCTTGTGGACGGGACTGGCCTCGTCGAGGACGACGGCGAGCCCCAGCCGGCCGAGCGGCAGGAACGCGGCGGCGCGCTCGCCGACGGCGACGCGGACGACGCCGGCGCGGCACCGGAGCCACGCTCGGTACGCGGCGCGCCGGTCGGGCCCGCCGCGGACGTCGACGGTCTCGACGTCGGCGGCGGCCGCGAGCACGGCGTCCGCGGTCGGCGAGGCGGGGTCGGGCACGACGACGAGGGCGTCGCGGCCACCGGCGAGGCAGGCGGCGACGAGCTCGGCGAGGCGGGCGGCCACGTCCTCGCCGGGCAGCGGCCGCCACAGGCGGGTCCCGCCGCCGGCGTGGGCGGCGGCGTGGACGGCGACGCCCTCCGCGCCGTACGCCGCCCACCCCGCCGGCGTCGCGGGGGCCGGTCCCGCCGGTCGCGGTGCCGGCTCGACCGCCGGCCCGTCGGGGGGCAGCCAGCCGGCGCGGGCGGCGCCCCGCTCGACGTCGACGACGCGGTCGGGCAGCGCGTGCCGGACGACGTCGGCGAGCGGCGCCGCGAAGCGGTCGGCGGCCCACCGCAGCACGTCGAGCTCGTCGGCGCGGACCCAGGCGAAGCCGCCGAGCGGTCGGTGCAGCGGACGCAGCCGGGCCGGGTCCAGGTCGCTCGTGTCCGCCAGCTCGACCACGAGGCCCCGGCTGCGCCGACCGGCGAACGGGACCTCGACCCGGGATCCGACGTGGACGTCGGTGCCGGCGGGGATCAGGTAGTCGAGCGGCTCCGCGAGGTGGGCGGGGGCGCCGTCGACGACGACCCGCGCGACGCGGGTCGCGGCGACCGTCGGCTCAGGCGCCGACCGCGTCACGCAGGGCCTGCACCCGGTCGAGGCGCTCCCAGGTGAACCGGTCGCCCTCGCGGCCGAAGTGGCCGTAGGCGGCGGTCGCTCGGTACCCGGGCCGGCGCAGCTCGAGCGCGTCGGCGATCGCGCCGGGACGCAGGTCGAACACCTCGCGGACGCCGGCGAGGATGCGCTCGGGGTCGGCCTGCTCGGTCCCGAACGTCTCGAGGTTCAGCGAGACCGGCGCTGCGACACCGATCGCGTACGCGACCTGCAGCTCGGCGCGGCGGGCGAGCCCCGCGGCGACGACGTGCTTCGCGACCCACCGCGTCGCGTAGGCGGCCGAGCGGTCGACCTTCGACGGGTCCTTGCCCGAGAACGCGCCGCCGCCGTGGCGGGCCATGCCGCCGTAGGTGTCGACGATGATCTTCCGACCGGTCAGCCCGGCGTCGGCCACGGGACCGCCCAGCTCGAACCGACCCGTCGGGTTGATGAACACCTTCAGGTCGGAGAGGTCCATGTCGCCCGGGAGCAGCGGTCGGATGACGTGCGCCTCCATGTCGGCCCGCAGCTGCGCCATCGTGACGTCGGGCTTGTGCTGGGTCGAGAGCACGACGGCCGTGACGGCGCGCGGACGGCCGTCCTCGTACCCCACGGTCACCTGGGTCTTGCCGTCGGGGCGGAGGTAGGGGAAGCGGCCCGTGTGCCGGACCTCGGCCAGCTGGCGGGCCATGCGGTGCGCGAGATCGATCGGGAGCGGCATCATCGCCGGCGTCTCGTCCGACGCGTACCCGAACATCATCCCCTGGTCGCCGGCGCCCTGCAGCCCGTACGGGTCGGCGGCCGCACCCTGCTCGCGGCGCTCGAACGCCTCGTCGACGCCCTGCGCGATGTCGGGCGACTGCGGGTCGATGGCGACCGAGACACCGCAGGCGTTGCCGTCGAAGCCCGCCTCGGGGCCGTCGTACCCGATGCCGATCAGCGTGTCCCGGACCGTGCGCGCGACGTCGACGTAGGTGGACGTCGTGATCTCGCCGGTGACCATGACCTGGCCGGTCGTGACGAGGGTCTCGCAGGCGACGCGGCCGGCGGGGTCGTCGGTCAGGACCGCGTCGAGGACCGCGTCGGAGATCTGGTCGGCGACCTTGTCCGGGTGACCCTCGGTCACCGACTCGGAGGTGAAGAGGCGGAGCGGCACGGCGGACTCCTGGGCGCGCACGGGGCGCATCGGGGACCACGGGGCGCGTGCCGGGACTCCGGTGCGCGCCGGCAGCCTAACCGAGGCCGGCGACGGTGCCCGGGTGCTCACCGCTGCGCGCCGGGAGCAGCGGGACGAGCGCGTCGAGCACGGCGTCGGCCACGACCGCCTTCGGCGCCCGCGCGACCGCGCGCTCGCCCCCGGCCCGGTCGAGGATCAGCACGGCGTTCTCGTCGCTGTCGAACCCGATGCCGGGCACCGCGACGTCGTTCGCGACCAGCAGGTCCACGCCCTTCGCGTCGAGCTTCCGCCGCGCGGACGCCGCGAGGTCGCCCGTCTCGGCGGCGAACCCCACGACGACGGGTCGCGCCCCCCCGCCGCGGCGGGCGACGACGCCGGCCAGGACGTCGGGGTTCGCGACCAGCTCGAACGCCGGGGGCCCGTCCCCGCGCCGCAGCTTGGCGTCGTGCGCGACCGCGGGCCGGAAGTCGGCGACGGCGGCGGCCATCAGGACCGCGTCGCGGTCGCCGGCGTGGGCCGTGACGGCGTCGTCGAGCTCGCGGGCCGTCGTGACGTCGAGCCGCTCGACCCCGACGGGCGTCGCCAGGGCCGAGGGCGCCGCGACCAGCAGCACCTCCGCGCCGCGGGCACGCGCGGCCGCGGCCAGCGCGAACCCCATCCGGCCCGACGAGCGGTTCCCGAGGAACCGGACCGGGTCGAGGGGCTCGCGCGTCCCGCCGGCGGTGATCAGCAGCCGACGCCCGGCGAGGTCGCCGGCGCCGGCCAGGGCGGCCCGGACCGCGACCAGCACGTCCTCCGGGTCGGCGAGCCGCCCGGGTCCGGCGTCGCCGCCCATCAGCGGCCCGTCCTCCGGCCCGACGAGCACCGCCCCGCGGGACCGCAGCGTTGCGACGTTCGTGACGGTGGCGGCGTGATCCCACATCTCGGTGTGCATCGCGGGGGCGAGCACCACGGGGCCGCGGTGCGCGAGCGCCGCCGTCGTCAGCAGGTCGTCGGCCAGGCCCTGCGCCAGCCGCGCCAGCGTGTGGGCGGTCGCGGGGTAGACGACGAGGACGTCAGCGGCACGCCCGAGGTCGACGTGGGTGCCGTCGGCGACGTCCTCCCAGACCTCGGTGCGGACACGTCGACCGGTGATGCCCTCGAAGGTCGCGGCGCCGACGAACTCGCGGGCGCCGCGCGTCAGCACGACGTCGACGGTGGCCCCGGCGGCGACGAGGCCGCGGGCGAGGACGGCGGCCTTGTAGGCGCCGATGCCGCCCGAGACGCCGAGCAGGACGCGCCGTCCCTGCATCCCGTGCTCCGCTCGGATGCCGTCCCCGTCGCCGGGGACGGGAGCCTCAGGCCCCGGCGTCCGCGTCCTCGGACCCGGCGTCCCCGCCGAGGTCGGCGAGGTCGGGCAGCCCCGGCACGACGGTCAGTTCGGGCGCGCCGCCCTCGGACGGCAGGTCGATCAGGGCCAGCGGGTCGGTCGACGCGGTCTCGGACGGCTCGACGGGGATGACCTTCTCGGCCGCGATCTCCTCGAGGGCGATCGAGAGCGCCTTGGTGCTGTCGGTGGTGACCAGCGGCGGCACGTACTGCACCAGGCCCTCGCCGAGGTGCGAGTAGTAGGCGTTGATCTCGCGGGCGCGCTTCGCGGCGAGGTGCACGAGGTGGAAGGTGGAGTCCACCTTCGAGCGCAGGACGTCGAACTCGGCCACGGGACGCTCCGGGGAGGGGACGGCGGTCGCGGGAGGGTAGCCGCAGGGGCCGACGCGGCGCAGGGCCCCGGGACGGGCCCTCACGCCCCCCGCGCGGCCCGGATGTGCTCGGCGACGGCGGCCACGGCCGCCTCGAGGTCGTCGTTCACGACGACGTGGTCGAAGCGCTCGACGTGCGCCAGCTCGGTCTCGGCGACCGCCAGACGCCGGGCCAGCGCCTCCTCGGTCTCGGTGCCCCGGCTGCGGAGCCGACGCTCGAGCTCGGCGAGGGACGGCGGGACGAGCAGCACCATCAGCGCCCCGGGGTCGGAGGCGCGGACCTGCAGCGCCCCCTGGACGTCGATCTCGAGGATCGTGACCGCCCCAGCGGCGACCGCCGCGGCGACCGGCTCACGCGGCGTGCCGTAGCGGTGGCCGGTGTAGGTCGCCCACTCGAGCAGCTCGTCGGCCGCGACCATGCGGTCGAACTCGGCGTCGCCGACGAACCGGTACGCGACGCCGTCCCGCTCCCCCGGTCGGGGCGGCCGGGTCGTCACCGACACGGACGACACGAGGTCCGTGACGCGCGCGTGCAGGCCGGCGTGGACCGCCCCCTTGCCGACGCCCGACGGGCCGGCCAGGACGACGACGAGCCCCCGCGCGCCGGCGCTCACCGGCCGGACCGCGGCGCCGCCGGGCCGTCGGGCGCGACGAGGGCCGCCCGCTGACGGCTCCCGAGTCCGCGCAGGCGCCGGGTCGGGGCGATGTCGCAGA
>JBEARL010000014.1:0-23909 GCA_041163265.1 Actinomycetota bacterium
CCGCGGATGAGGATCAGGTCGTTCTCGGCGTCGACGTCGACGACCTCGAGGTTCTGGATCGTGACGCGCTCGCCGCCCATGCGGCCGGCCATGCGGGTGCCGCGGAAGGTCCGACCGGGGGTCGAGCAGGCGCCGACCGAGCCGGGGTGCCGGTTCTTCTTCTTGACGCCGTGGCCGTCACCCATGCCGCTGAAGTTGTGGCGCTTCATGACGCCGGCGTAGCCCTTGCCGCGGCTGGTCCCGATGACGTCGACCATCTCGCCGCGGCCGAAGGTCGTGACGCCGACGGTCGCGCCCTGCTCGGGCAGGTCGTCCTCGGAGTCGAGGCGGACCTCGGCCAGCGACCGGGCCGAGGCGACGCCGGCCTTCGCGAGGTGGCCGGCCATCGGACGGGTGACGTGCTTGCGTGCGCCGAAGGCCAGCTGGACGGCCGTGTAGCCGTCGGTCTCGACGCGCTTGACCTGCGTCACCGTGTTGGGGGACGCGTGCACGACCGTGACCGGGATGATGCGGCCCTCGTCGTCGAAGACCTGCGTCATCCCGAGCTTGGTGCCGAGGATGCCCCTCGTACCCATGTCGTCGTCCTCCTGGTGGGCCTCAGGCCCCGATGATGATGTCCACGCCGGCCGGGAGGCTGAGCCCCCGCAGCTTGTCGACGGTGCTCGGGGTCGGCAGGTGGATGTCGATCAGCCGCTTGTGCGTCCGCATCTCGAAGTGCTCGCGCGAGTCCTTGTGCTTGTGCGGCGAGCGGATGACGCACCACACGTTGCGCTCGGTCGGCAGCGGGACCGGTCCCACCACGTGGGCCCCCGTCGCCGTCACGGTGTCCACGATCTCCCGCGCGGAGCGGTCGAGGACCTCGTGGTCGTACGACTTGAGGCGGATACGGATCCTGGCGTCGGCCATCGGGGTCCCTCGCGGCGCTCGGTCGGTGGTGCGGTGGATGCGGTGGTGGGCGGATCACCCGCCGGTCCCGGCCCGGGCCACGAGGGCCCGGGCCGGGGACCGGTCAGGCGAGGATCTTGGTGACGCGACCCGCACCGACGGTGCGACCACCCTCGCGGATGGCGAACTTCAGGCCCTCGTCCATGGCGATCGGGGCGATCAGCTCGACGGTCATCTCGGTGTTGTCGCCCGGCATGACCATCTCCACGCCGTCCGGCAGCGTGACCGAGCCGGTCACGTCCGTGGTGCGGAAGTAGAACTGCGGGCGGTAGTTGTTGAAGAACGGCGTGTGGCGGCCGCCCTCGTCCTTCGAGAGCACGTACACCTGCGCCTGGAACTTGGTGTGCGGGGTGATCGAGTTCGGGGCCGCGAGGACCTGACCGCGCTCGACCTCCTCCTTCTTGGTGCCGCGGAGGAGCACACCGACGTTGTCGCCGGCCTGCGCGTCGTCGAGCAGCTTGCGGAACATCTCGACGCCGGTGACGGTCGTCGAGGCGGTCTCGCCGAGGCCCACGATCGCGACGGTGTCGCCGACCGAGACCTTGCCCTGCTCGATGCGGCCGGTGACGACGGTCCCGCGGCCGGTGATCGAGAACACGTCCTCGATCGGCATCAGGAACGGCTTGTCGACCTCACGCGCCGGCTGGTCGAAGAACGTGTCGACGGCCGACATGAGCTCGAGGACCTTGCCCTCGTACTCGGCGTCGCCCTCGAGCGCCTTCAGCGCCGAGACGCGGACGATCGGGGTGTCGTCGCCGGGGAACTCGTACTTGTCGAGGAGCTCGCGGACCTCCATCTCGACCAGCTCGAGCAGGTCCGGGTCGTCGACCATGTCGACCTTGTTCAGGGCGACGACGAGCTTCGGGACGCCGACCTGGCGGGCGAGCAGGACGTGCTCGCGCGTCTGGGGCATCGGGCCGTCCGCGGCCGAGACCACGAGGATGGCGCCGTCCATCTGCGCCGCGCCCGTGATCATGTTCTTGACGTAGTCGGCGTGACCCGGGGCGTCGACGTGCGCGTAGTGACGACCCTCGGTCTCGTACTCCACGTGCGAGACGTTGATCGTGATGCCGCGCTCGCGCTCCTCGGGAGCGTTGTCGATCGCGTCGAACGCCATGGCGTCGACGTTCGGGTTGTTCTTCGCCAGCACGGTCGTGATCGCCGCGGTCAGCGTCGTCTTCCCGTGGTCGACGTGGCCGATCGTGCCGATGTTCATGTGCGGCTTGGTCCGCTCGAACTTGCCCTTCGCCATCCCTCAGTCCTCCTGTTGAGCCGTCGCGCTGACGCGACCTCTGGTCACTCGCCGCGCGACTTCGCGACGATCTCCTCCTGGATGCTGCCCGGTGCCGGCTCGTACGAGCCGAACTGCATCGAGTAGCTGGCACGCCCCTGCGTCATCGACCTGACGTCGGTGGCGTACCCGAACATCTCCGACAGCGGCACGCGGGCCTTCACGACCGTCGCGTTGCCGCGCGCCTCCGAGCCCTGGATCAGCCCGCGGCGGCCCGAGAGGTCGCCCATGACGTCACCCATGTAGTCGTCGGGGGTGACGACCTCGACGTCCATGACGGGCTCGAGCAGCTGGATGCCGGCCTTGCGGGCGGCCTCCTTGATGGCCATCGAGCCGGCGATCTTGAACGCCATCTCGGACGAGTCGACGTCGTGGTACGAGCCGTCGACGAGGCGCACCCGGAGGTCGACCATCGGGTACCCGGCGAGGACACCGGACTCGAGGGCCTCCTTGATGCCGGCGTCGACCGACCCGATGTACTCCTTCGGGATGACGCCACCCACCGTCTTGTTCTCGAACACGTAGTGGGTGTCGTTGTCGAGCTCGAGCTCCTCGCGGAGCGCCGCGGTGATCGGCTCGACGTCGATGACGACGTGTCCGTACTGGCCGCGACCGCCGGTCTGGCGCGCGTACTTCGTGTCCACGCCGGTGATCGGCTTCTTGACCATCTCGCGGTACGCGACCTGCGGACGGCCGACGTTCGCCTCGACCTTGAACTCGCGCATCAGGCGGTCGACGATGATCTCGAGGTGCAGCTCGCCCATACCGCCGATCAGCGTCTGGCCCGTCTCCTCGTCCGTGCGGACGCGGAAGGTCGGGTCCTCCTCGCTGAGCTTCTGCAGCGCGGTGGAGAGCTTCTCCTGGTCCGACTTGGTCTTCGGCTCGATGGCGATCGAGATGACGGGGTCGGGGAACTCCATCGACTCGAGCAGGATCGGCGCCTCGGGCGTGGTGATCGTGTCACCCGTCGTCGCGCCCTTGAGGCCGACGAGGGCGACGATGTCGCCGGTGCGGGCGCCCTCGAGCTCCTCGCGGCTGTTCGCGTGCATCTGGAGGATGCGACCGACGCGCTGCTTGTCGCCCTTGGTGACGTTCAGGACCTGGCTGCCGCCGTCGAGCTGGCCCGAGTAGACGCGGGCGAAGGTCAGGGTGCCGACGTAGGGGTCGGTCATGACCTTGAACGCCAGGGCCGCGAACGGCTCGGCGTCGTCGGGGCGGCGCTCCATCGGGTCGCCCGACTTCGGGTTGGTGCCCCTGATGGCGCCGACGTCGAGCGGCGACGGCAGGTACGCGACGACCGCGTCGAGCAGCGTCTGGACGCCCTTGTTCTTGAACGCCGAGCCGCAGAGGACCGGGACGATCTCGCCCGCGATGGTGGCGGCGCGCAGGCCCCGCTGCATCTGCTCGACGCTCAGCTCGCCCTTGTCGAGGAACGCCTCGAGGAGCTCCTCGTCGGTCTCGGCGATGCGCTCCATCAGCTCGGCGCGACGGGTGGCGGCCTCGGCCTCGAGCTCGGCCGGGACGGGGCCACGGACGAAGGACGCGCCGAGGTCGTCGCCCTTCCAGACGACGGCCTCGTTCGCGACGAGGTCCACGACGCCCTCGAAGGTGTCCTCGGCGCCGATCGGCAGCTGGATGCGGACGGCCTTCGGGGAGAGCCGCTCGCTGATCGTCCGGAAGCAGTACTCGAAGGACGCGCCGGTCCGGTCGAGCTTGTTCACGAAGCAGATGCGCGGCACGCCGTGCTTGTCGGCCTGGCGCCAGACCGTCTCGGACTGGGGCTCGACGCCGGCGACGCCGTCGAACACGGCGACGGCGCCGTCGAGGACGCGGAGCGACCGCTCGACCTCGACGGTGAAGTCGACGTGGCCGGGCGTGTCGATGATGTTGATGGTGGTGTCGCCCCAGGCGCAGGTCGTCGCGGCGGCGGTGATGGTGATGCCGCGCTCCTGCTCCTGCTCCATCCAGTCCATCGTGGCGGTGCCCTCGTGGACCTCACCGATCTTGTACGTGCGTCCGGTGTAGTAGAGGACGCGCTCGGTCGTGGTCGTCTTGCCCGCGTCGATGTGCGCCATGATGCCGATGTTGCGCAGGCGCTCGAGGGGGAAGGTCCGCTTGGTGGCCATGATCGATGTCCCTCAGCTCACCAGCGGTAGTGGGCGAAGGCGCGGTTCGCCTCGGCCATCTTGTGCGTGTCCTCGCGGCGCTTCACGGCCGCTCCGACACCGTTCGAGGCGTCCATGATCTCGCCCGCGAGTCGCTCGCCCATCGTGTGCTCGCGCCGGATGCGGGCGTACCCGACGAGCCAGCGCAGGGCCAGCGACGTCGAGCGGGCCGGCCGGACCTCGACGGGGACCTGGTAGGTCGCACCGCCGACGCGGCGCGACTTGACCTCGACGGCCGGGCGGACGTTCTCGACCGCGCGCTTCAGCACGCTGATCGGGTCGCCGCCCTGGGTGCGGTTGCCGATGTTGGCCAGCGCGTCGTAGACGATGCCCTCGGCCAGCGACCGCTTGCCGTCGCGGAGGATGCGGGCCGTCAGCTGCGTGACGAGGACCGACCCGTACTTCGGGTCGGGACGCGTCGGCGTGCGGTCCGGGGAGCCCTTGCGCGGCACGTCAGCCCTCCTTCTTCACGCCGTAGCGCGAGCGCGCCTGCTTGCGGTCGCGGACCGCGGCGGCGTCGAGGGCCCCGCGCACGACCTTGTAACGGACGCCCGGCAGGTCCTTCACGCGGCCCCCGCGGACGAGGACGATCGAGTGCTCCTGCAGGTTGTGACCCTCGCCGGGGATGTACGCGGTGACCTCGGTGCCCGAGCTGAGGCGGACGCGGCAGACCTTCCGGAGCGCCGAGTTCGGCTTCTTCGGGGTGGTCGTGTAGACGCGCGTGCAGACCCCGCGGCGCTGGGGCGAGCCCTTGAGCGCGAGGGTCGTGTTCTTGGACGGCTTGCGCCGCCGTCCCTTCCGCACCAGCTGCTGGATGGTGGGCACCTGCGGTCTCCTCGGTCCTCCGGCGGGCGTCCCGCCGGCGTCGTGCGGCCGTGCTGCGTCGTCGTGGCGCGCCGGGGCGCGCCGTGGTCGGGGGTCGCCCCGGACGGAGGGCGCGCTCGGGCGCCGATCCACCGCAGGGCGGGTGCGCGGGCCGGTCCGGACCCCCACGGGGCCGGGCGTCCCACGTCATCGTGGTCGTGGTGCGGTCCGCGTGCTCGTCGGGGAGCCTGCTGCGCGAGAGCGCCGGAACGCACGCTGCGGCCTCGCGGGCCGCAGCGGGGCGGACGATACCGGCGCCGTCGGCGGCCTGTCAAACGGCCGTCGGGCCGGCCGGCGGCGTCCGCCCCCGGCCGGGCCCGGACCCGGGGTCAGTACCCCCCGAGCCCGTCGTCGTAGCCCCAGCCCGAGGCCCCCCACGACCCGTCGCCCTCGTAGGACGGGGTCGAGGACAGGAACTCGGCCAGGTCGGCCGGGAGGACCTGCTCGGGGACCCCGGTGTGCTCGACCTCGATGCGCCGGTACTCCTCGACGCCCGTGCCGGCCGGGATCAGCTTCCCGATGATGACGTTCTCCTTCAGGCCGACCAGCGGGTCCGTGGCCGCCCCGAGGGAGGCCTCGGTCAGCACGCGGGTCGTCTCCTGGAAGGAGGCGGCCGAGAGCCACGAGTCCGTCGCCAGCGAGGCCTTGGTGATGCCCATCAGCATCGGACGGGCCGCGGCGGGCGCGCCGCCCTCGGCCAGCACGCGCTCGTTCTCGCCCTCGAACCGCTTGCGGTCGATGCTGTCGCCCGGCAGGAACGTGGTGTCCCCCGAGTCGACGACCTGGACCCGGCGGAACATCTGGCGGACGATCAGCTCGACGTGCTTGTCGTGGATCGGCACGCCCTGCGAGCGGTAGACGTCCTGGACCTCCTGGACCAGGTGCAGCTGGGCCGTGCGGGCGCCGAGCACGTCGAGCAGGTCGTGGGGGTCGATGGCCCCGACGGTCAGCTGCTGGCCGACCTCGACCTGGACGCCGTCGGCGATCTCGGTCCCGTCCTCGCCCCGGTACAGGCGGGCCCCGCGGGGCAGCTCGTGCTCGTCGACGAGGTCGCGCGGCCCCATGACCCGCAGGACGCGGCCGTCCTCGCCGTCCTCGATGGCGACGCGGCCGGCGATGCGGGCGATGGCGGCCTTGCCCTTCGGCGAGCGGGCCTCGAACAGCTCGACGACACGCGGCAGACCCTGCGTGATGTCCTCGGCCGACGCGACACCTCCGGTGTGGAACGTCCGCATGGTCAGCTGGGTGCCCGGCTCGCCGATGGACTGGGCCGCGATGATGCCGACGGCCTCCCCCATGTCGACGGCCTGACCGCGGGCCATGAGGCGGCCGTAGCAGCGGCGGCAGACGCCGATCGGCGTGTCGCAGAACAGCACCGACCTGACCTCGACCGTGCGGTCCTCGTCGGTCGGCGCGGTCGCCAGCGGGGCGCCGGTCGCGGGGTCGATGCCCTTGACCAGCGCGCCGCGCAGCGCCCGGACCTCGTCGTCGGCGACGTCGGTCCCGGCCGGCAGCAGCACCTTCCGCGAGCCCGGCACGTGGACGTCCTTCGCGAGGACACGGCCGAACAGCGACTGCGAGTCGTGGTCGCCCACGACGACGGGGAGTCCGCGCTCGGTGCCGCAGTCCTCCTCGCGGACGATGAGGTCCTGCGAGACGTCGACCAGACGGCGGGTCAGGTAGCCCGAGTCCGCGGTCCGGAGGGCCGTGTCCGCGAGGCCCTTGCGGGCGCCGTGCGTCGAGATGAAGTACTCGAGGACGCTGAGGCCCTCGCGGAAGTTCGACTTGATCGGGCGGGGGATGATCTCGCCCTTCGGGTTCGCGACCAGCCCGCGCATGGCGGCGATCTGGCGCAGCTGCGTCATGTTGCCGCGGGCGCCGGAGTTCGCCATGAGGAAGAACGGGTTCGTGACCGAGAAGTTCTCCTCCATGGCGTCGGCGACGCGCTTGGTGGCCTCGGTCCAGATCTCGATCAGCTCCTGGCGCCGCTCGAGGTCGGTGATGATGCCGCGCTCGAACTGGGTCTCGATGCGGGCCGCGCGCTCGTCGGCCCGGGCCAGCTCCTCGGCCTTGACGGCCGGCGTCTTCACGTCCGAGATCGAGACGGTGATGCCGGCCCGGGTCGCGTAGCGGAACCCGAGGTCCTTCATCGCGTCGAGGACCTCGACGACCTCGTCCGAGCTGAACTGGTCGGCGCAGCGGTTGACGATGTCGCCGGCGGTGCGCTTGTCGACCTCGCGGTTGACGAACTCGTAGTCGGCGGGCAGGACGGCGTTCAGGATGGCGCGGCCCGCGGTCGTGACGATGCGGGTCCGGAGCCCCGCGGCGCGGGCCTGCTCCCAGGTCTCGGCGTCGTCGCGGTGGTGGGCCGGACGGTCCTCGACCGCCAGCTGCTTCCCGACGAGCCGCAGCACGATCGGGGCCTGGACGTCCAGCGCGCCGCTCTCGACGGCCCGCTCGATCTCGCCGACGTCGCCGTACATCGGCAGGCCGGCGGGGTCGCGGTCGGGCGAGACGTCCGCGTCGGAGTAGGTCATCCAGTACAGCCCGAGGACCATGTCCTGCGTCGGCGAGGCGATCGGGCGCCCGGTGGCCGGCGAGAGGATGTTGTACTTGCCGAGCATCAGCAGCCGCGCCTCGGCCTGGGCCTCGGCGGAGAGCGGCAGGTGCACGGCCATCTGGTCGCCGTCGAAGTCGGCGTTGAAGGCGGTGCAGACCAGCGGGTGCAGCTGGATCGCCTTGCCCTCGACCAGCGTCGGCATGAACGCCTGGATGCCGAGGCGGTGCAGCGTCGGCGCGCGGTTCAGCATCACCGGGTGGTCCTGGATGACCTCCTCGAGGACGTCCCAGACCTGCGGCCGCTGGCGCTCGACCATCCGCTTCGCGCTCTTGATGTTCTGCGCGTAGTTGAGGTCGACGAGCCGCTTCATGACGAACGGCTTGAACAGCTCGAGGGCCATCAGCTTCGGCAGGCCGCACTGGTGCATGCGCAGGTTCGGGCCGGCCACGATGACCGAGCGGCCCGAGTAGTCGACGCGCTTGCCGAGCAGGTTCTGGCGGAACCGGCCCTGCTTGCCCTTGAGCATGTCCGAGAGGGACTTCAGCGGGCGGTTGCCCGGGCCGGTGACCGGCCGACCGCGGCGGCCGTTGTCGAACAGCGCGTCGACGGCCTCCTGCAGCATCCGCTTCTCGTTGTTGACGATGATCTCGGGCGCGCCGAGGTCCATCAGCCGCTTGAGGCGGTTGTTGCGGTTGATGACGCGGCGGTACAGGTCGTTGAGGTCGCTGGTCGCGAACCGGCCACCGTCGAGCTGCACCATCGGGCGGAGGTCCGGCGGGATGACCGGGACGGCCTCGAGGACCATCGCCGAGGCGCGGGCGTCGGCCGACCGCAGCGCCTCGACGACCTTCAGGCGCTTCGTCGCGCGCTGCTTGCGCTGGCCCTTCGCGGTCCCGAGGACCTCGCGCAGCTCGCGCGACTCGGCCTCGAGGTCGATCAGCTCGAGCAGGTCGCGGATCGCCTCGGCGCCCATGCCGCCGGTGAAGTGGGCGCCGAAGCGGCTCCGCATGTCGCGGTAGACCAGCTCGTCCTGGACGAGCTGGCGGGGCTGCAGGCGCTTGAAGGTGTCGAGGACGCGGTCGAGGTGCTCGAGCTCGGACTGGGCGCGGGCCGCCGAGGCCTTGAGCTGCTTCTCGATCTCCTTGCGCTCGCGCTTGACGACGTCGGGCTTGGCGCCCTCGGCCTCGAGCGCGGCCAGCGTGCCCTCGAGCTGCATCAGCAGCTCGGAGCGGTCCTGCTCGTGGTCGGCCTGGATCTGCCGCTTCTCCTCGGCGATCTCGGCCTGCAGCTCGGGCAGGGCGGTGTGGCGCGAGTCGTCGTTCACCGTGGTGATGACGTACGCCGCGAAGTAGATGACCTTCTCGAGGTCCTTCGGGCTCATGTCGAGGAGGTAGCCGAGCCGCGACGGGACGCCCTTGAGGTACCAGATGTGCGTGACGGGGGCGGCCAGTTCGATGTGGCCCATCCGCTCGCGGCGGACCTTGGACCGGGTCACCTCGACGCCGCACCGCTCGCAGATGATGCCCTTGAACCGGACCCGCTTGTACTTGCCGCAGGTGCACTCCCAGTCCCGCGTGGGGCCGAAGATCTTCTCGCAGAACAGCCCGTCCTTCTCGGGCTTCAGCGTGCGGTAGTTGATCGTCTCCGGCTTCTTGACCTCGCCGTTCGACCACATGCGGACCTGGTGCGCCTCCGCGAGGGAGATGCGCATGCTGTCGAAGTGGTTGACGTCCAGCATCTCGGACGCTCCTCCTCGCCCCTCAGGGGCGGTGCGTGGCGGCGGCGGTTCGGGCGGTGCGGCTGCTGCGTGGCGTGCGGGCGGTGCGGGCGGTGCGCGTGCGGCTCAGAAGCCGTCGAAGGACGGGCGCTCCGGCCGGGAGAGGTTGATGCCGAGCGCCTCGACCGCGCGGAACGCCTCGTCCTCGCTGTCGCGCAGCTCGATGCTCTCGCCCGAAGGGTTCAGGACCTCGACGTTCAGCGCGAGCGCCTGCATCTCCTTCACGAGCACCTTGAAGGACTCGGGGATGCCGGGCTCGGGGACGTTGTCGCCCTTGACGATGGCCTCGTAGACGCGGACGCGCCCGATGGTGTCGTCGGACTTGATGGTCAGGAGCTCCTGGAGGGCGTAGGCGGCGCCGTACGCCTCGAGGGCCCAGACCTCCATCTCTCCGAACCGCTGGCCGCCGAACTGGGCCTTGCCGCCCAGCGGCTGCTGCGTGATCATCGAGTAGGGGCCGGTCGAGCGGGCGTGGATCTTCTCGTCGACCAGGTGGTGCAGCTTGAGGACGTACATGTAGCCCACGGTCACGTCCGCGTCGATCGGCACGCCGCTCCGGCCGTCGATGACGCGGGCCTTCCCCTCGGGGCCGACGAGGCGGACGCCGTCGGCCGTCGGGGCGGTGTTCGCGAGCAGGTCCGCGAGCTCCTCCTGGCGGCAGCCGTCGAACACCGGCGTCGCGAGCCGGACCGGGCCCTCGACGACGCGCTCGTCCTTGCCCCAGCCGACGCGCTCGAACCACTCGGGGGTGGTCTCGAACGCCCAGCCGTTGCGGGCGGCCCAGCCGAGGTGCGTCTCGAGCACCTGGCCGACGTTCATGCGGGACGGGACGCCGAGCGGGTTCAGGACGATGTCGACCGGGGTCCCGTCCTCGAGGAACGGCATGTCCTCGACGGGCAGGATCTTCGCGATGACGCCCTTGTTGCCGTGGCGGCCGGCGAGCTTGTCGCCCTCCGAGATCTTCCGCTTCGTCGCGATGAGGACGCGGACCGACTCGTTGACGCCCGGGTCGAGCTCGTCGCCCTGCTCGCGGGTGAAGCGCTGGCGGTCGATGACGATGCCGCGCTCGCCGTGCGGGACCTTCAGCGACGTGTCGCGGACCTCGCGCGCCTTCTCGCCGAAGATCGCGCGGAGCAGCCGCTCCTCGGGGGTCAGCTCGGTCTCGCCCTTCGGCGTGACCTTGCCGACGAGGATGTCGCCCGGGGCGACCTCCGCCCCGACGCGGACGATGCCGTCCTCGTCGAGGTTCGCGAGCATCGACTCCGAGATGTTCGGGATGTCGGCCGTGATCTCCTCGGGACCGAGCTTCGTCTCGCGGGCGTCCACCTCGAGCTTCTCGATGTGGATCGACGTCAGCACGTCCTCGCGGACGAGCCGCTCGGAGAGGATGATCGCGTCCTCGAAGTTGTAGCCCTCCCACGACATGAACGCGACGAGGAGGTTGCGGCCGAGCGCCAGCTCGCCGCCGTCGGTCGACGGGCCGTCGGCGAGGACAGCGCCCGCCTCGACGCGGTCGCCCTCGGTGACGACGGGACGCTGGTTGATGCACGAGCCCTGGTTCGAGCGCTCGAACTTCGTCAGGTCGTAGGAGTGGATGCGGTCGTCGTCCCCGCGGACGACGATGCGCGTCGAGGTGACCTCGACGACCACCCCGCCGGCCTCGGAGCGGACGAGGTCGCCGGCGTCGCCGGCGGTCTTCGCCTCGATGCCGGTCCCCACCAGCGGGGCCTCGGCCCGGAGCAGCGGGACGGCCTGGCGCTGCATGTTCGCGCCCATCAGGGCCCGGTTCGCGTCGTCGTGCTCGAGGAACGGGATCAGCGCGGCCGAGAGCGAGACGATCTGGCGCGGCGAGACGTCCATGAAGTCGACGGCCTCGGGCGCGACCTCGCCGACCTCGCCGCCCTTGCGGCGCACGAGGACCCGCTCGTTGACGAACCGGCCGGACTTGGCGTCGAACGGTGCATTCGCCTGGGCGACGACGTACCGGTCCTCCTCGTCGGCGGTCAGGTACTCGATCTGGTCGGTGACCTTCCCCTTCACGACGCGGCGGTACGGGGTCTCGACGAACCCGAACTCGTTGATGCGCGCGTACGAGGCGAGCGACCCGATCAGGCCGATGTTCGGGCCCTCCGGGGTCTCGATGGGGCACATGCGGCCGTAGTGCGACGGGTGGACGTCGCGGACCTCGAAGCCCGCGCGCTCGCGCGACAGACCGCCGGGGCCGAGCGCTGAGAGGCGGCGCTTGTGCGTGATGCCGGCCAGCGGGTTGGTCTGGTCCATGAACTGCGACAGCTGCGACGTCCCGAAGAACTCGCGGATGGACGAGACGACCGGCCGGATGTTGATCAGCGTCTGGGGCGTGATCGACTCGAGGTCCTGGGTCGTCATCCGCTCGCGGACGACGCGCTCCATGCGGCTGAGGCCGATGCGGACCTGGTTCTGGATCAGCTCGCCGACCGACCGCAGGCGGCGGTTGCCGAAGTGGTCGATGTCGTCGACGTCGTACCCCTCGGCGCCGGCGTGCAGCTTCACGAGGTAGCTCATCGTCGCGAGGCAGTCCTCGGCCGTGAGCAGGTGGCCCTGCGGGTCGCCGGGCAGGCCGCGCGCGGCGAACGCGCCGGCGAGGGTCGCGAACTCGTCGGTCAGCTTGCCGTGCTTCACGACGTCCGAGCCGCTCTCGCGCAGGCCCGAGATCTTGTACCGACCCACGCGTGCGAGGTCGTACTTCTTCGGGGCGAAGAACATGCCCAGCAGCAGCTGGCCGGACTGCTCGATGTTCGGCGGCTCGCCCGGACGGAGCTTGCGGTAGATGTCCTCGAGGGCCGCGGCCGGCGTGCGGCCGGTGGTGTCCTTCTCGAGGGTCAGCGCGACCGACTCGGCCCCGCCGAAGAGGTCGAGGATCTCGGCGTCGTCGACCTCGGTGCGCAGCACGTCGTCCGGCGCCAGCACGTACCGGCCGGTCTCGGGGTCGCGGACGAACGCCTTCAGCGCCCGGTAGAACACGCTGACCGGCTGCTTGCGCTTGCGGTCGACGCGGACGGCGACGAGGTCGCGCTTGTCGACCTCGAACTCGAGCCAGGCGCCGCGGGCCGGGATGATCTTGCAGGCGTAGAGGTCGCGACCGGTCGTCTTGTCGATGCTGCGGTCGAAGTACACGCCCGGCGAGCGGACCAGCTGCGAGACGACGACGCGCTCGGTGCCGTTGATGACGAAGGTGCCGCGGTCGGTCATGACGGGGAAGTCGCCCATGAACACCGTCTGGGCCTTGATGGTCCCGTCGTCCTTGTTCTGGAACTCGGCGGTGACGAACAGCGGCCGCGAGTAGGTGTAGTCCTTCTCCTTGCACTCCTGCCACGAGTGCTTGGGGTCCTCGAGACGGTGCTCGACGAAGCGCAGCGCCATGCGGCCCTGGCTGTCCTCGATCGGGGAGACCTCGGCGAGGACCTCGCCGATGCCGGCGTCGATGAGCCAGTCGAACGACTCGCGCTGGATGGCGACGAGGTCGAGGTCCTCGAGCGGGAGCGCCTCGCGGATCCTCGCGAAGCTGAGCCGGGAGTCGGTGCGGTTCGTCGTCAACGTGGACCTCCCTCGGCAGCACGTCCCCGTGGGGACGCGGGCCCCTCCGGCGGCGCGGGCCGGGAGGACCGATGGTGCGGCGGCGTGCGGACCGCGCGGGCCGTCGGGACGGCGTGCGCGGGTGCTGCGGGCGATGCGGACGGTGCGGCGGGACGGTGACGGCGGTGGGTCAGTGACCCGGGCGCGTCACCGCCCGTCGGGTGGGGCGTGCGGGTGCCCGTCCGAGCGGCCCCGCACGGCGCCGCGCGCGGGGACCCCGGCGGACGGCGCGCGACGCGCCTCGGGGCCGCGGACGGCCGACGGGCGGGAACGGGAGATGGCAGGACCTCGGGGCACGGACACGACCACGGGCGGAGCCGTGGCGGTGCGTGGGACGGCGCGGGCGCAGGCGGTCCGAGATGCTACCGACGGCCCCCGCGGACCGTCAAACCCCGACCCGGCCGGCCGTCCGGGACCCGCGGGGCGGGGCGGACGGCCGGCGCGGACGGGTCAGGCCAGCTCGACGGTCGCCCCGGCCTCCTCGAGCTGGGCCTTGGCGGCCTCGGCGGCCGCCTTGTCCACGCCCTGGAGCACCGGCTTGGGCGCACCCTCGACGAGGTCCTTGGCCTCCTTGAGGCCGAGGTTCGTCAGCGCGCGCACCTCCTTGATGACCTGGATCTTCTTCTCGCCGCCGTCCTTGAGGACCACGTCGAAGGAGGTCTTCTCGTCGCCGGCGTCGCCGCCGCCCGCCGGGGCACCGGCGGCCGCGGCCACGGCCACGGGGGCCGCCGCGGTGACCTCGAAGGTCTCCTCGAACTTCTTGACGAGCTCGGAGAGCTCGAGGAGCGTCAGCTCCTTGAACTGCTCGATCAGCTCGTCGGTGCTGAGCTTGGCCATGACTGCCTCCATCGGGTCGGGTCCTGCGTGGTGCCTGGGGACGTGCGTGGGATCGTGCGGTCGTGCAGGTCGGGATCAGGCCGCGGCGTCGGCGCCGGGGCCGGCGGCCCCGCCCTTGTCGGCCAGCGCCTGGAGCAGGCGGGCCTGGTGGGCCAGCGGGGCCTGGAGCAGGCGGGCCATGCCCGAGAGCGCGCCCTGCATGAGGCCGGCGAGCTTCGCGAGCAGCTCCTCGCGCGAGGCCAGGTCCGCGAGGCGGGTCGCCTCGTCGGCGTCGAGGACGGCGCCGTCGAGCCAGCCGCCGCGGACGACGAGCTCGGGATGGTCCTTCGCGAACGCCTTCAGCGCCTTGGCGGGACCGACGGGGTCCGTCCCGCAGAACACCAGGCCGGTCGGGCCCTCGAGCAGGTCGTCGAGGCCCTCGACGCCGGCCTCGGCGACGGCGCGCCGGGCCAGCGTGTTCTTCACGACGCGCAGCTCGGCGTCGACGTCGCGCAGGGCGGTCCGCAGCGCGGAGAGGTCCTTCATGCCGAGGCCGCGGTAGTGCGTCAGCAGCATCGCGGCGCTGCCGGCGACGCGGTCGCGCACCTCGGTGACGACGGCGGCCTTGTCCTCGCGGGCCACGGCGTGCCTCCCCGTCCTCTCGGACGTCCTGCGGTCGGCGCGCAGGAGGAGGCGTCCGGGCGCGCCCCGAGGGGCGCCGCCCTGCCCTCACCTGCGCGGGACGCTCCCCCGGGGTCCCCGGCGGGAGTCCTTCGGCCCGGCGGTGCGGGCGTCCAGCGGTCTTCGGTCAGGTCGTGCGGATGCGGTCGTGCGGTGCGGGAGCCTAGCGACCCCCGCGGGGGCCGGGGGACGGGGGTCCGTCCCGCCGGCCCGGGGACGGCGTCAGGCCGCGTCGGCCCGGGCGGTGCCGGTCTCGAGCGGGACGCCGGGGCTGGTCGACGTCGAGACGGTCGCCGAGCGGACGTACCGGCCCTTCGCGGCCGAGGGGCGGAGCCGGACGACCTCGTCGTACAGGGCGGCGTAGTTGTCGAGCAGCTGCTCGGGCGAGAACGAGACCCGGCCGATCACCGCGTGGACGTTGCCGTTGCGGTCGGCGCGGAACTCGACCCGACCGGCCTTGATCTCGCGGACGGCCTTCGCGACGTCCATGGTCACCGTCCCCGACTTCGGGTTCGGCATCAGGTTGCGCGGGCCGAGCACCTTGCCGTGACGGCCGAGCTTCCCCATCATGTCCGGCGTCGCGATGATCGCGTCGAGGACGTCGAGGTGCTTCCCGGCGCCCAGCTCGTCGACCAGCTCGTCACCGCCGACCAGGTCCGCCCCGGCCTCGCGGGCCGCGGCGGCCCGCTCGCCGCCGGTCACGACCGCGACGCGGACCGTCTTCCCGGTGCCGTGGGGCAGGGAGACGGCGCCGCGGACCATCTGGTCCGCCTGCCGGGTGTCGACGCCCAGCCGCAGGACGGCCTCGACGGTCGCGTCGTAGCCGGCCTGGCCGATCTCCTTGAGCAGGGCGAGGCCCTGCGCCGGGGCGTAGAGGGTGTCGGGCTCGATGCGCTCGAGCGCCGCGCGGTACCGCCTGCTGCGCTTCGCCATGGTGCTGCTCCTCGTGGTCCGGACGACGGCCCGGGGCCGTCTCCCACGTCGTAGGGGGTGGTGCGGGGGGTGTGCGGGTGCTGCGGGGGTGCTGGGGGTCAGGCCTCGACGGTGATGCCCATCGAGCGCGCGGTGCCCTCGATGATGCGCATCGCCATCTCGACGTCGTTGGCGTTCAGGTCGACGAGCTTGCGCTCGGCGATCTCTCGGACCTGCGCCTTCGAGACGCTGCCGACCTTGGCCGTGGCCGGGGTCGCCGAGCCCTTCGGGACGCCGGCCGCGCGCAGCAGCAGCTGCGACGCCGGGGGCGTCTTGGTCACGAAGGTGAACGAGCGGTCCTCGTAGACCGTGATCTCGACGGGGACGATGTCGTCGCCCATCGCGGCCGTGGCGTCGTTGAACGCCTTGCAGAACTCCATGATGTTCACGGACTGCTGGCCGAGCGCCGGGCCGACCGGCGGCGCCGGGTTGGCCTTGCCGGCCGGGATCTGGAGCTTGATGAAGCCCTTGACCTGCTTCGCCATCGGGGGTTCCTCCGTGAGCCGCGCGGGGCGGCGTCAGATCTTCGCGACGTGGTCGAACGGGAGCTCGAGCGGGGTCTCCCGGCCGAACACGCTGACCAGGACCTTGACCCGGGCCTGGTCGAGGTTGATCTCCGAGATCGTGCCGGTGAAGTCGGCGAACGGGCCGGTCGTGACCCGGACGGTCTCGTCGATCTCGAGGTCGATGGTGGCCGCGGCGCGCTCGACGGCGGCGGCGCGGGCCTGCTCGGGCGACTCCTCGGGCTCCTCGACGTAGACGGCGGGGAGGCGCAGGATCCCGGCGACCTCCTTGGTCTGCAGCGGGACGGGCCGCGTGCCCGGCGAGCCGACGAAGCCGGTCACGGCCGGCGTGTGGCGGACGATGCCCCAGACGTCGTCGTCCATGTCCATGCGGACGAGCACGTAGCCGGGCAGGAACTTCTTCTGGGAGACGGTCTTCTTGCCCTTCTTGTACTCCGTGACCTCCTCGGTGGGGATCACGATCTCGTGCACGCGGTCCTGGGCCTCGAAGGTCTCGACGCGCTGCTCGAGGTTGTCCTTCACCCGCTGCTCGTAGCCGGCGTAGGTGTGGACCACGAACCAGTCGCCGACGAGGCGGGCGAGGTCCTTCTGGTCCCGGACGTCCGCCAGGGTGCGCGGACGCGGGCGCGGAGCCGGCGTCGACTCGGCGGCTGGCGCGGCGTCCGGCACGGCGGCGACCTCGGCGGCGACCTCGGTCGGGGCGGCGTCCGAGCCGCCCGCGCCGGCGAGGGCGAGCAGGTCGTCCACGTCGGAGGCGTCCACGGTCGTGGTCTCGTCGTTCACGGCGCTCACCCCAGGGTCTCGAGGACGATGCGGCGGATGCCCTCGTCGGCGCCCCAGACGAAGACCGTCAGGACCGCCGTGATCACGAGGACGACCACCGTGTAGGACGCGATCTGCTCGCGGCTCGGCCAGTTCACCTTGCGCAGCTCGGCGCGGACCTCGCGGAGGAACTGCGGCGGGGACGTGCGCCGACGCTCGTCGTCCGTCACGTCCACACCTCCTCGCCGCGCGCGGCGGACTCGCCCCGACCGGTCCTGCTGCGGCCGCGGGGCACCGGCCGGCTCGCACGGGAGGAGGGACTTGAACCCCCAACCGCCGGTTTTGGAGACCGGTGCTCTACCAGGTTGAGCTACTCCCGTGGACGGCCGCGGCCCGGGGACCGAGCGGCCGGCGCCGGACCCGCGTGCGAGGGCGGCCCCGACAAGGGAACGCTGCCCCACTGGGAGGCAGCGCGGACAGCGTACCCACCCCGGCGGACCCCCGACAACCGGCCCCGGACGGCGGGCCGGACCCCCGGGGCGACCGGGGCCCTGCGGGCCGCTCAGGCCCGGATGCGGGCCGTGCCGGTCAGGATCCGGGTGCCGTCCTCGAGCTCGCCGCCGACCTCGACGGTCGCGACCCCGTCCTCGACGGCCGAGACCGTGCCCGAGAACGTCGCCGTCGCGCCCAGCGGCCACGGCTTCGAGAACCGGACCTGCAGCTCGAGGACCCCGTCGGGGCCGCCGGCCGCGGCGGCCAGCATCCGGGAGGTCAGGCCCATCGAGTACATCCCGTGGGCGATGGGCCCGCCCGTCGGCGAGACCTGCCCCGCGAAGCCGGGGTCGTAGTGGAGCGGGTTGTAGTCGCCGGACGCCGCGGCGTACATGACCGAGGTGACCAGCGACGACTGCTGCGTCACCGGTGCGAGGACGTCGCCGACCGCGAGGCTCACGCCGCCCCCTCCCCCGCCGCGTCCTGCGGCGCCGACCCGAGGAACACGATGGTGGTCTCGGCGGTCAGCGCGGGGTCGCCCGACCCCTCGTGCACGCAGTCGACCACGATGGTCAGGAACTCGTTCCGGCCGCGGTTCACGATCGACTCGATGCGGGGCCGGCAGGCCAGGACGTCGCCGGGGCGCAGCGGCCGTCCGTGCCAGGTGAAGCGCTGCGAGCCGTGGACCAGCGCCGGGTGGGCGCCGAGCTCGGGGTCGGCGAACAGGTCGAGCGCGCCGCGGGTGATGGTGAAGGCGGCGGCGAACGTCGGCGGCGCGACGCAGTCGTCGCCCTCGGCCGTGTACCGGGGGTCGTTCTCGCCGAGCGCCATGGCGTACTCGCGGATCTTCTCGCGCGAGACCTCGTAGCGGTAGGTCGGGTAGACCGCCCCGACCTTCGCGGGGTTCAGGGCCATCGCGGCGCTCCTCCGGCGGTCGGGGTCCTGGTAGCGGCGGGTGGAATCGAACCACCGACACAGCGATTATGAGTCGCTTGCTCTGCCTCTGAGCTACGCCGCCGGGCCTCGGGAGGCTACCGGTCGCGCCCAGGAGCCGTCCGGGCGACCCCCTGGAGGTCTGCGGCGCCGGCGAGCCGGTCGTCGTAGGTGACGATGCCGGCCAGGGCGGATCCGAGCTGGAGGGCCGTCGCGAGGTGCAGCGCGTCGAGCGTCCGGAGGATGGGTGGCGCGATCGCCGCCGAGCTGTCGAAGCAGCGTCGGGTGACGGCGAGGCGGCCGAACCTCGCCGCTGCGCCGCGGGCGAACGGGAGGAGGTCGGGGTCGTGGCGGCGGACCGTGCGAAGGAGCTCGGCGCGGACGAGGTCGCTGATGATGATCCGGCCGCCGTCCGCGAAGGTCCGGTCGCACCACGCCCGCAGCGGCACCGACTCGGCCTCGGGGAGGACGAGCTTCGTGGCCGCCGAGGTGTCGAGGTACCAGGCGGGCGCCGGTGGGCCGGCCGAGGGATCGCCACTCATCGCGGGTCCGCCTCGCGATCCGCGAGGAGCACCTCGGTCAGCGTGCGGCCACCGAGCGAGGCGAGGAGCCGCGCCGACGGCGGCGGAGGCGGTGGGAGGGTCGCGAGGTCGTCGTCGGCCCGCGTGAGGATCCCCTCGGCCTCGAGACGTCGCAGCACCGCCGAGGGCGCCTCGGTCGCCGGATCGCGCACCGTGATGTACCCGCCGGCGCCTTCGGCGGCGAACGTGGCCGTGGGGTCGCCGACCGGGTCGGACGGCGCCAGTTCGTAGCGGAGCCGGTAGCCCAGCGCCGACGCGAACCGCTCGAGCGTGTCGAGGCGAAGCGTGCCCGCCGACTCGGCCCGCTCGACCTGCGAGACGCGGCTGGCCGAGACCCCCGCGAGCCGAGCGGCAGCGGCGACCGTGAGGCCCCGAGCGAGCCGAACCCGGCGCAGAAGTCCGTCCGGCTCACGGGGATGAGCGTCCTGCACCATCCTGAAGTCCTGACTTCCTGTCGGAAGTCAAGGGTACGGACCGGCCGCGACGGGTCAAGCGGTCGATCCCCGTGACGCCGAACGGAAGCCCCTCAGCGCAGGGCGGCCCGCCGCAGCTGCCGCGTCGAGAGCGGCACGAACATGACCAGCAGGATCGCGACCCAGATGAGCGTGTACGCGACCGGGTGCTGCAGCGGCCAGACCTCGGGGGTCGGCGCCAGCGGACTGGTGTTGCCGAACGCGTGGCGGGCCGCCTCGGTCACGGCCGAGACCGGGTTCCACTCGGCCAGCGTCCGTAGCGGCCCCGGCAGGTTCTCGGCGGGGACGAACGTGTTCGCGACGAAGGTCAGCGGGAAGATCACGACGAACGCCGTGTTGTTCAGGACCTCGGGCTTCGGGACGAGCAGGCCGAGGTACGCCATCACCCAGGACAGCGCGTAGGCGAACAGCAGCAGGATGAGGAACCCGCCGAGCGCCTCGAGCACCGACGACCGGACCCGCCATCCGACGGCGAGGCCGGCCAGGGACATCACGACGACGGTCAGCACGTTGTAGATGACGTCGCTGGTCGTCCGGCCGACGAGCACCGCGGTAGGCGCCATCGGCAGCGACCGGAACCGGTCCATGATGCCCTTGCGGACGTCCTGAGCCAGGCCCGCGCCGGTGAACGTCGCACCGAACACGACGGTCTGGGCGAAGATGCCGGCGATCAGGAACTCGCGGTAGCTCAGCCCCTCGATCGGGATCGAGGACCCGAACACGTAGGCGAACAGCAGCACGAACATGATCGGCGCGACGAGCACGCCCGCGAGGACCTCGGGCACGCGCCGGATCAGGATGACGTTGCGCAGCGCGATGACGTGGCCGTCGTGCAGGGCCCAGCCGACGCGGCGCAGCAGCGTGCTCATGCCGCCTCCTCCGCAGCATGGCCCGTCAGCGTGAGGAACACCTCGTCGAGCGTCGCGCGGCGCAGCCCCACCTCGCCGACGGCCAGGCCCGCCGCCGCGAGGTCGGCGAGGACCGCGGCCAGCGTGGTCGCCCCGCCGGTGACCGGCGCCGAGACGAGGCCGGTCTGCGCATCGGTCGCGACGGCGCTCCGCCCGCCCTCGGCCCGCGCGGCGACCAGGTCGGCGGCCTCGGGCAGCCGCGCGCGGTCGCGGACGACGACCTCGACGTGCTCGCCGCCGACGCGGGCCTTCAGCTCGTCGGGCGAGCCGTGCGCGACGGCCCGGCCCCGGTCGATGACCAGCACGTCGCGGGCCAGCTGGTCGGCCTCCTCGAGGTACTGCGTCGTGAGCAGCAGCGTCGTGCCGCCGGCGGTCAGCTCGCGGATGACGTCCCACATCCCGAGGCGGCTGCGCGGGTCGAGGCCCGTCGTCGGCTCGTCGAGGAACAGGACCTCGGGCGCGGCGACCAGCGCCCCCGCGAGGTCGAGGCGGCGGCGCATCCCGCCCGAGTAGCCCTTCACCGGCCGGTCGGCGGCGTCCGTCAGGTCGAACCGCTCGAGCAGCTCGCCGGCGCGCCGGCGGGCCGCACCGCGGCGCAGCCGGGTCAGCCGGCCGATCATCACGAGGTTCTCGCGGCCGGTCAGGTCCTCGTCGACCGCCGCGTACTGACCCGACAGCCCGATGCGGCGCCGGACGCCGCGCGGGTCGGCCAGCACGTCGACGCCGGCGACCTCGGCCCGGCCCGCGTCGGGGATCAGCAGCGTCGTGAGGATGCGGACGGCGGTCGTCTTCCCGGCGCCGTTGGGGCCGAGGACGCCGAGGATGTCGCCCCGACCGACCTCGAGGTCGAGGCCGTCGAGGGCGGTCACGGCGCCGTAGCGCTTGACGAGGCCCTCGGCGCGGACGGCGACGGTCACGGGAGAGGTCCCTTCCGGACCGGAGGTGTGCGAGCCCTGGCGGAGAATCGAACTCCGGACCCCATCCTTACCATGGATGTGCTCTGCCGACTGAGCTACCAGGGCGTGGTGCGGTCGCGGAGGGTAGCGGCGCGGGGCGCCCCGCCCCTACGGCGTCGGGACCAGCGGCCGCCAGGCCGGGCGCCGCGCCTCGTAGGCGGTGATGTCCGCCTCGTGCTCGAGGGTCAGGCCGATGTCGTCGAGGCCCTCGAGCAGGCACCGCTTCGTGTGCCCGTCGATGTCGAAGGTCGCCTCGACCGCGTCAATGCCCTGCGTGCCCTCGACGACGATCGTCTGCGCCTCGAGGTCGACGCGGCACCGGACGGTCGGGTCCTTCGCGACCAGCTCGAAGACTCGCCGCACCTCGGCCTCGGGCAGCTCGACGCAGAGCACGCCGATCTTCCCGCAGTTGGTCCGGAAGATGTCGGCGAAGCTCGGCGCGACGATGACGCGGAACCCGGCGTCCTCGAGCGCCCACGGCGCGTGCTCGCGGGACGACCCGCACCCGAAGTTCCGACCGGCGACCAGCACCTCCGCCCCGGCGTGCTCGGGACGGTTCATCGCGAACTCGGGCTTCGGGGTGCCGTCGGGCTCGTAGCGCCACTCGGCGAAGGCGAAGGGCCCGAAGCCGGTGCGCTCGATGCGCTTGAGGTACTGCTTCGGGACGATCTGGTCGGTGTCGACGTCGTTCGCGTCGATGGGGCAGACGATCGAGTCGACCGGCGCGAACGGCCTCATGCCGCGACCTCCCTGACGTCGACGATGCGGCCGGCGACCGCGGCCGCGGCGGCCATCGCGGGCGACGCGAGGTGCGTGCGTCCGCGGAACCCCTGCCGGCCCTCGAAGTTCCGGTTCGACGTCGAGACGCAGCGCTCGCCGGGCTTCAGCTGGTCGGGGTTCATGCCGAGGCACATCGAGCAGCCCGGTTCGCGCCAGTCCATCCCGGCGGCGATCAGCACGTCGGCGACGCCCTCGGCCTCGGCCTGGGCCTTCACGAGCCCCGAGCCGGGCACGACCATGACCTCGAGCCCGTCGGCGACGCGCTTCCCGTCGACGATGCGGGCGACCTCGCGGAGGTCCTCGATGCGGGCGTTGGTGCAGGACCCGATGAACACCTTGTCGAGCTTCAGCGCGCCCAGCTCCTCGCCGCCGTCGAGTCCCATGTACTCGAAGGCCCGCGCCCACTGCTTCCGCGTGCCCTCGTCGGGCGCGTCGTCGAGGGTCGGCACGCGCTGACCGATCTTGATGCTCTGCGCCGGCGTCGTGCCCCAGGTGACCGTCGGGGCGACCTCGGCCGCGTCGATGCGGACGGTGCGATCGAACGTCGCCCCCTCGTCGGTCGCGAGGGTGCGCCAGTGCGCCAGCGCCTCGTCCCAGAGCCCGCCCTGCGGCGCGAGCGGCTTGTCCTTGAGGTAGGCGAACGTCGTGTCGTCGGGCGAGACCAGCCCGGCCCGCGCCCCGCCCTCGATCGACATGTTGCAGACCGTCATTCGGCCCTCCATCGAGAGGTCGCGGATGGCCTGCCCGCGGTACTCGATGACGTGGCCGACGCCGCCGTCGACGCCGATGACGCTGGTCGCGAGGACGTGCTCGACCTCGGAGGTGCCGATGCCGAACGCGAGCGCGCCGAACGCGCCGTGGGTCGCGGTGTGCGAGTCGCCGCAGACGATGACCGCGCCAGGCTGCGTCAGTCCCAGCTCGGGGCCGATGACGTGGACGATGCCCTGGTTGCGCATGCCCATCTGGAACAGCTTGACGCCGAACTCCTCGGCGTTGCGACGGAGCGCCTCGAGCTGCGCGGCCGAGAGCTGGTCCTCGAGCGGCAGCTGGCCGTGGACCTGCGCCGGCAGCGTCGGGACGTTGTGGTCCATCACGGCCAGCGTGTGCTCGGGCCGGCGGACCCGGCGACCGGCGGCCCGCAGCCCGTCGTACGCCTGGGGCGAGGTGACCTCGTGCGTGAGGTGGAGGTCGACGTAGAGCAGGTCGGGGCGGCCCTCCTCGCGGCGGACGAGGTGCTCCTCCCAGACCTTCTCGATGACGGTGCGCGGACGGCTCACGCGGGTCCTCCGGCGGGGTGCGGGGCTCGGGCGGCGGGGAGTCTAGAGCCGCGCCGCCACTAGCATCCCCGCCGTCCGCGCGCGACGGTCCGCGCGCCCGCACCGACGACCGCAGGAGCCGGCATGGCCACCATCTTCCACGACGCCGACGTCGACCACGACCTGATCCGGACCCGGACGGTCGCGGTCCTGGGCTACGGCAGCCAGGGCCACGCGCACGCGCTGAACCTCCGCGACTCGGGCGTCGACGTCCGGGTCGGCCTGCGGCCCGGCTCGAAGGGCCGCGCGGCCGCCGAGGAGCAGGGCCTGCGGGTCCTCGACACGAACGACGCGGCGGCCGAGGCCGACCTCGTCGTCGTCCTCGCCCCCGACACCGCGCAGAAGCCGATGTGGGAGTCGGGCCTGCGCGAGACGCTGACGACGGGCAAGGCGCTGCTCTTCGGCCACGGCCTGAACATCCGGTACGGGCTGATCACCCCGCCCCAGGACATCGACGTGCTGCTCGTCGCGCCGAAGTCGCCCGGCCACATGGCCCGC
>JBEARL010000015.1:0-22444 GCA_041163265.1 Actinomycetota bacterium
CGGCTGGACGACGCCCTCGTCGTCGTCGACGCGACCTCGGGCGCTGGCGGGCTGCCGCTCGACCCCGCGGCCGTCGACCTGTACTACTTCAGCCTCCAGAAGGGGTTCGCCTCGGACGGCGGACTGACCGTCGCCCTCGCGTCGCCGGCCGCGCTGGACCGCATCGCGCGGGTCGCGGCGTCGGACCGGTACGTCCCCGCTTTCCTCGACCTCGCGACCGTCGTCGAGAACTCCCGGAAGGACCAGACCTACAACACCCCGGCGCTCGCGACGATCGTGATGGCCCGGGTCCAGGTGGAGGCGATGCTGACCGAGCACGGGGGTCTGGACGGCGTGGTGGCGTCACAGCGCGCGAAGGCGGACCACCTCTACGGCTGGGCCGCTTCGCGCCCGTGGGCGACGCCGTTCGTCGCGGACCCCGCCGCGCGGTCCCTCGTCGTCGGGACGGTGGACCTCGACGGCGTCGCCGCCGACGACGTCAACCGCGTCCTGCGGGCGCACGGCGTCGTCGACACGGACGCCTACCGAAAGCTCGGGCGGAACCAGCTGCGGGTCGCGTTCTTCCCGGCGGTACCCCTGGCGGACCTCGAGGCGTACACGGCCTGCGTCGACCACGTCGTCGGGGCGCTCACGGCCTGACCGCCGGGGAACGGAAGGTGGTGGTCGCCGCCCGCGGCGGGCTCAGGCGCCCCCGCGCAGGAACTGCTCGATCTCGGCGGCCAGCTCGTCGCCGGACGGCACCTCGGCGTCGCTGAGCGGCTCGGCCACGTCGGGGAGCCCCGTGTCGGCCTCGAGGTCGAGGTCGTCGTACAGGCGCTCGAGCTCGGCGACATGGGCCCGGACCTCGGCCGAGGACGAGGCGGCGGCGTCGAGGCGCTGGCGGTTCTCCACCATGTCGCGGTCCAGCGCCGAGAGGTCGACGTGGGTGCCGAGATGACCGCTGAGGCGCTCGAGAAGGGCGCGGGCCGCGTCGGGGTAGACCCCGCCGACGTAGTGGGGGATCCGGACCCACATGCCGAGGGTGGTCAGGCCACGGGTCGCCAGATCGGCCTCGATGGCGACCTGACACGAGGCGGGGACGGTCATCCGCTCGTGCGCGGCGCCCATGCGGGCGAGCAGCACCGGGTCGTTCGAGGTGCAGACGACGCGGACCGGCCGGGTGTGGGGGATAGGGCCCGGGACGCTTCCGAACCCGACGTAGCGGCGGACGTCCCAGCGCTCGGCCAGCTCGGCGAGGTCCCGGGTCAGCCCGCGCCAGGCGAGGTCGGGCTCGGGACCGCTGACGACGACCAGCTGCGGGCCGCTCGCAGGTGAGACGAGTTCGACGGCGAGCTCGGGCCACCGGACCTCACCGAGGCGTCCCCGGTCGATGTCGAGCGCGGGGCGACGGTCTCGGTAGTCGTAGAGCGCGTCCCCGTCGAACGTGCCGAGCCGGACCGCACCCAGGCGCTCGCGGAGATGCTCGGCGGCCGTCGTCCCCCCCATGCCGGCGTCCGTCCAGCCATCGAGGGCCACGAGCAGGACCGCCTCGCCGCGCGGGGTGGGGGCGTCGGGATCGAGTCGCAGCAGGTCCATGCGGCGACGGTATCGGTGCGGGCGCTCCGCCGACCGAGGTGGCGTCGGTCCCTGCGCACCTGCGACGCAGGTCGTCCGGCGCATCCTCGGCTCGCGCCGTGAACGCCCCCGAACGCCCGGAGGGGCCGCCCCGACGTGCGGGCGGCCCCTCCGGGGAGGACAGGTGCGATCAGCGCTTGGCGGCCTTCTTCGCCGTGCGCTTGGCGGCCTTCTTCGCGGGGCGCTTGGCGGCCTTCTTCGCCGGGCGCTTCGCGGCCTTCTTCGCCGACTTCTTGGCGGCCTTCTTCGCGGGGCGCTTGGCGGCCTTCTTCGCCGGGCGCTTCGCGGCCTTCTTCGCCGCCTTCTTGGTGGTGCGACGCTTCGCCGCCTTCTTGGCCGGACGCTTCGCCGCCTTCTTCGCGGCCTTCTTCGCGGGCCGCTTCGCCGCCTTCTTGGCGGGGCGCTTGGCGGCCTTCTTGGCCGGGCGCTTCGCCGCCTTCTTGGCGGTCTTCTTGGCTGCTGCCATCGATGTTGCCTCCCGGTACTGGGTGCGTCACCACCGCTCGATGGCGACGTGGGGAACTCTAGGTGCGACGTGCACGCCGACGCGGAAGGACACCCTGCCCGGACGTCGTGGACGACGAGGTGTTCCGCCGTCCTGACGACGCACGCGATGTGCGGGATCGGCGCGGCGTCCGCGTGCGCGCCACGGTGATGACGGCGACGACGTCGACGTCGCGCGACGCGACGGGCGGACGCGTCGGCGCGGCGTGTGGACGGGCGGCTCGGCGCACGGTGGCGCGGTCGTCCCCGACGGGGGTGGAGGACGGGTGCATGGAGCGCGAGACCCCTCGCAGAACGCGTTCAGGCGGCCGCAGGAGGCGTTCTGCGCCCCACCGTGCGATCGCGCGGAACGGCAGGCGACCGCCGCGGACCGGGGCGGGGCCCGGCGGCACGCCTCGGCGCCGCGCGCGCCGGCACGCCCCTGCGTCGCCGACCGAGGAGGAGGGCCGCAGGACGCCGCCGTGGGCGGTCGCCTCCCGGGCTCGGAACGCCCCAGGAGTCCCTCCCGACGGCCCTGCGCGTGGAATAGAACTCACATCCACCAGTGCGCGCAGCGTGTGCGCTCACCGCGCGACGTCGGAGGCGGGGCGTGATGCACCGCGGGCGACCGCGGTCCGTAGCCTCGGGCCCGGCGCGCGGCTCGGACCCCCGGGGCGCCGGCCGGGACCCGCTCGGGAGGCATGCGATGGCCGTGGGTGACGGTGCGCCGGCGTCGCCCGACGACGGGGTGTTCACGGACGGGTCGGCGACGCCGAACCCGGGACCGGGGGGATGGGGCGCCGTCCGCGTCGTCGGGGGAGCGGTCGTCGCCGAGGCCTCGGGCGCCGACCCCGACACGACCAACAACCGCATGGAGCTGACCGCCCTGATCGAGGGCATCCGGCTCGTGCCGGAGGGGACGCCGGCCGTCCTCTACAGCGACTCGCAGCTGGCGGTCCGGACCGTGAACGAGTGGGCGCCGGCCTGGGAGGCGCGCGGCTGGCGCCGGAGCCGGGGGCCGGTCGAGAACCTCGACCTCGTCCGGGGCCTCGTCGAGGCCCTGCGGGCGCGGCCCGAGCTGGAGGTCGCCTGGGTGAGGGCCCACGTCGGCCACCGCTGGAACGAGTACGCCGACCGGCTGGCGGACGCCGCGTCGCGAGCGGGCCGCCGGGCCTGAGGGCCGGGGACCGCGGGCGCACGCCCCCAGCCGGATCCGCGCGCGCCTACGCCCCGAGGGCGCGGAGGACGGCGGTGGTCGCCGTCGCCGCGAGGACCACGACCACGAACGGTGCCCGGAGCGCGACGGCTGCGGCCGCGACCGCGACGCCGGCCAGACGCGCGGGCTCCGGTCCGCCGGCGCCCAGCACGTCCGTGGCGACGAGGGCGGCGAGCAGAGCCGTCGGCAGGACACCGCCCGCGGCCAGCAGCCCGGCGGGGACCCGACGTCCGCCGCCCACGAGGACCGGGCCGGCCGCCTTCATCGCGAGGGTCCCGAGGCCGAGGAGAAGGAGTCCGCCCACGACGCCGGGACCGGCGATGACGCCGCTCACGGGGCACGCCCGGCGGCGAGGCGCAGGCCGAGGGGCAGGGCGAGGAGGCCCGCGACGAGGACCGGCAGGCCGGCGGGCAGCACGGGGACGAGCGCCACTGCGGCCGGTCCCGCCACGAGGGCCGTGGCCCGCCCGCCACGGGTCCGCAGGGCCGGTGCCAGCAGGGCGAGGAACGTCGCCGGGAACGCCACGTCCAGACCGAGGGCGCGGACGTCCAGGACGGCCCCGCCCAGCGCTCCCGCGGCCGTGGTCATGAGCCAGGCGGCGCCGACGGCGGCCCCGGCGAGGCGCAGCCGCCGCCGGGTGCCCTCGGGCGGTCCGTCGAGGGCGATCGCCGCCGACTCGTCCGTCGTCAGGTAGCCGTCGAGGACGCGGGCCCCGAGGCTCCCGGGCCCGAGGCGGGGTCCGAGAGCGACGCCGAACGCGATGAGCCGCACGTTGAGGAGCAGGCCGCTGAGGGCACCGGCCAGCGGCCCGGCGACGGCGGCGACGGCGACGAAGGCGAACTGCGACGCGCCGGCGAAGACGACGACGCTCGAGAGCACGACGAGGGCCGGCGGCATCCCGGCGGCCGCCGCGGCGCTGCCGAAGGCCAGCCCGAACGCGCCGACGGCCACGGCGACGGTGAGCACGCGCGCCGTGAGGCGGTCACCGTCGGGGGGTCGGCTCATGGCGGGAGTCTGCCAGTGCCCACCGGCCCTCCCGACATTGCCCCCATAAGATACATTCTGTCAAGTACGCTGGAAGGGTCCGCGGGGGTGGTCACCTCGGCCCCGGGACCTCAGGCCGGGCCGCTCCCCCCGGGCGTCGCCCGCCCGCCGGCGACGAGCCGCCCGTCCGCGGCGCGGACGTCGACGTCGTCGAACCGCGCGAAGAGGCGCAGGCGCGCGTCGTCGTCGCGGAGGTCGAGCGTCAGGGTCGACGCCGTGCCGTCCGCCGCGCTCTAGCGGCCCTCGAGGCTGAGACGCGGGCCCCAGGTGCCCGGGCGCGGCTCGGGTCCTCCGAACGGCTCCGGGCCGATGAGCGCGCCACCGAGGCGCCCGGCGACCTCCGGCAGGCGCTCGGCCTCGAACGTCACGATCGCGGGCCGGTCGCCGTCGTGGCGCGTCAGGGACGCGAGCAGCGTCGACACGGGGGAGCAGAGGACCTGGAGGGGGTCCCCTCCCCCGGGCGGCTCCACGGTGACCGCCAGGACGCGCCAGACCGGCTCGAGCTCGAGGCCCCAGCAGCGGCCACCGGCGACCAGGGCGACGACGTCGTCGGGGACGGGCATCGGGACACCTCCGGGACCGGAGGGTGCCCGACGCCGCCTCAGCCCGCCCGGCGGACCCGGAGCGGTGCGCCGGCGGCGTCGGAGGACTCCTCCGTCACCGGGCGGAGCAGGGCGACCTCGCCGCGCAGCTCGGCGACCAGCGGCTCCAGGGCGATCGCGAAGACGCCCTGCCCGCGGCGCAGCAGGTCCAGCAGCTGCTGGTCGTCGTCCATCGCGTAGACGGTGCGGCCGTCCGAGGCGAGCGTCACGTCCGAGAGCGACCGACCCTGGGCCGCCAGCTCGTCGAGGGCCTCGCGGATGCGCTCGAGGCCGATCCCGGTGTCGAGCAGGCGCTTGATGACGCGCAGGCGGACGACGTCCTCGAAGGCGTAGACGCGCTGGGTCCCCGAGCCCTCGGCGCGTCGCACGGAGGGGACGGCCAGCCCGGTCCGGGCCCAGTAGTCGAGCTGCCGGTAGGTGATCCCGACCAGCTGGCAGACGGCCGGCCCGCGGAACCCCTCGGCCTCGGGCATCTCGAGGTCCAGGGCCAGCTGGGGCTGGCGGGGCGTCGTCCTCCGGGTCGCTGCCATGTCGTCTCCTCCGGGCCGTGCGGCCGCTCGGTGGGGCGTCCCGGGCCCCCACCGCCCCACCGGGAACGCCCGGCCGGCGGTGGAGGGAACGGCGGCGGACCGCACCACACCGCCCGGGGACCGCTCGAGGGGGTGGGGACGACAGCCGTGGAACTCCCGCGGTGGCAGGCTACGGGGGGTCGCACCGGCTCGTCAACCGGGACCCTCGATCGGGCCTCGAGGCCGCTCCCCCGGACCCTCAGGTCGAGGTCGAGCCCCGTCGCCTCAGCCCTGCTGGAAGTCCTCGGGGTCGAGGTCCTCGAGGAAGTCCCGGAAGCGCCGGACCTCCTCCTCGGGGTCGACGTCCTCGTCCTCGTCGTCGACGCCGATCTCGACGGCGACCCGGCCGAAGAGGTCCTCGTCCACGAGGATCGGGACCTCGTCCCCGGCCCGGATGGCGACGGCCACCGCGTCCGAGGGGCGGGCCGAGAGGACGGTCTCCCCCGCCGGCCCGTCGAGCAGCAGCTCGGCGAAGAACGTCCCGGACCGCAGGTCGACCAGGTGGACGGCGCGGATCGTGACCCCGAGGGCGGCCAGCGCCGCCGCGAACAGGTCATGGGTCATCGGGCGTTCGGTCCGCTCGCCCGCGAGGTGGGCCGAGATGGAGGCCGCCTCCGCGACGCCGATCCAGATCGGCAGCACCCGGGTGCCGCCGAGCTCGCGCAGCAGGACGATCGGCTGGTTCGCCGGCAGCTCGAAGCGGACGCCCAGCAGCTCGAGGGGGATCATCGTGCCCTCCGGACCCCGCGGCGCTGCGGCGAGGCTATCCGAGCAGCCCCGCGCCACCGGCCGCACGCAGGGCCGCGTAGACCCCCGACGCGGCGGCGGCGCCGAGCCCCGATCGACCGGCCGCGCCTCGACGCCCGTCGGCGACGACGACGTCGGCGACCGCCACTTCGCCGCCCGCGACGAGGACGGCGACCCGGGCCGGGGGCGCGGCCGGGTCCACCGCGAGGGGCCAGCCGGCGCGGGGCCGCTCCCCCACGCCGACGGTCAGCGTCCCCGCGTCGGCGCGGAGGATGACGTCGCCCCGACCCGTGCGGACGGTCAGCTCGGTGGCGGTCGGCACGATGGCGGTGGACGTGAAGCCGGCCTCGAGGAGCGCCGCGGCCAGGCGGAGCCGCTGCGCGTCGTCCGCCGCGCCGAGCACGACGGCCACGAGCGCCCGCCCCTCCCGCTCCGCGGAGCCGACGAGCGACCAGCCCGCCGCCGACGTGAAACCGGTCTTCAGCCCGGTCGCGCCGTCCAGCTGCGTCAGCAGCCGGTTCCGGTTCTCGAGGACGCGGCCGTCGTCCGTGGCGACCTCCCGCAGGGCGGCGGTCCCAGCCAGCCTCGGCTCGGCGAGCACGGCCCTCGCGACGACGGCCAGCTCGGCGGCGCTGAGGGCGTCACCCTCCTCGAGGCCCGACGCGCTGGCGAGGTCGGCCTCGATGCCGAGGGCGCGGAGCCGTTCCTCCATCCGGTCGACGAACGCGGCCTCGTCCCCGGCGACGGCGGTGGCCAGGGCGACCGCCGCGTCGTTGCCCGAGCGCAGCAGGAGCGCCGCCAGCAGGTCGTCGGCGTCCCAGGTCTCACCCGGTCGCAGGCCGGCGCTGGCCCCGCCGACGCCCCGCACCTCGTCGCCGGGCACGACGACCGATCCGACCGGCAGCGCCTCGGCCGCGACCAGGGCGGTGACGAGCTTGATCGTCGAGGCGACCGGTCGCCGTCGGTCGGCGTCGACGGCCAGCAGCACCTGACCCGAGGACCCCTCGACGAGGAGCGCGCTGACGCCGGTCGGCACGGCGACCGCACCCCGAGGCAGGACGTCCGGCGCCGCGTCGGCGGCCGGGGGCGGCGCCGCGAGGATCAGGGCGGCCGCGGCCAGCGCGACCGCCCGCCCGGGGGCGCGGGCGGGTCGCGTCACGGGCGCGTGAGCGGACCGAGGCGCTCCTCGAGGAGGAGGGCGCGCAGGCGCGAGCCGAGCTCCACCAGCTCCTCCGCTCGCGACGCGGCCCGACGCCGGCTCTCGGGGTTCCGCTGGCGCAGCAGCGGCCCGACGAGCTGCTCGATGAGCGCGGCCTCGCGGTCGGCGGCGAGCCGGTGGGCCCGCAGATGACGGGGCTCGAGCCCGCGGCGCATCAGCTCGGCCAGGACCTTCGCCCGGCGCAGCACGTCCCCGTCGTAGGGCTCACGGGCCGGCAGCAGCCCGTGCTCGACGAGCGCCGCCACGACGTCCGGCGCGAGGCCGGCCGCGTGCGCGAGCTCGCCCCGGTCGAGGACGACGTCGGTCAGACGGGCCGCCGCGTCAGCCGGGTCCGCGGGCGCCGTGGTCACGGTCGCGGGCGGCGGCGCCGGTGCGGCGGCGGGCGCGGCCTGCTCCGGCGGCAGCCCCGCGTCGCGGCGGTCGAGCTCGTCGCGGATGACGCGGAGCGGGAGGTAGCGGTCGCGCTGGGCGCGCAGCACGTAGCGGAGGCGCTCGACGTCCTCGGCGTCGAACTGGCGGTACCCCGACTCCGAGCGGCGGGGAGCGATCAGCCCCTCGGACTCGAGGAACCGGATCTTGGAGATGGTGACGTCGTCGAACTCGGCCTTCAGCCGTGTGAGGACGTCCCCGATGGTGAGGGGCTCCTCGCTCATCCCCGGTCCGCCCCGCCGTCCGGCAGCAGCAGGACGAAGCGGAAGCGGCCGACCTGGACCTCGTCGCCGTGGCCGAGGACGCGGCTGTCGACGCGCTCGCCGCCCACGTAGGTGCCGTTGAGGCTGGCCTGGTCGGTCAGCACGACCGAGCCGTCCACGAGCGTGACGAGCGCGTGGCGGCGGGAGACGGTGACGTCGTCGAGGAAGACGTGGGCGTCGGGGTGGCGACCGATCCGGGTCTCGGGCTCGACGAGCGGGTACCGCGACCCCTCGTCCGGCCCACGGGTGACGACCAGCGTCGGGACGTCCGCGCGGCCGAGGTCCGCGCCGACCGGTCCCGGACCGAGCAGGTCGGGGTCGACGGCGGCGGTCGTGTCCGACCGCGGGTCCTCGTGCTCCACGCTGCGCCCTCCCGGCGGGTGATGCTAACCCCGCCCGCCCCGCGCGGACCGGGCGTATCCCACGGCGGTGACGTAGGACAGGGCCAGGTTGACGAGGAGGGCCGTCCAGCCCAGGGCCGCGAGGACCGGCTGCGGCGCGGCGGCCCCCTCCCCCGCCCAGGCGGCCGCCAGCAGCAGCGGGAGGGCCCAGAGCAGGCCGAAGGTCGCGGCCTTCCCGAGGCGCGACGTCTCGGGGACGGTCCGGCCGCGCGCCACGAGCACCGCCCCGGCCAGCCCGACCGTCCCCTCGCGGGCGACGAGCAGGACGACCGGCCACCACGGCAGGATCCCTGCGGCGACCAGCCCCACGCCGGCCACGAGCAGCAGCAGCCGGTCGCCCAGCGGGTCGAGCAGGGCGCCGAGGCGCGTCCGCTGGTCGAGACGGCGCGCGAGGTAGCCGTCGAACCAGTCGGTGGCCGCCGACAGGCCGAGGACGACGAGCGCCCGTCCGAACCGGCCCGCGGTGAGGTCGGCCCAGAGCAGGGGCAGCGCCGCGAGCCGCGCGAGGCTGAGGACGTTCGGGACCGTGAGGACCCGGTCGTCGGGTGGCCGGGCGTCGTCGCGGGCCCCGACGTCGAACACCCGCACGCCGCCCCCTCGACCCGGTCCTCGCTCCGGTCCCCGCTCCGGGGACCGGTGGTCGGGCTGGCCGGACTTGAACCGGCGACCCCTCGCCCCCCAGACGAGTGCGCTACCTGACTGCGCCACAGCCCGTTGCCGGCGCGGCGCCGGACCCCCGGACGGTAGCGGTCGGCTCAGCGGCTCCTGCGACCGCCACGGCCGCGGCGCGGACCGGGGCGTCCGCGCTCCTCCCCGGCGCCCGAGGCGCCGCCCCGTCCCCGGTCCTCGACGATGACGGGGGTCCCCTCGAAGTCGTGGTCCTCGCGGAGCCGTCGCTCGAGGAAGCGGCGCCAGGACTCGTCGACCGGACCGTTCGCGAAGAGCAGGACGGTCGGAGGCGAGACCGCGACCTGCACCGCGTACCGCACGCGGACCGGGCGCTGGGCGGCCCGCGCCGGGGCGTGCTCCTCGACGGCGCGGGCGACCAGCTGGTTCAGCACGGAGGTCGGGATCCGCCGGCGGTGGTTCGCGAGGACGCGGACCAGCGCGGGCGCGAGGCGCGAGACCCCACGTCCGGTCGCGGCGCTGACGTTCACCCGCGGGGCCCACGCGGCGAAGGACAGCAGTCGGTCGAGCTCGCGCTCGAGCTCGAGGCGTCGGTCCTCGTCGACGAGGTCCCACTTGTTGATGACGACGACCAGCGCGCAGCCGGCGTCGCGCAGCAGCGCCGCCAGGCGCTGGTCCTGGGCGCCGATGGGCTCGCCGGCGTCGACGACGAACAGTGCGACGTCGGCGCGCTCGACCGCCGCCCGGGTCCGGTCGACCGCGTACTGCTCGAGGTCCTCGCCCGACCGGTACCGCCGGCGCAGGCCGGCCGTGTCGACGAGGACCCACTCGCGTCCGTCCAGCTCGACCCGGGTGTCGATCGCGTCCCGCGTCGTGTGCGGCGTGGCCGCGACGACCGCGCGCTCCTCACCGACGAGCCGGTTCAGCAGCGACGACTTCCCGACGTTCGGCTTCCCGACGATGGCGACCCGCGGCGTGTCCGGCGCTGCCACGACGGCCGAGCCGGGACCCTCGAGCCCTGACAGTCCCGCGACGACGGCGTCGAGCAGCTCGTCGACGCCGCGTCCGTTCCGGGCCGAGACGGCGCGGGGCTCGCCGAGGCCGAGGCGCACGAACGACTGCGCTGCGGCGACGTCGGCCTCGCGGTCGACCTTGTTCACGGCCAGCAGCGTCGGGACGCCCCGGCGCCGGAGCAGGCGCGCGACGGCCTCGTCGTCGTCGAGCACCCCGGTCGCGCCGTCGACGAGCTGCACGGCCAGATCGGCGCCGGCGATCGCCGCCTCCGTCTGCGCGACGGCGGAGCCGGTGACCTCCTCCTCGGGGCGGCGCTCCCAGCCGCCGGTGTCGACGAGGACGAACGCGACGCCGCGGTGCTCGGCCTCGTGCTCGGTGCGGTCCCGGGTGACGCCGGGCACGGCCTCGACGATCGTGACGCGCTCGCGCAGGACGCGGTTGACGAAGGTCGACTTCCCGACGTTCGGTCGCCCGACGATGACGACGCGGGGCAGGCGGCGCGGGCCCACCGCGACGCCGTCCCCGAGGCGGTCGGCCGCGATGCCGAGGACCCGCCCCTCGACGGCGTCCACGACCTCCTCCAGCGTCATGCCGGTCGTGTCGAGCGTCCAGGCGTCGTCCGCCGCCCGCAGGGGCGCGACCTCGCGCCCGGCGTCGGCGTCGTCGCGGGCCCGCTGCTCGGCCTCGACCGCTGCGGGGTCGGCGCCGCTCTGGGCGGCCCGGCGGCGGGCCCGCTCCCCCGGCTCGGCCGTGAGGAACACCTTCAGGTCCGCGTCGGGCAGGACCACGGTCCCGATGTCGCGGCCCTCGACCACCGCACCGTCCGCAGCAAGGGCGCGCTGGTGCCCGAGGAGGGCCGCCCGGACCTCGGCGTGGGCCGAGACCTGCGACACGGCGGCCGTCACGGCGGGGCCGCGGATCTCGTCCTCCACGTCCTCGCCGTCGAGCGAGGTCCGGCGGTCGGCCTGGGTGATGCGGACCGCCCCGGCGAGGGCCGCGCAGGCGACCCCGTCGGCCGGGTCGACGCCGGCGCGCCGGCAGGCCAGGGTGATGGCGCGGTAGATCGCGCCCGTGTCGAGGTGACGCAGCCCGAGCCGCGCGGCGACCGCCGCGGCGACGGTCGACTTCCCCGACCCGGCCGGCCCGTCGATGGCGACGACGAGGTCCCGCGCCGCGGTGCGGAGGTCGTCATCCATCGAGGACCTCCACGCGGCCGCCGAGACGCTCGAGGTCGGCGAGGAAGCCCGGGTACGAGGACGCCACGGTCGCGAAGCCGGCCACCTCGACGGGCGCCGTGCCGAGGACGCCGGCGAGCGCGGCGGTCATCGCGATGCGGTGGTCGCCGTCGGTCACGACCCGACCGCCGACGGGCCGCTGCCCGCCGGGGACGACGAAGCCGTCGGGACGCTCGTCGGCGCGCATGCCGACCGCGCCGAGCAGGGCGACGACGCCGCGGATGCGGTCGGACTCCTTGTGGCGCAGCTCGGCGGCGTCGCGGACCTCGAGGCCGTCCTCGGACATGGCGCCGGCGAGCGCGAGGACCGGCAGCTCGTCGAGGGTCCGGACCACGGTCGCGCCCGCGACGAACGCGCCGACGAGGGATCCCGGTGCGACGGTGACGGTCCCCGTCGGCTCGCCGGTCCGGTCCCCCGCGGCGGTGACGCGGACGTCGGCGCCCAGCGCCCGCAGCACGTCGAGCGCCCCGGTCCGCCCCTCGTTCAGGCAGAGGCCGGGGGTCGTGACGGTCCCGGCGCCGCAGGCGGCCGCGACGTGCCAGAAGGCGGCGGCGGACGGGTCCCGGGCGACCGCGACGCCCTCCAGACGGGGCCGACCCGGCGCGACCGTGACCTCCTCGCGGCCGTCCGGCATGGGACCCCCGTCGACCGCGATCCCCGCGTGGCGGAGCAGGCGCTCGGTGTGGTCCCGCGACGGGGCGGGCGAGCGGACGACGCTGGGACCGTCGGCCCCGAGGCCGCAGAGCAGCACGGCGGACTTCACCTGCGCGCTCGCGACCGGGCTGTCCCACGCGAGCCCCCGCGGCCGACCGGTCGGCCGGACGACGAGCGGGGGCAGGCGGTCCTCGCGGGCCGCGACGGTGACGCCCGCCGCGCGCAGGGGGGCGGCCACGCGGTCGACCGGCCGGCGCCGCAGCGACGCGTCGCCGTCGAGCCGCACGGCCCGTCCGGCCCCGGCCGCGAGCCCGGCGAGCAGGCGCAGGGACGTCCCCGAGTTGCCGCAGTCCAGCGCGACCGGCTCGCCGTCGGCACCGGGGCCCGGGCCGCCGAGGTCGCCCTCGACCTCGCCCGCGAGGTCGACGCCATCGGGCTCGAGCTCGACGCGGACGCCGAGCGCCCGGAGCGCCGCCGCCGTCGCGAGGACGTCGGCGCCCGGCGCGAGGCCCCCGACGGCGACGGGCCCGCCGCAGAGGGCCGGGACCATCAGCGCCCGGTGGCTCAGCGACTTGTCCCCGGGCACCAGGACCTCGCCGGCGAGCGGCGAGGGATGGACGCGGACGCGGTCGGGCAGGCTCACGGCCGGGCCCCGTCCTCGCGGTGGACGCCGTCGCCGTCGGCCCGGAGGGCCGCCTCGGCCCGGTCGGCGGCGTCGGCCCTGACACGCAGGACGAGGCTGCCCCGGTCGGCCGCCGTCGCGTGCCGCAGCCCGAGGTCCTCGATGTTGACCCCGGCGCGGCCCACGGCCGCCGCGATGCGGGCGATCTCGCCCGGCCGGTCCCGCAGCGGCACCACCAGGTCCACGGTCGGCGCGTCCAGGGCCTTGGGCACGAGGCGGCGCCGTGCGGCGCTGGCCCGACCCAGCAGGGCGCTGAGGGCGTCGTCGTCACCGCCGCGCACCGCGGCGGTCACCTCGCCGAGCCGCGTCCCGAACGCCTCGAGCGCGGCGAGGACGGCCGGGCGGTTCCCCGCGAGGACGTCCAGCCAGAGGGCGGGGTCGCTGGCGGCGATGCGGGTCGTGTCGCGGAAGCCGGGCCCCGCCACCGCGAGCACCGCGTCGCGTTCGGGTCCGACCGCGTCGGCGGCGACGTCGGCCAGCGCCGAGGCGACCAGCTGCGGCAGATGGCTGACCAGCGCCACCGTCGTGTCGTGCGTCGTCGCGTCGAGGACGAGCACGCGGCCGCCGACGCCGCGCACGAGGTCGCCCACCGCTCGCAGCGCGTCGTCATCGGTCCCCTCGGTCGGCGTCAGGACCCAGGTCGCACCGGTGAACAGGGTGGGGTCCGCGGCGGCAGGACCGCTCCGCTCGCTGCCGGCCATGGGGTGACCGCCGACGTAGCGGCCGGCGTCCGGACCGAGGGCGGCGGCGACGGCCGCGGCGACCGTGGCCTTCACCCCCGCGACGTCGGTCAGCGCGGCGCCCGGGGCGACCGTCGCCGCGACCCGGAGCACGTCGGGGACGGCCGAGGGTGGGACGGCGGCGACCGCGACGTCGGCCCCCGCCGCCGCGGTCACCCAGTCGGCCTCGACGCGCAGGCCGGGATCGCGCTCGGCGAGGACGCGCCGCACCTCGGGATCGCGGTCGGCGACCACGACCGCGACGCCGGCGGCGCGCAGGGCGAGCGCGACGGAGCCCCCGATGAGGCCGCCGCCGCAGACGGCGACCGCCCCCGGCGATCCGGCCTCGCGCGGGCTCACTCGGGCAGGTCGGTCCGGAGCTGCCGGGCCCCGTGGAGGTAGGGGTGGCGCAGCTCGTCGACCGAGCGCTCGGTGTAGGCGTGGACGAGGATGCGGATGCACCGCGCGATGCCGCCGTCGATGTCGAGCTCGCGGGCGCAGAGCAGCGGCACGCGGGTGATGCCGGCGGTGCGCGCCGCCTCGGCCGGGAACGCCGAGCGGACGTCGTCGGTCGCGGTGAACACGATCGAGATGAGGTCGTCCTGCTCGAGCCCGTTGCGTTCGAGCAGCGTCCGGACCAGCTCCTGCGTGCGCTCCTCGACGTGGTCGCGCTCGTCGACGTCGACGGTCGTCGCGCCCCGGACGGCGCGGACCCGCGGCACCCCGTCGGCCGTCACGCCGCGACCTCCCCGGCTCCGGACGCGCGGCGCAGCCGGTTCACCTCGGGGTCGGTGAGGAACCGCCACTTGCCCTGGCGGAGGTCCCCGAGCTCGACCCCGCCGAACGCGACCCGCGCGAGCCGCTCGACGGGCAGGCCGACCGCGGCGAGCATCCGCCGCACCTCCCGCTTGCGGCCCTCGGTCATGACGACCTCGAGGACCGCCTTCCCCGCGTGCTGCTCGGCCAGGCGCACGCGCCGCGGCCGGGCGGGACCGTCGTCCAGCTCGACGCCGTCGCGGAGCCGACCGAGGACCTCGCGGCGGACGGGACCGGGGACGAGGGCGAGGTAGGTCCGCTCGACGCCGAACGACGGGTGGAGCAGCCGGTGGACGAGGTCGCCGTCGTTCGTCAGGAGCAGCAGCCCCTCGGTGTCGCGGTCGAGGCGACCGACCGGGTAGAGCCGGTCCGGCAGGTTGATCAGCTCGGTGACCGTCGGACGCCCCTCGGGGTCGCTCGTCGTCGAGACGAACCCCTGCGGCTTGTTGAGCAGCACGTACCGGAGCGTCGTGTCGAGCGTCACCCGCTCGCCGTCGACCTCGACGACGTCGGTCGTCGCGTCGACCCGGTCCCCGAGCGTCGCGACCGCGCCGTTGACGCGGACGCGACCGGCGGCGATCAGCTCCTCGGCGTGTCGGCGCGAGGCCACGCCGGCGGCCGAGAGCACCTTCTGGAGCCGCTCAGCCATCGTCGTCGGCCTCGGACCCGGTGCCGTCGGCGTCCCGGACGCTGCGCAGGCGGCCCATGGCGCTGCGCGCCGCCCGCTCGAGGCGCTCGCTGAGGTCCTCGATCGCGGCGTCGTCGGCCGGCCGGGCCCGGCGCGGCGCGGGCAGTCCGCCGGTGTCGTCCTCGTCCTCGAGGGGCAGCTGCTGGGGCTGGGCGCCGAGGCGCTCGCTGCCCTCGCGGAGGCGGCGGCGCAGGTCCGCGAGCCCCGAGGCGTCGGGCTCGTCGGGCGCCGGACCGCCGGGCAGGTAGGCGGGAAGGGCCGGGAGGTCGTCGAGCCCGGCGAGCCCCATCCGCTCGAGGAACTGGACCGTGGTGCCGAACAGGACCGCCTGGCCCGGCCCCTCGTCCCGTCCGACCTCGGCCACGAGCCCGCGGGCCACGAGCGACCGCAGCGCGCCGTCGGGGTTCACGCCCCGGATCTCGCCGATGGTGGTGCGGGCGATGGGCTGGCGGTACGCGATGACCGCGAGCGTCTCGAGCGCGGCCTGGGTCAGACGCCCGTGCCGCGAACCGACGATCCACCGCTCGAGCACCGGCCGGGCGGCGTCGGCGGTCAGCAGCCGCCAGCCACCGGCGACCGCCACCAGGGCGACGCCGCCGTCACGGGCCGCGACCTCGTCCGCCAGTCCCCGCACCGCGGCCCCGACCCGGTCCTCGGGCAGTCCCAGCGTGCTGGCCAGCGCCTCGACGCCGAGCGGCTCGTCAGCGGTGAACAGCACCGCCTCGAGGCCGCGGCGCAGCGTCGCGTCGTCGACGTCGAGGGGTGCGGCGTCCCCCGGGACCGCCGACGTCGGCTCGACCTCGACCCCGTCGTCGGCGGACCCGTCCCCGCCCTCGGGCCCCCGGGGGGCTGCGACGGCGCTCATGCGCCGACCCCGGCCGGGACACCGTCCGGGACGTCGCTCGCGGCGCCGCTCGCGACGTCGTCCGCGGACGGGGCGACCTCGGCCGCGCGGGCGTCGGCCTCGAGGTTCGCGTCGAGGAGCGCCAGGACCTCGGCCGCGGCGGCGAGCGTGCCGCGCAGCGAGATCTCGACCGGCCCGCCCTCGCGCTGCTCGAGGTCGACCGCGCCGAGCTTGAACAGCTCGAGGATCGCGAGGAACACGGCGATGCGGTCGGCCCGGCTGCGCCCCGCGGTCAGGGTCGGCAGGTCGAGGACGCGGTCCTCGTCGATGACGCCGAGGACCAGCTCGGCCGCGTCGTGGACGCTGATCGTCGTGCGCCGGATGTGCGACAGGTCGACGGGGGCCGGCGGGACCGGGGCGAGCACCCGGGCCGCGAGCGCCGCCAGCCCCATCGGGTCGAGGGGGACGACGACGGGTCGCAGGACGCGGAGCATCCAGGGCTCGGGGACGGCCTCGCGGCCCAGCCGCCACGCGTTCGCCTCGTGGCGGTCGCGCAGGACGTGGGCCAGGTCCCGGTAGGCCTGGTACTCGAGGAGCCGGGCGTACAGCCGGTCGCGGGCCTCCCCGAGCAGGTCCTCGACCGCCTCGCGCTGCTCGGCGGGCAGGAGCCGCGCGGCCTTCAGCTCGATGAGCGTCGCGGCGACCATCAGGAACCGGGTGGCGGCCTCGAGATCGACGTCGCCCAGCCCCTCGCGGAGCGTGCGCACGTAGTCCGCCGTGATGTCCGCGAGGTCGACCTCGGTGACCTCGACCTGGCGCCGCGAGATGAGGTGCAGCAGCAGGTCGAACGGCCCCTCGAAGACCGCGAGCCGGACCTGGTACGTCATCGGCGGGCTCCCGGACGGCGCACGAGGGGCCCGGGCGGGCCTGCTCGGGCGCACCAGGCGGCCCGGACGGCGGGCGCCGCGGCGCGCGGACGAGCCTAGCGAGCGGGCGCCTGCGGACCGAGGCCGATCCTGGCGAGGACGAGGTCCGGCGCGGCCGGCGCCTCGTCCCCCACCGCGACCAGCCCGGGCAGGGCGGCGAGGGCCCGCGCCGCGTCGTCGGCGGTGCGCGCGTGGACCCGCGCGGCCGCCCGGTCCGGGCCGACGGAGTCCCCGACGCGGACCAGCAGCTCGATGCCCACGGCCGGGTCCACGTCCTCCCCCTGCCGCGCCCGCCCGGCCCCGAGGGAGCCGGCGAGCTCGCCGAGACGACGGCAGGCGACCCCTGTGACGACGCCCTCCGTCGGGCTCCAGGTCGCGACGTGGGGCGCCCGCGGGAGCACCTCCCGGGGCCGGTCTGCGACCGCGGGGTCGCCCCCCTGCGCCACGACGAGGGCGCGGAACCGCTCGAGCGCCCGTCCGTCGTCGAGCGCCCGCGCGACCTCGTCCGCGGCCTCCTCGGGGCTGCGACCCAGCAGCTCGAGGGCGGCCGCCGCGAGGGCCAGCGCGACGGTGCGCAGCCGCCCCCGCGCCTCGCCGCGCAGGACCTCCACCGCCTCGGCGACGTCGAGGGCGTTGCCGATCGCGTCGCCGAGGGGCTGGGACATGTCGGTGACGAGGGCCCCCGTCCGGCGCCCGTGCGCGGCGCCGATGCGGACGCAGAGGTCGGCCAGCGCCGTGGCCTCGGCGGCGGTGGCCATGAACGCCCCGTCGCCGCACTTCACGTCGAGCACGATCGTCGACGCGCCCCCGGCGAGCTTCTTGCTCATGACGCTCGAGGCGATGAGCGCCGGCGACGGCACCGTCCCCGTCACGTCCCGCAGCGCGTACAGCCGCTTGTCAGCCGGCACGAGGTCGGCGGTGGCGGCGGCGACCGCGAGCCCGACCCGCTCGACCTGCGCGTGCAGCTCGTCGACGCCGAGCCCGGTGCGGAACCCGGGGATCGCCTCCAGCTTGTCGAGCGTCCCGCCGGTGTGGCCGAGGCCGCGGCCCGACAGCTTCGCGACCTGGCACCCGACGGCGGCCAGCACCGGTGCGACGACCAGCGTCGTCGTGTCGCCCACGCCGCCCGTCGAGTGCTTGTCGACGGTCGGACCGGTCAGGTCCGAGAGGTCGACGGTGTCCCCCGACGCGACGAGGACGTCCGTCAGGGCCACCGCCTCGGCCTCGGTGAAGCCGCGGATGACGCCCGCCATCAGGAACGCGCTGATCTGCGCGTCGTCGACCTCGCCGGCGAGGAACCGGCCGACGAGGCCCTCGAGCTCGGCGGCCGTCAGCTCGCCGCCGTCGCGCTTGCGCGCGATGAGCAGCGGCGCCGGCGTCGTGTCGCGCGTCATGGGTCCCTCCGGTGCCGATGCTACGCCCGCGGTGCGCCGGGCTCAGGCGCGCGGGTGCGCCCGGGCGTAGACCTCGCGCATCGCACCACGGCTGACGAGCGTGTAGACCTGCGTCGTCGTGACGCTGGCGTGACCCAGCAGCTCCTGGACCTCGCGGACGTCCGCGCCGCCGTCGAGCAGGTGCGTCGCGAACGAGTGCCGCAGCGTGTGCGGCGTGACGTGGGCCGTGATGCCGGCCGCCCGGGCGTGGCCGGCGATCGCGGCCCACATCCCCTGCCGGGAGATGCGCCCGCCCCTCCGGTTCACGAGCAGCGCGGGTCCCCGCGGGGCGCGTGCGGGACGCCCCCGCGTCAGCCAGGCCGCGACCGCGTCGGCCGCGGGGGCGCCGAAGGGCACGATGCGCTCGCGGTCGCCCTTCCCGAGGACGCGGACCATCCGGTCGACCGGGTCGACGTCGTCGACGTCCAGCCCGACGAGCTCGCCGATGCGGAGCCCCGCCCCGTACAGCAGCTCGAGTGCGGCGCGGTCGCGCAGCCCCTCCGGCGTGCCGCCGGGCGGGGCCGCGAGCAGGCGCAGCACGTCGTCGGGCGCCAGCGCCCGCGGCAGGGACCGCCCCACGCCGGCGGCCGGCAGGTCCGCCGCCGGGTCCGCCGGCGCCCCCTCCTCGGCGTGCCGGAAGCGGTGGAGGCCGCGGACCGCGACGATGGTCCGGGCGACCGTTCGGGCGGCCAGGGGACGACCCTCGGGGCCCCGGGGTCCGCGGAGCCAGGCCACGAACGCCTCGAGGTCCTCCGTCGTGACCGCGTCGAGGTCGTGGATCCCGCGCTCGGCGAGGAACGCCCCGTACCGGGTCAGGTCGCGGCGGTAGGCGGCGACCGTCGTGGCGGCGAGTCCCCGCTCGGCGCGCAGGGCGCGGAGGTGCCGCGCGACCGCGCCCGCGTGGGACGCGTCCCGGCTCACGGCGCCCCCCGACCGCCCCCCGAGGGGCCGACGCCGAGGACGCCCCCGGCGCGGAGCACACCGATGACCGTCTTCGCGTCCGTGAGGCGACCGTCGAGGGCCTCGGCCACGAGGTCGGCGAGCGGCCGCCAGGTCACCTCGATCGCGGCCTCTTCGTCCCGGGGCGCGTAGCCGGGCGGCGGCGGGACCGGACGCAGCTCCGTGGCGAGCAGCAGCGTCGTCGCCTCGTCGCTCCACCCCGCCGAGTTCCAGACCCTGCCGAGCGGACGCAGCGTCGCGGCGGCGAGACCCGCCTCCTCCGCGAGCTCGCGCCGTGCGGCCGCCTCGACGGACTCCCCCGGCAAGTCCAGCGTCCCGGCCGGGATCTCGAGCAGATGGCCGGCGGTCGGGTGCCGGTACTGCCGCACCAGCGCGACGCGGCCCTCGGCGTCCACCGCGACCATGGCGACGGCGTCGTCGTGCTCGACGACCTCGCGGTCGAACGCCGTCCCGTCGGGTGCGACGAGCGTGTCGAGGCGGACCGAGGAGCGCGCGTGCAGCAGGTGTCGCGAGGCCGTCACGCGGAACTCGTCGGCGTCGGACCGGGACGCGGCGGCCGTCACGGCGCCGCGGCGATCCCGACCCCGTCCGCCCCGCGCGCCGCGGCCGGTAGGTCCACCGGCAGCTGCCCGAGGGCCTCGCGGCGATGACGGACGGCCGCGCCGACGAGCCCGACGAACAGCGGGTGGGGGCGCGTGGGACGCGAGCGGAGCTCTGGGTGGGCCTGTGTCGCGGCGAAGAACGGATGGCCCGGCAGCTCGAGGAACTCGACGAGCGCGCCGTCCGGTGAGGTGCCCGACCACCGCAGCCCGGCCTCGGCCAGACGGTCGCGGTAGGCGTTGCTGACCTCGAAGCGGTGCCGGTGCCGCTCGGTCACGTCGGTCGCCCCGTACAGCGCGGCGACGAGGGAGCCGGGCTCGAGGTGCGCCGGGTACGCACCGAGACGCATCGTGCCGCCCTTGTCGGTGACCTCGCGCTGCGAGTCCATCAGGTCGATGACCGGGTGGGCCGCGTCGGGGTCGAACTCGCGGGAGTTCGCGTCCGGGATGCCGGCGACGTCGCGGGCGAACTCGATGACGGCGCACTGCAGCCCGAGGCAGAGGCCCAGGAACGGCACGCCGGCCTCGCGGGCGTGGCGGATCGCGGCGACCTTGCCCTCGATGCCGCGGACGCCGAACCCGCCCGGCACGACGATCGCGTCGACACCCTCGAGGGGTCCACCCGGGTCACCGTCGGCGAGGTCGTCCGCAGCGACCCACCGGATCCCGACCTCGACGCCGTGGTGGATGCCGCCGTGCCGGAGCGCCTCGACCACCGACAGGTACGCGTCGGGGAGGTCGACGTACTTCCCGACGACCGCGATCTCGACCCGCTCCTCGGTGCTGCGGGCCAGCTCGGCGATGCGCCGCCAGCCCTCGAGGTCCGGCGCCGGCGCCTCCATGCCGAGGCGGTCCAGGACGACCTCGTCCAGCCCCTCGTCGTGCATGGCGAGCGGCACCTCGTACAGCGAGGCCTGGTCGAGGGCGGCGATGACGGCGTCGACGTCGACGTCGCACTGCAGAGCGACCTTCTCGCGCAGGCCCGCCTCGAGGGGCCGGTCGGCGCGCAGCACGAGCACGTCGGGCTGGATGCCGATCGAGCGCAGCTCGCGGACCGAGTGCTGGGCGGGCTTCGTCTTCAGCTCGCCGGAGGCCGCGATGTAGGGCACGAGCGCGCAGTGGACGTAGACGAGGTTCTCGCGACCGAGGTCGTGACGCATCTGCCGGATCGCCTCGAGGAACGGCAGGCCCTCGATGTCCCCGACCGTGCCGCCGACCTCGGTGATGACCACGTCCACGCCGCCCGGCACGGCGTCCTCGACGGCGAGGATGCGCGACTTGATCTCGTCGGTGACGTGCGGGATCACCTGGACCGTCCGACCGAGGTAGTCGCCCCGCCGCTCCTTCGAGATCACCGACGACCAGACCTGCCCCGAGGAGACGGACGAGCCGCGGCCGAGGTTCTCGTCGATGAACCGCTCGTAGTGCCCGAGGTCGAGGTCCGTCTCGCCGCCGTCCTCGGTGACGAAGACCTCGCCGTGCTCGAACGGGTTCATCGTGCCCGGGTCGACGTTCAGGTACGGGTCGAGCTTCAGCATCGTCACGCGGAGGCCGCGCGCCTTCAGGAGGCGTCCGAGCGAGGCGGCCGTGATGCCCTTACCGAGGGCCGACGCGACGCCGCCGGTGATGAAGACGTGTCGCGCGCCGCCGGCCGGCCGTCGGGTCCGGTGGGGACCCCCACGCTCCGCACGGCCCACGGCGACCTCCGGGCTCGTCCGGGGGCGTCCCCGGAGCGGACCGCGGCTGCGGTCCGTCGGACGGTAGCGCCGTCGGCCGGTCGAGTCGACGACGCGACGCGCTCAGCCCGCCGTGGCCGCAGCGCCCGCGGCGCCGACCGCTCCGGCGCGTCCGCGGGCGGCGGCGAGCAGCCCCGCGGCGTGCTCGAGCCCCTTGTCCGCCGTCGCCTCGCCGCCGAGCATCCGCGACAGCTCGGCGACCCGTTCGCCCTCGGCGACCTCCCGCACGACCGTCACGGTCCGTCCGTCCCGCACGACCTTCTCGACGACGTGGTGGACGTCGGCGAACGCGGCGACCTGCGCGAGGTGGGTGACGCAGAGGACCTGGCGCCGTCGGGCGCCGGCCGCGAGGTGGGCGAGCTTCTCCCCGACGGCCAGCGCGGTCGTGCCGCCGACCCCGGCGTCGACCTCGTCGAAGACCAGCACCGACGCCTCGTCGACCTCGGCCAGGGCCACCTCCAGCGCGAGGGCCACCCGCGACCGCTCGCCCCCCGAGGCCCCGTCGCCGATCCGGACGGGGCGCTCCCCGGGGTTGGCCGCGAGGAGGAACGCGACGTCGTCGAGCCCGGACGGCCCCGGATCACCACCCGCCGGTCGCACCTCGACGTGGAGCGCCGCGTGACCGAGCCCGAGGTCGGCCAGATGACCGGCGACCTGCGCCGCGAGGCGGGCCGCCGCGGCCTCGCGGCCCCTCGTCACCGTCCCACCGGCGGTCCGGACGTCGGCGAGGGCCGCCTCCTCCTCGGCGCGGAGGGTGACCTCGTCGACCTCGAGTGCCTCGAGGTCGGCCAGTTCCCGCACGACCGCATCGTGGTGGGCCAGCACGTCGGCCGGCGTCGCGCCGAAGCGCCGCATCAGCGCCGTCAGATCGCGCTTGCGCAGCTGCAGCTCGTCGAGCCGGGCCGGATCCGCCTCGACGTCGCC
>JBEARL010000016.1:0-21590 GCA_041163265.1 Actinomycetota bacterium
CCGCATCTCGTTCCCCGACGCCCTCCCGGTCGGGGTCGCGTCGACGGGCGAGTACGCCGAGCTGACCTTCGTCGCGCCGGTCGATCCGGCCGACGACCTGGGCCGGCTGTCCACCACCCTCCCCGAGGGCATGGACGTGCTGACCTGGACCGATGTGCCCGCGGGGGCGCCGAGGCTCGCGAGCCTCCTCCCCGCGACCCTCTGGGAGCTGGTCTGGCCGCCGGTCGATGCGACCGCCCTGACCGAGCTCCTGCGGGACCGCTGCGAGGCCCTCCTCGCCGCGTCGTCCGCCGAGGTCGTCCGCGAGCGCCCCGACGGCGCTCGGACCCTCGACGTGCGACCGGCGGTGGTCGCGCTCGCGGTCGCCGCACGCCCGGCGCCCGATGGCGCCGAGGCGCGCACCGTCCTCCGCGCGGTGCTCCGCAACGACGCTCCGACCATCCGACCCTCCGACCTGCTCGCCGCGCTCGGCGACGGGTTCGCCCCGCCGGCGCTGGTGCGCCGGGTCGCGCAGGGCGTCCCGACCGACGCGGGCCTCGACGAGGCCCTGACGGGCGCATCGGAACCGGTCCGACCGGAGCTCGTGGCGGCGCCCGCCTGACCCACGAGCACCCCCATGACCATGGATGACGCGCGGACCACCGCGCAGAACCACGACGTGCCCGCCCCCGACGCCGCCGGCGGCGGTGAGGGCGGCGGTTCGTCCGCGGCCTCCTCCACGTCCGCGCCGCGGACCCGGACCCGGTCCCGACGGCGCGGCGGCGCCGCGACGGCGACCCCGCCCGCCGCGGACGCGGCGGAGACCCCCACCACCGGGGCCGAGGCCCCCGCCCGCGGTGAGCGCTCCCGCGCCGACGTCGGCGCCGGGGAGGGCGCAGATACCGGCGACGCCGGTGAGGGCGGTGCGCCGAGACGGCGGCGTCGCCGCGGCGGGCGTGGTCGCGGCCGCGGCCGCGCAGTCGGCGAGGGCGGCGTCGCGACCGACGAGGGATCCGCGGACGGCGAGGACGCCGCCCGGGCCGACAGCGACGACGCCGCGGGCGAGGGCGGACGCCGCCCGGCGAAGCGGGCCGCGAGGAGTTCGACCAAGAAGGCGACGAGCAGGGACGAGAAGGACGGCGCGAAGAAGGACGGCCCCGCGAAGAAGGACGGCGCGAAGAAGGCCGCGAAGAAGGCCACGAAGAAGCGCGCGAAGCGCTCCGGCTCGCGGGACTCGGACGCCGAGACCGAGGCCGCGATCGCCCGCGGCGGCACCCGCATGGCCGCCAAGCGGGGGCGGGGTGGCGGTGGGGGAGGCGGCGGCCGTGGTCGCCGCGAACGCCCGCACGGCGTCACCGAGGAGCAGCGCCGCGCCATCCTGGCCGGACCGCCGCGGACCATGCTCGTGACCGCCCGTCCCGAGCGGACGCAGATCGCGGTGATGGAGGACCGGACGCTCGTCGAGCACTACGTGACCCGTGACGAGGACACCACCTTCGTCGGGAACATCTACATGGGTCGGGTCCAGAACGTGCTCCCCGGGATGGAGGCGGCGTTCGTCGACATCGGCAAGGGCCGCAACGGGGTCCTGTACGCCGGTGAGGTGCTGTACGACGAGCACGACCTCGAGGAGGAGTCCGACCAGCGCATCGAGAAGGCGCTGCGCTCGGGTCAGAAGGTGCTGGTCCAGGTCACCAAGGACCCCATGGGGACCAAGGGACCGCGACTGACGATGCACCTCTCGCTCGCGGGCCGGTACGTCGTCCTCGCCCCCCACTCGAAGCTGTTCGGCATCTCGCGCAAGCTGACGGACGAGGAGCGCGAGCGGCTGCGCCGGATCGTGAAGGCCGTCCGTCCCGAGGGGCACGGCGTCATCGTCCGCACCGCGGCCGAGGGCGCCACCGAGGAGCAGATCACCGCGGACGTCGCGCGGCTGGTCGAGCGATGGGACCGGGTCGAGGCGGCCGCCGCGAAGGCCAAGCCGCTCGAGGCCGTGTACGAGGAGCCGAAGCTCGTCGTGAAGGTCATCCGCGACATCTTCGGGACCGACTTCGTCCGGTGCATCGTCGACGACGAGACCCTCTTCACCCAGGTCCGCGAGTACCTCGACGAGATCGCGCCCGAGCTGGCAGACCGCGTCGAGCTGTACGGCGCTCCGACCGAGGACGAGCGGGCCCGCGCGGCCGGCGCGCCGTCCCCCGAGGAGGCCGAGTCGGCCGGCGGCGACGCCCCGGCGCCGGCCGAGCGGCGGCGCGACCTCCCGCCGCTGTTCGACGCGTTCGACGTGCAGGGGCAGCTGAAGAAGGGCCTCCAGCGCAAGGTCTGGCTGCCGTCGGGCGGGTACCTGATCATCGAGTCGACCGAGGCGATGAAGGTCATCGACGTCAACACGGGCCGGTACACCGGCGGATCCGACGAGAGCCTCGAGGAGGTCGTCCTCAAGACGAACCTCGAGGCGGCCGACGAGATCGTCCGCCAGCTGCGCCTGCGCGACATGGGCGGGATGATCATCATCGACTTCATCGACATGCTGCTGAAGAGCAACCAGGACCAGGTCGTCCGCCGCCTGAAGCGCGAGCTGCTGCGCGACCGCACGAAGACCCGCGTCAGCGAGGTCTCGCGGCTGGGACTGGTCCAGATGACGCGGAAGAACGTCAGCCAGGGCCTCGTCGAGTCGTTCAGCACGCGGTGCGAGCACTGCGAGGGCCACGGCTACGTCACGAACCTGACCTGAGGCGACGCCGGGCGCGGCCCGGGGAGCGGGGGAGCGGCATGGACACGACGACGGCGGCGGTGCTGGACGCGGACGTCGCGGCGGTGCGGGCCGGCGCGGACAGCTGGATCGCGACCGGCGTCGAGGAGCGCATCTCGCTCCTCGACGAGCTGGCGCGGTCGATCCTCGCCGCCGGGCCGGGATGGGCGGTGGCCGCCGCCGAGGCGAAGGGCATCCGGCGCGACAGCCCGGCGATGGGCGAGGACTGGGGGTCGGGCGTCGTCGCCACGCTGCGGGACGTGCAGCTGCGCGCGGCGACGCTCCGCGACGTGCGCGACACGGGCCGCCCGGCGCCGCCGTCGATCCGCGTCGGGGACGACGGTCGGACGGTCGTGGACGTGTTCCCGACCTCGGTCCTGGACCGGGCGATCTTCCCCGGGTTCCGGGCCGAGGTGCGGCTGGCCGAGGGCGTCGACCCGGTCGCGGCGCGCGAGCGGATGGGCCGCGTGCACCATCCGGACCGCGACCGCCGGCCCGAGGTCGCGCTCGTCCTCGGCGCGGGGAACGTGTCGTCGATCGGGCCGATGGACGCGCTGCACCAGCTGTTCGCCGAGGACCGCACCGTCGTCCTCAAGCTCAACCCGGTGAACGAGCACCTCGCCCCGCACCTCGAGGCGGCGCTGCGCCCGCTGGTGCGCGGCGGCTGGCTGCGGATCGTGTGCGGCGGCCCCGAGGTCGGCCGTCACCTCGCGACGCATCCGGACGTCTCGGCCGTGCACCTCACCGGCTCGGACCGGACCTACGAGTCGATCGTGTTCGGCACCGACGCCGAGGCGCCCGGCCGGCGGCTGCGGGGCGAGCCGATCCTCGCCAAGCCCGTCACGGCCGAGCTCGGCAACGTCACGCCGGTCATCGTCGTGCCGGGTCCGTGGACGCCGCGCGAGCTCGCGTACCACGGCGACAACCTGGCGTCGATGCTCGTCCAGAACGCCGGCTTCAACTGCATCGCCGCCCGCGTCATCGTCCAGCACGCCGACTGGCCCCGCCGCGACGACCTGCTCGACGCGGTCCGGGACTCGCTCGGACGTGCCGAGCCGCGCGACGCCTACTACCCGGGTGCGCAGGAGCGGTGGCGCACCTTCGTCGACGCGCACCCGCACGCCGAGCGGTTCGGACCCGAGGGTGGCGACCGCGTGCCGTTCACGCTGATCCCTGGCCTCGACCCCGAGCGCCGCGACGACGTGGCGTTCACGACCGAGGCGTTCTGCGGCGTGTTCGGCGAGGTCGCCCTCGAGGCGCCCCGGTCGGTCCCGGCCTTCCTCGACGCCGCCGTCGAGTTCTGCAACGAGCGACTGTGGGGGACCCTCTCGGCCAGCATCCTCGTCCACCCGCGGACCCTCGCGGACCCCGAGTCGGCGGCGGCGGTCGACCGCGCCGTCGCGCGACTGAGGTACGGGTCGGTCGTGATCAACCACTGGTCGGCGGTGCCCTACGCGATGGTCTCGCCACCGTGGGGGGCCGCGCCGGGGTCGACGCCCTCCGACGTCCAGTCCGGCATCGGGACGGTGCACAACACCTACCTCCTCGAGGACGTCGAGAAGGTCGTGGTCCGGGGGCCGTTCACGACCCCGTTCACCCCGCCCTGGTTCCACACCCACCGGACCCTCGACCGGCTGATGCCGCGGGTGGCCCGGTACCTCGTCGAGCGGGACCCCCGGCTGCTGCCGGCCATCGCCGCCCTGGCCGCCCGGGGCTGACGGGCCGCCGGCCGGGCGGCTATCCTGCCGCGACCGCGGGCGGCCACGCCCGCCCCTCCCGCACCCCGTGGTGCGTCCCGCGCGCCGACGCGCGCCCGAAGGAGCCGCCGTGTACGCCGTCATCGCCACCGGGGGCAAGCAGCTCCGCGTCGAGCCGGGCCAGGAGGTCCGCATCGAGTCGCTGGAGGGCGCCGTCGGCGACCGCGTCCAGCTCCGCCCGGTCCTCGTCGTCGAGGACGGCGGGGCCGTGACCGCCGGCTCCGACCTCGCCGGTCGCTCGGTCGCGGCGACGATCACCGCCCACGACCGCGACGCCCGCATCCGCGTCTTCACCTACAAGAACAAGACCCGGCAGCGGAAGCGCCGCGGCCACCGGCAGCACCGCACCGTCGTCCGCATCGACAGCATCTGATCCCCGTCCGGCGGGCCCCGCCCGCCCGGACGCACCCGGAGGACCGCAATGGCGACCAAGAAGGGCGGCGGCTCGTCCAACAACGGCCGCGACTCGAACGCGAAGCGCCTCGGCGTGAAGCGGTTCGGCGGCGAGCGCGTCCGCGCGGGCGGCATCATCGTCCGCCAGCGCGGCACCCGCATCCACCCCGGTGAGAACGTCGGCCGCGGCGGGGACGACACCCTGTTCGCGCTCGTCGACGGCACCGTCCGCTTCCGCCGGACCCGCGAGCGCACGTTCGCCAACGTCGACCCGGTCGACGCCGCCTGACGGCGACGCGGGCGCGGACGCCGGGGCGGCCCAGCGGGGCCGCCCCTCGTGCGTCCGGGCCCCGATCATGAGCTGGGGGTGACCGCGTGAGCGCGCCGACGTTCGTCGACGAGTGCACCGTCCACGTCCGCGGGGGCGACGGCGGTGACGGCGCGGTCGCGTTCCGGCGCGAGGCGCACGTGCCGCTCGGCGGTCCGGACGGCGGCGACGGCGGGGACGGCGGCTCGGTGGTGCTCGTCGCCGACGACAACGTCACGTCCCTCGTCGACCTCCACCGCCGTCCGCACCTGCGGGCCGACCGCGGCGTCAACGGCGGCGGGAAGGGGCGCGACGGGGCGCGCGGGGACGACCTCCTCGTCCGCGTCCCCGTCGGGACGGTGGTCCGGGACTCGGACGGCGCGCCGCTGGCCGACCTCGCCGCGGCCGGGCAGCGGGCCGTCATCGCACCGGGCGGCCGGGGCGGCCGCGGCAACCGGGCCTTCGCGACGCGCCGCCTCAAGGCACCCCGGTTCGCCGAGCGCGGCGAGCGGACCGAGGATGCGAGCCTCCGGCTCGAGCTGCGCCTGATCGCGGACGTCGGCCTCGTCGGGTTCCCCTCCGCCGGCAAGTCCTCGCTGGTCCGCCGGCTCTCGGCCGCGACCCCGCGCGTCGAGGCCTGGCCGTTCACGACGCTCACCCCGCACCTCGGCGTGATGCGGGCCGGTGACCGCGCCGACGGCTCGGCCGTCGACGTCGTCCTCGCCGACGTGCCGGGGCTGATCGCCGGCGCCGCCGAGGGGCGGGGGCTCGGCACGCGGTTCCTCCGCCACGTCGCGCGGTGCCGGGTGCTGCTCCACGTGCTCGACACCGCCGCGCCGGAGCCGGACCGCGATCCCGTCCGCGACCTCGACGTCGTCCTCGGCGAGCTGGCGGCCCACGACCCGGCGCTGCTCGGCCGGCACCAGCTGGTCGCGCTGACGAAGGTCGACCTGCCCGACGGCGCCGCGATGGCCGCCATGGTCCGGCCGCAGCTCGAGGCGCGGGGCCTCGAGGTCCACGAGGTCTCAGCGATCGACGGCACGGGGCTCGACGGGCTGCGGCTGCGGCTGGGCGTCCTCGTCGACGGCCTCGTCCGTCCGGCCGGCGAGGCGCCGGAGCCGGCGGCCGAGGGCGAGCCGGTCGTGCTGCGGCCGACGGCGCTGGAGGGTCCGGTCCGCATCGAGGCGACCCCCGACGGCTATCGCGTGGTCAGCCGCCGGGTCGAGCGGTGGGTCGCGATGCTCCCCCTCGACCTGCCCGAGGCGGTCCGCCACCTCCAGGGCCGCATGCGCCGCGCCGGCGTCGAGCGGGCCCTCGTCGCGGCCGGGGCGCGGGCGGGCGACACGGTGCTGATCGGCCCCGAGGAGTTCGCGTTCGACCCCGACCTCGCCGACCTGCCCCTCGAGGAGCGTGAGGCGCTGCTCGCCGGGGAGGAGGACGACGAGGCCGTCGATGTGCCAGCATGGGCGGCCGACGGGCCGGAGGAGGACCTGCCGTGAGCGAGGCCCGCTTCCCGCGCCCGGCGCTGGCCGTCGTGAAGATCGGGTCGTCGTCGCTGCGCGGCGCGGACGGCCGGTTCGACCGGACCCGCGTGGACGTCCTCTGCGACCAGGTCGCGCGCCTGCGCACCGAGGGCACCGCGGTCGTCGTCGTGACCTCCGGCGCCGTCGCCGCCGGGCTCGGCGAGCTCGGGTTCGCGCGCCGGCCGACCGACACCGCGAGCCTCCAGGCGACGGCCGCGGCGGGCCAGGGCGCGCTCGTCCACGCCTACCGCGAGGCCCTGGCGTCGCACGGCCTCGTCGGGGCCCAGCTGCTGCTCAGCCAGGACGACTTCGTGGTCCGCCGGCGCTACCTCAACGCCCGGACGGCCCTGCGGCGGCTCCTCGAGCTGGGCGCGGTGCCGGTCATCAACGAGAACGACGCGATCGCGACCGAGGAGCTGGTCTACGGCGACAACGACCATCTCGCCGCCCTCGTCGCCTCGATGCTCGGCGCCGACCTGCTCGTGATGCTCTCGGACGTCGAGGGGCTGCTCGACCGCCCGCCCTCCGAGCCGGGCGCGACCCTCGTCGCGCGGGTCGACGACCCCGGGGCGGTCGACCTCACCCGCATCGGCGGTGCGGGGTCGACCGTCGGCTCGGGCGGGATGCGGACCAAGCTCGGCTCGGCGCAGGTCGCGACCCGCACCGGCGCCCACGTCGTCATCGCCGACGCCCGTCGCCCCGACGTCGTCGTCGACGCGGCGGCCGGGCTGCCGGTCGGGACGTGGTTCGTGGCCCGGCCGGGCCGGATGGAGGCCCGGCGGCTCTGGATCGCGTTCGTGCTGCGCACGCACGGCCGCATCGCCGTCGACGCCGGTGCGGTCCGGGTGCTGCGCCGCGGCGGCGCGTCGCTGCTGGGCGTCGGCGTGACCGGCTGCGAGGGCGCGTTCGCCGCGGGGGAGGCCGTCGAGGTCGTGGGGCCGGACGGCGAGGTGGTCGCCCGGGGGCTCGCCGCCTACGACGCCGCCGACGTCGCCCGCCTCGCCGGCCTCTCGACCGAGGCCGCCGTCGCGCGGCTCGGTCCGGCGTACGGGCGCGAGGTCGTCCACCGCGACGACCTGGTCGTGCTCGACTGACCGCGCCGCACCGTCGGCACCGCCGCCCGGGTCGCTCCGCTCAGCGCGACGGGTCGAGGAGCAGCTTCCCGACGGTCCGGCGGGCGCGCAGGTCCTCGTGGGCCCGCCGCACGTCGCTGAGCGCATAGGTCCCGCCGACGACCGCGCGCATGCGGCCGGCCGCGAGGTGGTCCAGGAGCTCGGCGACCTGCGGCGCGAGCAGCCGGGCCGGGTCGCGGAACGTGTGCGCCAGCCAGAACCCGCCGACCGACCACGACCGACCGAGCAGCACGCCCGGGTCGATCGGCGGCATCGGCTGCTGCGAGGCCGCGCCGTACACGACGAGCCGACCGAACGGCGCCAGCGTGCGCAGCAGCGCCGCCGTCGTCGGGCCGCCGGTCATCTCGAGCACGACGTCGGCCCGGCCGCCGCAGGCCTCGCGGACCGCCGCGGTCAGGTCCTGCTCGGCCGGGTCGACCGTGGCGTCGGCCCCGAGGTCGGTCGCGAGCGCGCGCTTCTCCGGCGTCGAGGCCAGCGCGACGACCCGGCCGGCCCCCATCAGCCGCGCGAGCTGCACGGCCAGCGTCCCGACGCCGCCCGCCGCGGCCGTGACCACGACCGTCTCGCCGGCCGCGAGGTGGCCCGAGGTGCGCAGCACGTGCCAGGCGGTCGTGCCCTGCAGCACCGTCGCGAGCGCCGCGCCGTCCTCGACCGCGTCCGGCACCTCGAAGCAGGTCGCGAGCGGCACCGCGGCCCGCTCGGCGTACCCGCCGCCGGGCAGCAGGGCCACGACTCGGCGGCCGTCGGGCAGTCGGCCCACCGCCTCGACGCCGGGGACGAGGGGCAGCTCGGTCGGGGCGAGGTACGCGTCCTCGGCCTGGAGCGAGTCGGCGAAGTTGATGCCGGCGTGCGTGACGTCGAGGACGGCCTGCCCGGGTCCGCCGACGGGCTCGGGCAGGTCCACGACCTCGAGGACCTCGGGACCGCCGAACCGCTCGACCCGGACCGCCCGCACGCCCCGCCCCCCGTCGACGGCGCGGCACCGTAGCCTCGGGGGTCCTCCCGCCGCGCGAACGGTCCCGCCCGTGCCCGCACCCGCCGTCCCGCCCGCCGCGGGCGCCTTCACCGGGGTCGAGGACGCCCGGGACCGGCTCGCCGCGACCGGGTACCTCGCGGACGATGCGATCGCGACCGTCGCGTTCCTCGCCGACCGGCTCGGGAAGCCCGTGCTCGTCGAGGGCCCCGCGGGCGTCGGCAAGACCGAGCTCGCGAAGGCGGTCGCGGCCGCCCGCGGCGCCGATCTCGTGCGGCTGCAGTGCTACGAGGGGCTCGACGAGGCGAAGGCCCTGTACGAGTGGAACTACAAGAAGCAGCTGCTGCGCATCCAGCACGCGACGGCCGGCGAGGGGCCGCAGGACGACGCGGCGTGGCGGGGCGTCCACGACGACCTGTTCGGCGAGGAGTACCTGCTCGAGCGGCCGCTGCTGCGGGCGCTGCGGGCCGAGCGCGACACGGTGCTGCTCGTCGACGAGGTCGACAAGGTCGACCTCGAGTTCGAGGCGCTGCTGCTCGAGGTCCTCTCCGACTTCCAGGTCACGATCCCCGAGCTCGGGACGGTCACCGGGGAGCGGCGACCGTTCGTCGTGCTCACGTCGAACTCGACCCGCGAGCTCTCCGAGGCCCTGAAGCGGCGCTGCCTCTTCCTGCACCTCGACTACCCCGACCCCGAGCGCGAGCGCGCCATCGTCGCCGCGCGCGTCCCCGAGGCGCCCGAGCGGCTGACCGCCGAGGTCGTCCGCGTCGTCCGGTCCCTGCGCGCGATGGAGCTGCGCAAGCCGCCGTCGGTCTCCGAGACCCTCGACTGGGTCCGGACGCTGCTCGAGCTCGGCATCGGGACGCTCGACGAGGCGGCGGTGCGCACGACGCTGACCGTGCTGCTCAAGCACCGCCGCGACGTCGAGCAGGCGCTGGTCCACCTCCGCGTCGGCGGGAGCGGGTGAGCGCCGAGGACGACGCCCGCTCGGACCGGCGGACGCTCGTCGTCGGCGCGGTGCTGATGCTCGCGCTGATCCTCGTCGGGATCGGGTTCGGCCTGGGGCCGGCGGGGACGGCCTGCCGGGCCCTCGACCCGGACCCGATCGCGGCCGACGCGACCGCGCGCACCCGCGTGCCGCTCGCCGACCTCGGTCCCGCCGGCGACGCCACGGTCCTCGCGCCCCGGCTCGCCCCGCATCCCGACGGCGCGCTGGTCCTGGGGGGCGGGGTCGCGCTGGTCGGCCCGGACGGGGCCGTGCTGGCCGGAGCGGGGTTCGACCCGCCGGTCGCCGTGGTCGGCGGCGGGACCGCGCCGTTCGCCGTCGTCGTCGGCAACGCCGTCACGGGTCAGGTCGACGCGCTGCGGCCGCTCCTCGTCGGGCCGGCCGGCGTCGAACCGGGGGCCTGCGTCGACACGTCGGCCGTCGGATCGCCCCTGGCGTTCCTGCTGGCGGCGGGCGACGGCGAGCTGCTGGTGCTCCGCACCGACGAGGACGGGAGCGAGGCCGTCCTCGAGCTGCGGGACCGACTGCGCGGCCGCGTCTGGGCCCCGCCGCTCGCCGTCGGGTCCGCCCCCGCCGGCCTGCTCGGCGCGCGGACCTCGGGCGGCCTCGGCCCCGACCTCGCGGTCGTCGCGCGGCGCCTCACCGGCGCGGGGGACGACGACCCGGCGGTCGTCGCCGTGGGGCGGCGTGCGGGCGAGGTCCGGTGGGTCCTCACGCCGGACGAGGTCCGCGCCGCGCTGCCGGCGGCCGTCGCCGCGCTGCCGGCGCTCCGCCTCGAGGTCGCGGCCGTCACCGCCGACGGCGCGGTCCTGCTCGTCGGGCCCGACACCGGCCCGGACGACGTCCTGCCGGCCCCGGTCCACGGGCCGCTCGCCGCGCCCGGCGCCGCCCCGGTGCCGGGCCCGGTCGCGACGCTGCGCCTGGGTCCCGACGGGGCCGTGCTCGGCGCGGAGGTCGGCGCACCACCCGTCGCGGGCCGCGACCTGCCCGACGGACCCGGCGGCCCGTGGCGGCTGACCGCGGACGCCGTGGTCCTGCCGGGCGGTGCGCCGTGAGCGGCGCCGCGCCGACCGCGCCGCCGGCCGACGACCTCGGCCGGGGCGTCCTCGACCGGATGCTCGGGCTGTCGGCGGCGCTGCGTCGGGCCGGGATCGACGTCACGCAGGCCGAGACGCTCGACGCGCTCCGGGCGCTCGGCGAGGTCGGGCTGACCGACCGCGAGGAGGTCCGCGAGGCGCTGGCCGCGACGACGCTGACCGCCGGGTCGCAGCGGCCCACGTTCGACGCGCTGTTCGACCTGTTCCTCCCGGCGCGGCCGGCCGTCGACCTCCGCGGCGACGCAGCGGCTGACGAGGACGGCGCGCGCGGCGACGGCGCCGCAGGGGACGGCCGCGACGCGGATCCCGACACCGACGCAGAGGCGTTCCTCGAGGAGCTGCTCGACCGCCTGCTCGACGGCGACGACGAGGAGGTGCGCCGCCTCGCCCGCGAGGCCGTCGACCGCTACGGACGGCTTCCCGGCGCGGCGGCCGGCCGCCCGGGTTCGGGCGGAGGGTGGTTCCGCTACCGCGTGCTCCGGGCCGTCGACCCGGCCGCGCTGCTCGCCGAGGCGCTGCGACGCCGCGCCGAGCGGGGCGAGCTGTCGCCGCTCGCGGAGCGCCTGGCCCGCGACGAGATCGAGGCCCGCCTCGAGGCCCTGCGCGCCGAGATCGACGCCGAGGTCCGCCGCCGCGCCGCCGCCGACCGCGAGCCCGACGCCATCGCCCGCTCGAGCGTCCCGGCGGCGCTGACCGACCTCGACCTGCTGCACCTCCGGCCCGACGAGCAGGCGGCGCTGCGGGCCGAGATCCGGCCCCTGGCCCGCCGGCTCGCCGCCCGGGCGGCGGTCCGGCGTCGCCGCGGCCGCGACGGCCGGCTCGACGTGCGCCGCACCGTCCGGTCCTCGATGTCGACCGGCGGCGTGCCGTTCGACCCCGCGTTCCGCGCGCGGCGGCCCCACCGGCCCGAGCTGTTCCTGCTCTGCGACGTCTCGGGCTCGGTCGCGGCGTTCGCGCGGTTCACGCTCCTGCTGGTCCACGCCATGCAGGAGCAGTTCGCCGGCGTGCGGTCCTTCGCGTTCGTCGACGAGCTCGACGAGGTGACCGACCTGTTCCGGGCCGAGGACCCCGAGCGGGCGGTGACGCGGCTGCTCGCCGAGGCCCGCGTCGTTCGCGGCGACGGCCACTCGGACTACGGTCGGGCGCTGACCACGTTCCTCGAGCGGTACGGGGCCGACGTGACCGCACGCGCCACCGTCGTCGTGCTGGGCGACGCGCGGACCAACCACCGCCCGCCCGAGGCCCGCGCGCTCGAGCGGCTCCAGCGCCGCGCCCGCCGGGTGTGGTGGCTGAACCCCGAGCCGCGGGTCGCGTGGGACACCGGGGACTCGGTCGCGTCGTCCTACGCCCGCTACGCCGAGGAGATGGTCGAGGTGCGGACGCTGAAGCAGCTGGCCGCGTTCGTGGAGCGCGTCGCGTGAGCGGGGACGGGGCGCGGCCGCGGCGCATCGGGCTGCTCGGCGGCAGCTTCGACCCGCCCCACGTCGGCCACATGGTCGTCGCCGAGTGCGCGCTCGTCGAGCTCGGGCTCGACGAGCTGCGCCTCGTCGTGGCGGGGACGCCGTGGATGAAGCCGGCCGTCACTCCGGTGGCCGACCGGCTGGCGCTGGTCCGCGCCGCCGTCGACGAGCTGCCCGGTCTGGTCGTCGACGACCGCGAGGCCCGTCGGCCGGGCCCGACCTACTCGGCGGACACGCTGGCCGAGGTCCGGGCCGAGGAGCCCGACGCCGAGCTGTTCTTCGTGCTCGGCGAGGACGCGGCCTGGGACCTGCCCGAGTGGGAGCGGGTCGAGGAGGCGTTCGGGCTCGCGACGTTCGTCGTCGTGACCCGCCCTGACAGCCCCGCGCCCGACGAGGCCCGGCTGCCGGGGCCGATCGTGCTGCTCCGGATCCCGCAGCTGCGGGTCTCGTCCACCGAGCTGCGCGAGCGGTTCGCCGACGGCCGGGCCACGCGGTGGCTGGTCCCGCCGGCGGTCGACGCCGAGGTCCGTCGCCGCGGGCTGTACGGCGCCGGCGGAGGCGTCGGTGCCGGCCCCGGGCCGGCACCCGCCGGCGCGTAGGCTCCGGCCCGAACGCAGCGCAGCGCGAGGAGCACGGGTGCCGGCATCGGACGAGGCGGTGGCGCTCGCCGTGGAGGCGGCCGCCGCGGCGGCCGACCGGCTGGCGACCGACCCGGTCGTCCTCGAGGTCGCCGACGTGCTGATCGTGGCCGACCTGTTCCTCGTCGTCACCGCCGGGAACGAGCGGCAGCTCGGCGCCGTCGTTGACGCGATCGACCAGCGGCTCAGCGCCGGCGGACGCGAGCCGCTGCGCCGCGAGGGCGTGCCGTCCTCGGGCTGGGTCCTGCTCGACTACGGCGATCTCGTCTGCCACGTCATGCTGCCCGAGGCGCGGGACACCTACGCCCTCGAGCGCATCTGGGGCGACGTGCCGCGCCGCGACCCGGCGACGGGGGAGCGGCTGCCCGACGCGCCGCGGCCGTGAGCGACCGACCGTGAGCGTCCGGCGCCTGCTCCTCGTGCGCCACGGCGAGACCGTGTGGAACGTCGCGCGCCGGGTCCAGGGCCAGTCCTGCTCGGGGCTGACCGACCGCGGCAGGGCCCAGGCGGCCCGCGTCGGCGAGGCCCTCGCGGCGCGCTGGCCGGAGGCGGTCGTGGTGGCGTCCGACCTGCCGCGGTGCCGGGACACGGCCGCACCGCTGGGGGCGGGGCTCGCCCGGACCGTCCACCACGACCCGGTGCTGCGCGAGCGGGCCTTCGGCCGCTGGGAGGGGTGGTCGCGCGACGAACTGGTCGGCCGCGACGGCGACCGCTACCGCCGCTGGCGGGCCGGCGACGAGTCGGTGCTGGCCGAGGTCGGCGGCGAGACCGACACGGTGCTGCAGGGCCGGGCCGGCGGGGCGTTCCGGTCGCTGCTCGGCCTCGACGTGGCGTCGTGGCCGGCCGACGTCGCCGAGGCGGGGACCGTCGTCGCCGTCACCCACGGCGGCACGATCTTCCACGGCCTCGTCGCCCTGCTCGGGCTCGACCCGCGACGTCTTGGCGCGGTCGACAACGCCTCGGTCACCGAGCTGCTGCTCGGCGCGCCGGGGCCGGCGCCTGACGACGGGTCGCCGCGGCTGGTGCGGTTCAACGAGACCGCGCACCTCGCCGGGATCGCGGGGGACTGAGCTCCGCCCGACCGTGCTCGACAGGCCCGGAACGCCGCGGGCCCCGCGTCGCCGCGGGGCCCGGGTGGTGCGGTGGGGTGGACCGGATGGGATTTGAACCCACGACCCCCTCCATGCCATGGAGGTGCGCTGCCGGACTGCGCTACCGGCCCTCGATGCGTCGGGTCGCCCCGGCGCGGTCCGAGAGCCTACCCGTCGGGCGCCGACGCTCCGGTCCGCGACCACGGGCCGGGCCGAGGCGGAACGGCCCCGTAACGGGCCGCAGGACCCCCGCGGCTAGCCTCCGCGCGTGGATACCGAGCGCTACGACCCCGCGTCGTTCGAGCCGGGGCTCGCCGATCGGTGGGCCTCGTCGGGCACGTACACGCTGACGCCGCCGGCGGCGGACCCGGCCCACCTCGCCGACGGTGAGCGCGCCTACTACGCGCTGACGATGTTCCCGTACCCCTCGGGCGACCTCCACATGGGGCACGCCGAGATCTTCACCATCCACGACGCGCTGGTCCGCCACCTCCGGATGACCGGCCACCGGGTGCTGAACCCGATCGGGTGGGACGCGTTCGGCCTGCCCGCCGAGAACGCGGCCCGGAAGCGCGGCGAGGACCCCCGCGCCTGGACCTACGCGAACATCGAGGAGCAGCGGCGCACGATCGCGCGCCTCGGCTACTCGTTCGACTGGTCGACGGTGCTGCGGACCTGCGACGCCGAGTACTACCGCTGGACCCAGTGGATCTTCCTCGAGCTCCTCGACGCGGGGCTCGCGTACCGCCGCGAGGCGCTCGTCAACTGGGACCCGGTCGACCGGACCGTGCTCGCGAACGAGCAGGTCATCGACGGTCGCGGCGAGCGCTCGGGCGCCCTGGTCGAGCGCATCCCGCGGACGCAGTGGTTCTTCCGCATCACGCGGTACGCGGACGAGCTGCTCGACGGCCTCGACGCCATCGACTGGCCCGAGCGCGTCAAGAACGCCCAGCGGGCCTGGATCGGTCGGTCCGAGGGCGCCGAGGTCCGGTTCACCACCGCCGACGATGGCACCGAGGTCGTCGTCTACACGACCCGCCCCGACACGCTGCACGGCGCGACCTACTTCGTGTTCGCCCCCGAGCACCCGGTCGTCCTCGCGCGCATGGGCGACGACCCCGAGTACGCGGCGTTCCGGACCGAGGTGTCGCGCCGCAGCGAGATCGAGCGGCTCTCGGGGCTCGACGCCGACGGCGGAGCCGGAGCCGACGGCGGAGCAGGTCGGGCCAAGCGTGGCGTCCGGCTGCCGTTCGACATGGTCAACCCCGTCGACGGCCGGACCATCCCGGCCTTCGCCGCCGACTACGTCCTGATGGAGTACGGCACGGGCGCGATCATGGCCGTCCCGGCCCACGACCAGCGCGACCTCGACTTCGCCCGCCAGTACGGGGCCGACGTCCGCGTCGTCGTCCAGCCCGACGACGGCACGGTGCTCGACCCGGCGACGATGACCGAGGCGTGGTCGGGCGACGGCACCACCGTGAACTCCGGTGCCTACGACGGCCTGCCCTGGCAGGAGACGAAGCGCCGCATCGTCGCCGACCTCGAGGCCCGGGGCGTCGCGACGGCCCGCGTCAACTACCGCCTGCGGGACTGGCTCATCTCGCGGCAGCGGTCCTGGGGCGCCCCGATCCCGGTCGTGCACTGCCCCGACTGCGGCGAGGTCGGCGTGCCCCGCGACCAGCTGCCGGTCCGGCTGCCCGACGACCTCGACTTCACCGTGCAGGGCTCGCCGCTCGAGGCGCACCCGACCTTCAAGCACGACGTCGTCTGCCCCCGGTGCGGGCACGCCGACGCGGTCCGCGACACGGACACGATGGACACGTTCGTCGACTCGTCCTGGTACTTCCTGCGCTACCTCGACCCCGGCAGCGCCGCGCACGCCTGGCCGGTCGAGGCGGCGGGGCGCTGGCTTCCGGTCGACCAGTACACGGGCGGCATCGAGCACGCGATCCTGCACCTGCTCTACAGCCGCTTCTTCGTGAAGGCCCTGCGCGACCTCGGTCACGTCGCGGCCGACGAGCCGTTCGCCCGCCTGCTGAACCAGGGCCAGGTCATCATGGGCGGGAAGGCGATGTCGAAGAGTCTCGGGAACCTCGTGGCACCCAAGGAGGTCTACGAGCGGTTCGGCGTCGACACCCTGCGGGCCACGATGCTGTTCGCCTCGGCGCCAGAGGACGACATCGACTGGGCCGACGTCTCGCCGACCGGCATGCACAAGTGGCTGTCGCGCGTCTGGCGGCTGGGCGTCGAGCACGTCGCCCGAGGTGGCGCGGCGGCCGGCGACGACGCCGACGGCCGGGCCCTCGCGCTGCGCCGGGCGGCGGCGTCCGCGGTCGAGGCCGCGGGCAAGGAGTACGCGGCCCGGAAGTACAACACGGCCATCGCCCGCATGATGGAGCTCACCAACGCGGTCAACGAGGCCCTGCGCACCGATCCGACCCCGGCCGTCGAGGCCGCGGTCGCCGACGCGCTGCGCGACCTGCTGCTGCTCCTGGCCCCGATCGCTCCGTTCGTCACCGAGGAGCTCTGGGGCCGCCTCGGTCGTGAGGGATCGGTCCACGAGCAGCGCTGGCCCGCGGCCGACCCGGCCCTGCTGGTCCGCGACGAGGTCGAGGTCCCCGTCCAGGTCAACGGGAAGCTCCGCGGCCGCGTCGTCGTGCCCGTGGGGACGTCGCGGGAGGACCTCGAGGCGGCGGCCCGAGCCGAGCCGACCGTCGCCGCGCACCTCGCCGGCGAGGTCGTGAAGGTCGTCGTCGTGCCCGATCGGATGGTCAACCTGGTCGTCCGAGGCTGAGAGGATCCCGCATGCGCGTCCGTCCCGCCCTGCTCGCCGTCGCGTCGGCCCTGCTGCTCGCCGCCTGCGGCGGGGACGGCGGTGGGGGCGACGCCCGGGCGCTCGAGCCGCTGCCCGGGCTCGACCCGTACCTCGACCGCCTCCTGGCCCAGTGCGAGGCGGACGACGCCGAGTCCTGCGCGCGCCTCATCCTCGAGGACGGCGCCGACGTCTACGCCGACCGAGCCCTGGCGGCCCTGCGCGGCGACGGCGGCGGTGCGTCCGGCGACGACGAGGCCTCGCGGCTCGCGGCCTGCGAGGCCGGTGACGTCGAGGTCTGCGCCGAGCTGTACCTCGAGGCCCCCGTCGGATCCGAGCTCGAGCAGCGGGCCTTCGACGGCATGCTCGGCGGCATCGCCCCGGGCGGCGGATCGGACGGAGGCGGTGACGCGGCCGCGGACGTCGCCATCGACCCCGACGGTGAGGCCTTCTTCGGCGACGTCGCGCTCGAGAGCGGGTTCGTACCGGACCCCTACATCCTCGAGCTGACCGCCGGCGGTGCGGGTGACGCGGCCTCGCTGGCCGTCGGGTGCGCGGGCGCCGTCGGCAGCCGCCCGGACCTGCGGCTCGAGTTCGACGCCGGTGTCCTGCCGCTGAACGTCTACGCCTACGCCGCAGACGAGGACCTGACGCTGGTCGTCCGCGACCCGGCGGGCCGGTACCTCTGCGACGACGACACCGAGGGGCTGTGGCCGGCCGTGCTGATCGACCGCCCGGCCTCGGGTGCCTACGAGATCTGGGTCGGCGTGTTCGGCGGCGCGGGCGTGTACGCCGATGCGACGCTGGCCATCTCGGAACTCGACCCCGTCTTCCCGTAGCCGGTCGTCCACAGGTCGCGGATCACCCCTCGCGCAGGGGTCCCGCGTCGCGCAGGCTGGGCGCATGGATCGCCCCGCGCCCCGTCCCTCCGACCCGCCGTCGTGGCAGGACGCCGACGCGTGGGTCGGCGTCGATGAGACGGCTGGGACCGGCATGCGCGAACGGTTGCTGCGGCCGTGGCTCGAGCCTCGCCCCGGCGAACTGCGCGGCGCGGTCGTGCTGCTCGCCGGGGCGCTGGCGCTGACCGGCGCGCTGTGGTTCGACGCCTCACGACGGCCCGAGGCGGCCGCGGTCCCGGTCCCGGTCGTCGAGGTGTCGGGACCCGCGGGGGCACCCGTCGGGGCCGTGGCGCCGGGCGGTGGTGCGCCGGGCGGTGGTGCGCGAGCGCCGGCGAGTGACCCCTTCGCGCCGGGCGGCCCCCTCGGACCGGCCGCCGGACCCACCGTGCACGTGACGGGTGCGGTCGCGCTGCCCGGCCTGCTCACCCTCGCCCCCGGGGCCCGCGTCGGGGACGCCGTGGCCGCGGCGGGCGGGGCGCTGCCCGACGCCTGGCTCGACCGCGTCAACCTCGCCCGGCCGGTCGCGGACGGCGAGCAGGTGCACGTGCCCCGCGTCGGGGAGGACGCCCCGCCGCCCGCCGCGTCCGGACCGACGTCGCAGGGGATCCTGCCCGACGGCCGGGTCGACCTGAACCGCGCGACCGCCGAGGAGCTCGCGACCCTGCCGGGCATCGGACCGGCGCGGGCGGCGGCGATCATCGCCGCGCGCGAGGAGCAGCCCTTCGACGAGCCGGGTGACCTGCGTCGGGTCCCCGGCATCGGCGAGGCGACCTTCCAGCGTCTCGCGCCGCTCGTGGCGGTGCGCTGATGTCCGCCTCGACGCGGGGCGGCGGGGGACCGGCCGAGCGTCCCCGCCGCCACGAGCGCCACGGCGTCCGCAACGCCCTCGTGCTCGGCCCGATCGTCCCGATGACGTTCACGGCGCTGCTCGCGGGGCAGGCGGCCCGGCCGGTCGCCGGTGCGGCGGGCGCGGTCGTCGTCGTGGTCGCCGCCGCGGCCGCCGTCCTGCTCGTCGCCGTCGCGCACACGGCCCGGGTCGGCGCGACGTTCCTCGCGGGGCTGCTCCTCGTCCCCGCGACGTTCGCCGTCGTGCTCGCCGGGGTCGTCGTCCGGGTCGCGACCCACGACCGGGGCATCCTGCCCGAGCTCGCGGCCCGGGGCGGCACGTCGGTGCTCGAGGCCCGCGTCGCGACCGAGCCCCGCCGGACCGACCGCGGCTTCCGCACGGTCCTGCGGGTCACGTCCGTGGACGGCGTCCCCACCCGCGAGCGGGCGGCCGCCGTGCTCGACACCTCCCCGGTGCTCGGGACGGCGCTGAGGGTGCGTGCCAGCGCCCGACCGCTGCCGGAGGACGGGTTCGGGCGGTGGCTCGCGCAGCAGCACGCCGCCGTCGTCCTCGACGTCCGCCGGGCCGACGTCACCGGGCCGCCGGGCATCCTCGGCACGTCCAGCGAGTGGGTCCGGGCCCGCATCCGGAGCGCCGCGACGCGGCACGCCGCCGAGGACGCCGGCGGACTGCTCGTCGGGTTCGTCACCGGCGACACGCGGCTGCTGCCGGAGGAGGACGTCGCCGCGATGCAGGCGACGGGGCTGAGCCACCTCACGGCCGTGTCGGGGTCCAACGTGGCCGTGCTGCTCGGCGGCATCGCGGCGCTGCTCGCGGCGGCCCGCCTCGGAGCGCGGGCCCGGTGGGCGGTGCTGGCGGCGACGGTGCCGTGGTTCGCCTTCCTGACCCGGTTGGAGCCGAGCGTGCTCCGGGCCGGGGTGATGGCCCTGCTGGTGATCGGCGCGTCGGTCCGCGGGGTCGCACGCGACGCGCGGCACCTGCTCGCCGGCGCCGTGCTGCTGCTCCTCGCGCTCGATCCGCTGCTGTCCTGGTCGCTGGGGCTGCTGCTCTCGGCCGGGGCGACGCTGGGGGTGCTGGTCCTCGCGCCGGCGCTGGCGGTGCGGCTCGAGGGGCGGCTGCCACGGTCGGTCGCGCAGCTGCTCGGGGTGACGCTCGGGGCGCAGGTGGCCGTCGCCCCGATCCTGATCGCCGGGTTCGGGACGATCGAGCTGATCACCGTGCCGGCGAACATGCTGGCCGTGCCGCTGGCCGCCGTCGGCTCGGCGCTGGCGTTCGTCGGCAGCGCGGTCGCACTGGTCTCGGTCGACGCCGCGAGCACCGCGTTCCTGGTCGCGAGCCCCGCCGCCCACGGGGTGCTGTGGGTGGCCCGGGTGGGGGAGACGCTGCCGGTCGCGGTCGCGCTGCCGGAGGGGACCGGGTGGACGATCGTCGGCGTCGCCGTCAGCGTCGCCCTGATGGTGCTGGTGGCGAGGCTGGGGCGGGACACGGGCGGTCCGACGAGGTGACGCGTCCGCTGCGGGTGCCGCGCGGCCCCGCGCCGCTCACCCCGGGGTGATGAACTCGCAGGCCGGACCCGGTGCGGAGATCAGCCGCGCGTCGAGGGTCGCGAGGGGGAGGCCGAACGACTCGGCGACCGCGACGTACCAGGCGTCGTAGGGCCTGACCGAGGACCTGAGCTCCCAGACGCGTGACGCGACGGCCTCGTAGGGGACCAGCGTGACGTCGAGACGGACGAGGTCGAGGTGGGCGAGGCTCGCCGCGTCGGCACCGATGCGTCCGAGCTGCACGGACCTTCGGAGCGTGTGCGCGACCTCGACGGGCAGCAGGTGCGGGGCGACGAGCCCGCCACCCGCACTGCCGGCGGTGATCACGCCCGCCGACCACTCGCCGTCGGCCCCGTCATCGACGAGCGCTGCGACGACGACGGATGCGTCGAGGACGGTCAGGACCGTGCCTCGTCGAGCAGCGCGACGATGTCCTGCGCCGGCAGCGAGGTGCCCAGTGCCGCCGTGCGGGCACGTACCTCGCTCATGAGCCGTGCCGGGTCGGGTCGGGACGCGAGGTCGATGAGCGCACCGCGGAGGTACTCCTGGAGCGATCGACCGCTGCGACCGGCTCGCGCGGCGAGCTCGTCCCGGACCTCGTCGGGGACGTTCCGGATGGAGATGACGGTGGGCATGATGGCAGAGTAGCTGTGACGACTGCGTTCTGCATGCACGACGACGCCTTGGGTTCGGGCGGCTCCGAAGTGCTGCCGCGGCGGCCAGTCTGGCCTCCTGCCGGGCCGGTCGACCAATCGGTCTCGAAACTGTGGATGACCGCGGCGGGGAGGCGGGCGTCGATCCGATTCTCCGCAGGTGCCCGTCGGGGTCGCCCCGACGGGCACCTGTGCCTGCAGGCTCGGGGCCTGCCGGCGCTGCTGCTCCTCCTCGGCCTGCTGTTCGCCGGGTGCATGTCTGGCGGTTCGCGCAGCGACGGGATGCAGACCGCGGACGCCCCGTTCACACTGCGCGTCCTCGACGTCGGCCAGCCGACGTGCCCCTTCCCCTGTCCGTGCCGTGACGTGACGCTGTCGTCGCGCCTCCGGGTCGGAGCCTGGACCCGTCAGGCTCCGCGGCGCTCCGCGATGGCCGCGCGGACCAGGCGGGTCGTCCGCTCGGCGAGGAGGTCCTCGACGGACCGGAGCTTCAGATGCCGCATCGCCTTCCCGCTCCCCTCGAGGCGCTCGGCCTCGCCCAGCGACGTCCCGTGGAAGAAGCCGAGGTTGACATGGCTGGAGAACGGGATCAGGTACGCGTAGGCGTCGGCCATCTTCCTCGGCCCGATGCCGTAGGCGATCGAGCGCTCCCCGCGCCGCGGGACGACGACGGCGTCCGGGTGGATCTCGAGCAGCCTCGCATGCGCGGCGGAGAGGAGGGGG
>JBEARL010000017.1:0-20870 GCA_041163265.1 Actinomycetota bacterium
CAGCTGCATCGGCTGCGGCGCCATCCTCCTCCAGCTCCACCTCCGGCAGTAAGTGAAATCGAGGGCCCTCGCCACCCCAAATCGGCTACACAAATTCACCCAATCCACCACATCTCCCTTTCTCCTCATGACCAGGCGCGGCTGTCGAGATCCCGTCACCTCTCCTGCGGAAGGGGAAGGGGGCACGAAGTGTCCTGAAGCAGCACGAGAAAGCACAGGCAGCCCAACGCCTGGTCGACTCCATGTCCGAGGAGACGCCGGTGCCACGGGTCCTGAACATCGAGTCCATCTCGTCGAAGAACACGATCACGGGCCACCCCTCCTCGCTCTTCTCCCGCGCCCGCTGGAAGATGACCCGGATCTGCCGCTCGGTCTCGCCGACGTACTTGTCGAGCAGCTCGGGACCCTTCACGTTCAGGAAGTGACCCCGGACGCCGCCGCCCCGCTCGGCCGCGACGCGGACGGCAAGCGACCGCGCGACCGCGCGCGCGATGAGCGTCTTGCCGCACCCCGGCGGTCCGTACAGCAGGATCCCCCGCGGCGCGCGCAGCCCGTAGCGGCGGTACCGGTCGGCGTGCAGGAACGGCAGCTCGACGGCGTCCCGCACGGCCTCGACCTGCGCGGCCAGGCCGCCGATGCGCGACCAGTCGACGTCCGGGACCTCCTCGAGGACGAGGTGCTCGACCTCGGACCGCTCGACGCGCTCGGCGGCGGTCCCGGCGCGCGGGTCGACCAGCAGCGTGTCGCCGGCCCGGACCCCCGCCTCCCGGACGGGGCCGGCGAGGTGGACGACACGCTCCTCGCCACCGCGGCCGACGACGAGGACGCGCCCCCCGTCGAGCACCTCGGCGACGCGCATCAGCTCGCCCCGGTCCTCGAAGGCGCCGAGGCCGACGATCGCGAACGCCTCGTTCAGCAGGACCTGCTGCCCGGGCACGGGCTCGGCCTCCCGGGCCTCCTCGCTCCACGCGACCTCGAGGACCCGCCCGGCCACGGCGACCGACATGCCGCCGGCGGGACCCGGTCCGAGGTAGGTGCCGTAGGAGCGGGGCGCCGCACCGAGCCGCTCGACCTCGTCGCGGAGCTCCTCGATGCGCTGGCGGGCGTCGCGGAGCGTGTCGGCGAGCCGCGCGTTCGCGGCGGTGGCCTCGGAGAGCTCGCGGCGGAGGCGGGCCGTCTCGCCGGGGCGGGCGTCCCGCGCGCCGAGCCCCTCCGGCCGGGCCGACCGCGGGTCGCGCCAGCCCTCGTCGCGCTCGCGGCCCGCGTCGGACGCCGGGATACGTGGCACTGCCGCCTCCGAGGGCCGCGTCACCGGTGCGGCCGCGGTCAGTCTAGGCCCGCGTCCGTCCCGTCCCCGGCGACCTCCGTGTCGGCGTCGGTCGCGTGACCGACGGCCCCGCGGCGCCGCGGCGCGGCCGGGCCGCCCTCGTCCCGGCGGGGGACACGGCGCGCCCGCGTCAGGAACGCCGTGTGGGCGACCATGCGGTGCGCCGGCCGGACCGCCGCACCGTCGACGTCCCACGGCCGGACGAGGGTCTCGGTCGTCGTGACGTCCGCGAACCGTCCGTCGTCCCGCAGCGCCTCGGTCACCCGGGCGACCTGGACGATCGAGGGCAGGTAGGTCACGAGGATGCCCCCCGGCGCCAGCGCCGTGGCCACGGCGTCCACGAGGGACCACGGCTCGGGGAGGTCGAGGACGACCCGGTGCACCGCCAGGCCCGGCAGCACGTCCACGGCGTCGCCCGTCCGGAGGTCCCACCCCGCGGGCGCGGCACCGCGGAACCGCTCGACGTTCGCCCGCGCGACCTCCGCGTGGTCCTCGCGCCGCTCGACCGAGACGACCTGCCCCTCGGGCCCGACCGCGTCCAGCAGCGCGAGCGTCAGCGCGCCCGAACCCGCCCCGGCCTCGGCGACCGACATCCCGGGCCGGACGTCGGCCAGCGCGACGATCATCGCCTGGTCCTTCGGATAGACCACCTGCGCGCCGCGCGGCATCTTCAGCACGACGTCCTCGCGGGTCGGGCGCAGCGCGACCAGCTCGGTGCCCCGCGGTGTGCGCACCGCCGTCCCCTCGGCGCGGCCGATCAGGTCGTCGTGGGCGACGGCGCCGGCGTTCGAGTGCCACGTCCCGCCCACCACGAGCGTGACCAGCGACCGGCGGCCGCGGGCGTCGCGGAGGAGGACCGTCTCCCCCGCCCCGAGCGGCTCGCGCGTGCCCGGGGGGACGAACCGACCCGCCGCGGGGGCGCTCATCGTGCGGCGCCGGCGACCCAGCGGTGCGGCACGGCGACGTCCTGCGCCGCCCCGGGCGCCAGCGCGACCGCGTCGCCGCGGACGGTGACCTCGAGGGGGTCGCCCTCCTCCAGACGCAGCTGCAGGCGCCCGGGTGTCGACTCGACGGCGATGACGCGGCCCTGGAACCGCAGGCGCAGCGCCAGCCGCGCCCAGTCGCCGGGCAGGGCCGGGTCGAGGCCGAGGTGGCCGCCGTGGTCGGTCAGCCCGAGGAAGCCGTAGGCCAGCGCCATCCAGACCCCACCGGTGGAGGCGATGTGCACGCCGTCCGACGTGTTCCCCGCCGCGTCGCCGAGGTCCATCATCAGCGCCCGCTCGAAGTAGCGGACGGCCCGTTCCTCGTCGCCGATCGAGGCCGCGAGGATCGACTGGACGCAGGCCGACAGGGATGAGTCGCCCGTCGTGATGGGGTCGTAGTACGCGAAGTTCCGCTGCCGCTGCTCGGGGGAGAACTCGTGCGACAGGAGGAACATCGCGAGGACGACGTCGGCCTGCTTGATGACCTGGTGGCGGTAGATGACGAGCGGGTGGTAGTGCAGCAGGAGCGGGTAGCGGTCGGCGGGCGTGCCGGCGAAGTCCCAGATCTCGCGCTCGAGGAAGCTGACGTCCTGGGGGTGGATGCCGCGCTCGGAGTCGAACGGGACGTACATGGCGTCGGCCGTCCGTCGCCACCGCTCGGGCTCGTCCTCGCCGAGCGCGAGCTCGCGGACGAGGCGCCGGTGGGCCGCCGGCTCCTCCTCCGCGAGCCACGCCAGCGCGTCGGCCGCCAGTCGGAGGTTGTGGCGCGCCATGAGGTTGGTGTACGCGTTGTCGTTGACCACCGTCGTGTACTCGTCGGGGCCGGTGACGCCGTGGATGTGGAAGCGGTCGTCATCGGGGCTCGCGAAGCCGAGTCCGCACCACATGCGCGCCGTCTCGACGAGCATCTCGGCGCCGATCTCGACCAGGAGCTCGCGGTCGCCCCGGACGTCCAGGTATCGCCCGATGGCGTGCGCGATGTCGGCGTTGATGTGGTACTGCGCCGTGCCGGCGGCGTAGTAGGACGACGCCTCCTCGCCGTTGATGGTCCGCCACGGGAAGAGCGCACCGTGCTCGGACATCTCCGCGGCGCGCTCGCGCGCCTTGGGCAGCATGGCGTGGCGGAAGCGCAGGAGGTTCCGGGTGAGCCGCGCATCGGTGTAGGTGAGGAACGGGGTCACGTACACGTCCGCGTCCCAGAAGTAGTGCCCCTCGTACCCGGCGCCGGTCAGCCCCTTGGCGCCGATGCCGGCCGTCTCGGCCCGGTACGACGCCTGGTGCAGCTGGAACAGGTTCCACCGCACGGCCTGCTGGACGCGGGGGCCGGCGTCGACCTCGACGTCCGCGCGGGCCCAGAACCCGTCGAGCTCGGCCCGCTGCCCGGCGTGGAGCCGCTCGACGCCGAGGGCCAGCGCGCGGTCGAGGCTGCGCAGCCCGCGGTCCACCAGCTCCTCGGCCGGGACGACGCGGGACGTGTGGTAGGTGATGTGCTTCTCGATGCGCAGGGTCCGACCCGCGGTCGCGTCGACCGTCACGACGTGCTTGGCGACGTCCTCGCTCCAGGACGTCGTCGCCCGGTGGTGGTCAGAGGTCGCGATGGCGTGGTCGACGCCGACGCACATGCTCATCCCCGACGCGGTCGTCCGGAAGCCGGTGATGAGGCGGCCCCCGTCGGCGACGTGGGACCGCGCGTTCAGGACCCGCCCCGGGAACGGCCGGGTGCGGCGCGGATCGGCGGCACCGTTCCGCGGCTCGTCGAGCGCGCGCGCGTCCTGACGGTTCAGCACCTGGGACGACACGACCACGGCCGCGTCGGCGTCGACCTCGACCTCGTGGACGATCGTGGCGAGGTGCCGGTGCTCGAGGCTGACCATCCGCGAGGACCGGACGGTGACGCGCTTCCCGCCGGGGGTCGACCAGACGAGCTCGCGGGTCAGCAGCCCCGCGCGCAGGTCGAGGACCCGCTCGTAGGTGAGGAGACGGGCGCTCGGCAGGTGCAGGGGCTCGTCGTCGACGTACAGCTTCAGCAGCGTCGCGTCCGGGACGTTCACGATGGTCTGACCGGTCCGGGCGAAGCCGTAGGCCTGCTCGGCGTGCACGATGGGCCACGTCTCGTGGAACCCGTTCAGCAGCGTCCCCGCCTCATGGACCGGACGGCCCTCGTCGTGCATGCCGCGGATGCCGATGAACCCGTTCGCGACCGCGAAGACGCTCTCGCCCCAGCCGAGCCGCCGCTCGTCGAACGCGCGCTCGACCAGCCGCCACGGCTCGTCGGGGTAGACGTCGTCGGGCAGCACGCCCGGCCCGGTGGGCAGCATCGCGGTCTCCGTGGCGGCGTCAGGCCGCCGGGTAGGCGACCTGACAGAAGCCGTGGTTGCAGTACCCGTCGGGGTGCTTCGCGAGGTACTGCTGGTGCTCGTCCTCGGCGTGGTACAGCGCACCGAGCGGCTCGATCGTCGTCGTGACGGCTCCGGCACCGACGCCGGCGAGGGCCGCCGCGTAGCGGTCGCGGCTGGTGCGGGCCACGGCGTCCTGCTCGGGCGTGGTCGTGAGGATCGTCGAGCGGTACTGCGTGCCGACGTCGTTCCCCTGCCGCATGCCCTGCGTGGGATCGTGCTGCTCCCAGAACACGGCGAGGATGCGCTCGAAGGGCAGGATCGTCGGGTCGTGCACGACGACCGCGACCTCGGCGTGGTCGGTCAGACCCGAGCAGACCTCGCGGTACGTCGGGTTCGGCGTGTGGCCGCCCGCGTACCCGACGAAGGTCGTGAACGCTCCGTCCATCCCCCAGAACAGCCGCTCGGCCCCCCAGAAGCAGCCCATCCCGAGCACGGCCAGCTCGTGGCCGCCGGGCCACGGCGGGACGGTCGGGCGGCCGTGCACGGCGTGGACGCCGCGGACCGGCAGGGGGTCGGGGCGACCCGGGAGGCAGCGGTCGGGACCGACGAGGCCGGACGGGGCCCGCCCGAACATCACGCCGCCAGCCGCCGGAGCACGTAGGGCAGGATGCCGCCGTGCCGGAAGTACTCGGCCTCGCCCGGCGTGTCGATGCGCACGCGCGCGTCGAACCGGACCTCGGTGCCGTCGGGACGGGTCGCGACGACGACGACGGTCGAGGGCACGCCGTCCGCCAGCGCGGCGACGCCGAGGACGTCGATGGTCTCGTCGCCGGTCAGCCCGAGCGCGTCGACGTCCTGAGCGTCCGGGAACTCGAGGGGCAGGACGCCCATGCCGATCAGGTTCGAGCGGTGGATGCGTTCGTAGGACCGGGCGATGACGACGCGCACGCCCAGCATCGCCGTGCCCTTGGCCGCCCAGTCGCGGGACGACCCCGACCCGTACTCGGCCCCGGCCAGCACCACCAGCGGCACGCCCGCCGCCCGCGCCCGCTCGGCGGCGGCGTGGATGGTCACGACCCCGCCGTCACCGACGAGGTCCCGGGTCATCCCACCCTCGACGCCGGGGACCATGCGGTTGCGCAGACGGATGTTCGCGAACGTGCCGCGCACCATGACCTCGTGGTTCCCGCGGCGCGCCCCGTACGAGTTGAAGTCGGCGACCGCCACCCCGTGGTCGCGGAGGTACTCCCCCGCCGGGCTGTCCGGCTTGATGGACCCGGCGGGCGAGATGTGGTCGGTCGTGACCGAGTCCCCGAGGACCGCGAGCACCCGGGCGCCGCGCACGTCGACGGGCGCCACGGGCTCCGCGGCGATCCCCTCGAAGAACGTGGGTCGCCGGATGTACGTCGAATCTCCGTCCCAGGTGAACGTCGCACCGGAGGGCGTCGGCAGCGCGCGCCACCGCTCGTCGCCCTCGAACACGTCGGCGTAGCCGCGCACGAACATGTCCCGCTCGAGCGAGGACGAGATGACGTCCTGCACCTCGGACGGGGTCGGCCAGAGGTCCTTCAGCAGGACGGGGCGGCCGTCGGGGTCCGTCCCGATCGGGTCGGTCGCGAGGTCGAGGTCCATCGTGCCGGCCAGGGCGTAGGCCACGACGAGCGGCGGCGAGGCCAGGTAGTTCATGCGGACGTCGGGGTTGATGCGGCCCTCGAAGTTGCGGTTCCCGCTGAGGACCGACGCGACGGCCAGGTCGTGGCCGCGCACCGCGGCGCTGACCTCGGGGATCAGCGGACCCGAGTTGCCGATGCAGGTCGTGCACCCGAACCCGACGAGGTCGAACCCGAGCTCGGCGAGGTAGGGGGTCAGCCCGGCCCGGTCGTAGTAGTCCATGACCACCCGCGACCCCGGCGCCAGCGTCGTCTTGACCCAGGGCTTCCGCATGAGCCCCCGCTCGACGGCACGGCGCGCGAGCAGGCCCGCGGCGACCATCACCTCGGGGTTCGAGGTGTTGGTGCAGGAGGTGATGGCGGCGATGGTGACCGCGCCCTCCGCCAGGTCGAACCCGGTGCCGTCCTGCAGCTCGACCGCCACCGACCGGGGCTCGTCGTGGCCGAGTTCGGCCAGCGAGCCGCGGAACGACGAGCGGGCCGAGCGGAGCGGCACGCGGTCCTGGGGTCGACGCGGACCCGCCAGCGACGGCTCGACGGTCCCGAGGTCCAGCGACAGCTCGGCCGAGTACCGCGCGCGCCGGCCCGAGTCGTTCCAGAGCCCCTGCTCCTTCGCGTACGCCTCGACCAGGCGGATGCGGTCCTCGTCCCGACCGGTGAAACGGAGGTAGCGCAGCGTCTCGTCGTCGATCGGGAACACCGCGATCGTCGAGCCGTACTCCGGCGACATGTTCCCGATGGAGGCGCGGTTCGCGAGCGGCACGGCCGCGACGCCCGGCCCGTGGAACTCGACGAAGGCACCGACCACGCCGTGCTGGCGGAGCCGCTCGGTGATCGTCAGCAGCAGGTCGGTCGCCGTCGTGCCCTCGGGCAGCTCGCCCGTCAGCTCGAACCCGACCACGCGCGGGACCAGCATCGAGATCGGCTGGCCGAGCATCGCGGCCTCGGCCTCGATGCCGCCGACGCCCCACCCGACCACGCCGAGCCCGTTGACCATGGGCGTGTGCGAGTCGGTCCCGACGAGGGTGTCGGGGTACGCGCGGAGGCGACCGTCGCGCTCGTCGGTGAACACGACCCGGGCGAGGTGCTCGACGTTGACCTGGTGCACGATGCCGGTTCCCGGGGGCACGACGCGCAGGCGCTCGAAGGCCGACTGGCCCCAGCGCAGGAACTGGTACCGCTCGCGGTTGCGCTGGTACTCGAGGTCGATGTTGATGCCGAGGGCGTCGGGCGAGCCGAAGGCGTCAGCGACGACCGAGTGGTCGATCACCATCTCGGCCGGGACCAGTGGGTCGATCCGCGCGGGATCCCCTCCGAGCGCCACCATCGCCTCGCGCATGGCGGCGAGGTCGACGACGGCCGGCACACCGGTGAAGTCCTGCAGAAGGACGCGGGCCGGCGTGAACGCGATCTCGCGGTCGGGGAGGGCGGCCGGGTCCCAGGCGGCGATCGCCTCGGCGTGCTCGGCCAGCACGTGCTTCCCGTCCTCGTTGCGCAGGACGTTCTCGAGGAGCACCCGCAGGCTGTAGGGCAGCCGGTCCGCGCCGGGGACGGCGTCGATCCGGTGGATGTCGTACGACCGGCCGCCGACCGTGAGGGTGTCGCGGCTGCTGAGGCTGTCCATCTGCGATCTCCGGGCCTGAACGGGAGCCTGCGGGAGCGGAACGCTGCCCGTCGTCCCGACGGGAACGGTAGCCGACGGGGGGTAGCGTCCCCCGGGTCCGACCGGGGAGGACGCGATGCCGACGCTCGCGCTCGTGCGGCACGGGCAGTCGCTCTGGAACCTCCAGAACCGCTTCACGGGCTGGGTCGATGTGCCGCTGACCGAGCGGGGTCGAGGCGAGGCCCGTGCCGCCGGCGAGGCCCTCCGCGGCGTCGGCTTCGACGTCGCCTACACGAGCGCGCTGCGCCGCGCCCAGGACACGCTCGACATCGTCCTGGAGGCCGCGGGTCTGGACGTACCGGTCATCCGGGACGCCGCGCTGAACGAGCGGGACTACGGCGACCTCGCGGGCCTCGACAAGGCCGAGACCGCCGAGCGGTACGGCGCCGAGCAGGTCCACGTCTGGCGCCGCTCCTTCGACGTCGCGCCGCCCGGAGGCGAGTCGCTGCAGGACACGGCGGCCCGGACGCTGCCCTTCTTCGAGCGGGCGATCCTCGGCGACCTGCGCCACGGCCGTGACGTCCTCGTCGTCGCCCATGGCAACTCGAACCGCTCGATCGTGATGCGACTGGACGCGCTGGGTCCCGACGAGGTCGTCGCCCTCGAGCTCGCGACCGGCGTGCCGCTGGTCTACGAGCTGGACGACACCGGCGACGTGCTGTCGAAGCGCGTCCTCGGGTGACGGGCGACCCCCGCCGCGGCGCGCTGGCGGCCCTCCTCGCCGGTCACCCCTGCGGGGACGTCGAGGAGGCGCGGGCCGTCGCCCGCCTCGTGGCGCTCCTCGACGGCGCCGCGGACCCGTTCGCCCGCACGACCCTGCCGACGCACGTCACGGCGTCGGCCGTCGTCATCGGCCCCGACGGTCGGCTGCTGCTGCACCGTCACCGCCGCCTCGGTCGGTGGCTCCAGCCCGGCGGCCACGTCGAGGACGGCGAGGAGCCGGCGGTCGCGGCGCTTCGCGAGACGACGGAGGAGACCGGGCTCGTCGCCGCGCATCCGGCCCACGGTCCGGTGCTGCTGCACGTCGACGAGCACCCGGGACCCGACCGCCATATCCACCTCGACCTGCGCTACCTGCTCCACGCGGACCCGTCGCGCGCGGCGGGCGCCGGCGAGGACGTCGGACGCGGCGGGGCCGAGCTGCGCTGGGCCGCGTCGGACGAGCTCGACGACGCCGACGCGTCGCTGCGTCGGGCGGTCAGGGCGCTGCGGCTCCGCCTCGGATGAAGCCGGGCGGCGGTCGCGGCGCGGTCCGGTCCGACGCCGTCAGAACAGCCGTGGGGTCGGGTCCTCCTCGCCGCGGAGTCGCGGCAGGTCGACCTCGACCCACCCGATGCCGCGCGACTCGGCGAGCACCCGGGCCTGCGGTCGCACGGTCGTGGCCGCGAGGATCCCGCGGAGCGGGCGCAGCTCGGGGTCCCGGCCCATCCGCTCGAGGTACCGCGTCAGCTGCTCGACCCCGTCGATCTCGCCGACGCGCTTGATCTCGACGGCGACCGCCGCCCCCTCGGAGTCCCGGCAGAGCAGGTCGACCGGCCCGAGGTCGGTCCGGAACTCCCGCGTCACGGTGACCAGTCCCGGCTCGACGTGGTGGGGGTGGGCGGCCAGGAGCAGCTGCAGCTCACGCTCGACGCCGTCGAGGACGAGGCCCCGCTCGGTGTCGAGGTCCACCGCGTGGTCCGAGACCACCTCCTCGAGGAGGATCTCGAGCCGCTCCCCCGCCGGGTTCGTCACGACCCAGCGGTCCGGCGACTCCTCCAGGAGGTTCGGCGCGTTCATCCAGTTGACGGGCTTGTACGCACCGACGTCGGCGTGGATCGCGACGCAGCCGTCGGCCTTGACCATGATCAGCCGCAGCCCCGACGACAGCGTCGACGAGAGGCGGCCGACGTAGGTGGCCGAGCAGCGGGCGATGACGAGGCGCACGCGCCGACGCTAGCCAGCGCTCGCGTAGGCTCCGCCCGTGGCCCTCTCCGTCGGACTCGTCGGCCTCCCGAACGTCGGGAAGTCGACCCTCTTCAACGCGCTGTCCCGCGCCGGCGCGGAGGCGGCGAACTTCCCGTTCTGCACCATCGAGCCGAACGTCGGCGTCGTGCCGGTGCCGGACCCGCGGCTCGACCGTCTGGCCGAGCTGGCCCGCTCGGCGAAGGTCGTGCCCACGGCGATGCGGTTCGTCGACATCGCCGGCCTCGTCGAGGGGGCGTCGCGCGGCGAGGGCCTCGGCAACCAGTTCCTCGCGCACATCCGCGAGGTCGACGCGATCTGCCACGTCGTGCGGTGCTTCGACGATCCGGACGTCGTGCATGTCCGGGGCACCATCGACCCGCTGGCCGACATCGCCATCGTCGAGACCGAGCTGCTGCTCAAGGACCTCGACGCGGTGGACCGCCGCCTCGAGCGCAGCCGCCGCGCCGCGAAGAGCGGCGACCGGGCGCTCCGCGAGGAGGCGGAGACCCTCGCCGCCCTCTCGGAGCACCTCGGCGCCGGACGGCCGGCGCGGTCCCTCCCAGGCGGACTGGACGCGACGCTGCGCCGCGAGCTGTCGCTGCTGACCGACAAGCCGGTCCTGTACGCCGCCAACGTCGCCGAGGCCGACCTCGCGACGGGCAACGCGGCCAGCGGTGCCGTCGAGGCGCTCGCGGCCGAGCGCGGCGACGTCGCGGTGCTCGTCTCGGCCCGCGTCGAGGCCGAGCTGGCCGAGCTCGAGGACGCCGAGCGGACCGAGTACCTCACCGAGCTCGGCGTGACGTCCTCGGGCCTCGAGCGGCTGATCGCCGCCGCGTACCGGCTGCTGGGCCTGATCACGTTCCTGACCGCCGGGCCGACCGAGGCCCGGGCCTGGACGATCCCGGCCGGCGCCACCGCGCCCCAGGCCGCCGGCACCATCCACTCGGACTTCGAGCGCGGCTTCATCCGCGCCGAGGTCATCGCCTACGACGACTACGTCGCGCTGGGCGGCGAGGCCGGCGCGCGCGAGGCGGGACGGCTCCGCGTCGAGGGCCGGGACTACGTCATGCACGACGGGGACGTCGTGCACTTCCGCTTCAACGTCTGAGCCACCGCGCGTCGGGCGCCGGCCGGCCCCGCAGGTCGGCGTCGACGGCGGCGAGGACCTCCCGGCCCCGGTCCCGCAGCGTCCGCGGGTCGACCAGACCGCGCGGCCCCGCCAGCCGCAGGTGCAGGGACCCCTGCTCGAGGACCGCGGTGACCTCGGTCCGGAGGCCCAGCACCCGCGAGGCGGCCCGGGCGCGGACGCGGCGGTGGTCGCGCTCGAGCACGCGGCCGCCCGGCAGGCGAGCTACCGCTCGGAGCACGGCGGCGAGGACCTCGGGGCCCGGCGCGGCGACCGGCAGCGGTGCGAGGCGCCGGCGCGGGTCACCCGTCGCGTCGGCGGTCGAGACGCAGTCCGGCGCCCCCCGGCCCGGGCCGGGACAGCCGCCGAGCCCCGATGGCGTCATGCCGGACCGCTCCCGTCGTGCTCGAGGGTAGGCGCCGCGGTGCGGGGCGGGCCTAGCCTCGGGCCGTCACCGACCCGGAGCCGACGTTGACCGTCACCGCGAACCTGACCCAGCGCGAGGCGGAGGCCCGCGCGGCCCTGCTCGCCGTGCCACGGACGGTCGTCGCGCTCGACCTCTCGGACGGCGACCGCGACGTCCGGACCTTCCGGGCCCGCGTCGAGCTGCACCTCGTGGTCCGCGCCGCGGGGGACGCGTTCGTCGACCACCTCGCCGCCGAGGTCCACGCCGCGACGCTCGACGGGCGGCCGCTGCCCGGGGACGCGATCGCGCCGACGCGCATCCTCCTCCAGGGCCTCACGCCCGGCGACCACGTCCTCGCCGTCGAGGCCACCATGTCCTACACGCGCGACGGCCGCGGGCTCCACCGCTTCGTCGACCCGACCGACGGCGTGGTCTACCTCCACAGCCAGCTCGAGCCGTTCCACGCCCACCAGGTCTTCCCCTGCCTCGACCAGCCCGACCTGAAGACCGCGTTCGAGCTGACCGTCGACGCGCCCGCGGGCTGGGTGGTCGTCTCGAACGAGGCGCCGACGGCCGCACCGGCGCCCGGCGACGCGGGTCGCTGGGAGTTCCCCCCGACACCGCCGATGAGCACCTACCTCGCCGCGGTGATCGCCGGCGGGTACTCCGGCCGCACGGCCGAGCACGTGCGCCCCGACGGCAGCGCCGTCCCGCTCGGCCTGTACGTGCGCCGCTCGCTCGAGCGGCACCTCGACGGCGACGAGCTGCTCGACCTGACCCGGGCCGGGCTGGACTGGTTCGAGGACGTGTTCGGGCGGTACCCGTACGCCAAGTACGACCAGCTGCTGGTGCCGGAGTTCTCAGCCGGTGCCATGGAGAACCCCGGCGCCGTCACGTTCAGCGAGAACTACGTGTTCCGTTCGCGCGTGACCGACGCCCTGCGCGAGCGCCGGGCCGAGACGCTGCTGCACGAGATGGCCCACATGTGGTTCGGCGACCTCGTGACGATGCGGTGGTGGGACGACCTCTGGCTGAACGAGTCGTTCGCGACCTTCATGGCCGTGCTGTCCCAGACCGAGGCCACGCGGTGGACCGACGCATGGGTCACGTTCCTCGACGCCGAGAAGACGTGGGCCAAGTTCCAGGACCAGCTGCCCTCCACCCACCCGATCGCCGCGGACATGCCGGACGTCGAGTCGGTCCACCAGAACTTCGACGGCATCACGTACGCGAAGGGCGCCTCGGTCCTGCGGCAGCTCGTGGCCTGGGTCGGCCAGGACGCGTTCCTCGCCGGCTGCCGTGACTACTTCGAGCGCCACGCATGGGGGAACACGACCCTCGCGGACTTCCTCGGCGCGCTCGAGCGCGCCAGCGGGCGCGACCTCGGCCCCTGGGCCGACGAGTGGCTGCGGACCACCGGCGTCAACACCCTCGAGCCCGTCGTCGAGCTGGCCCCCGACGGGACCTACGCCCGCGTCGCGATCCGGCAGGCGGACCCCGCCCCCCTGTGGCGGACCGAGGGCCACGTCCCCGTGCTCCGGCGCCACCGCCTCGCGGTCGGGTGCTACGCCTGGCGCGACGGCGTGCTGCGCCGCGTCCACCGCGAGGAGCTCGACGTCGTCGGCGAGCTGACCGAGGTCCCCGCCCTGACCGGCCTGCCGGCCGCCGACCTGCTGCTCCTGAACGACGACGACCTGACCTTCGCCCGGACCGTGCTGGACCCCGCCTCGCTGGCGACGGCGACCGACCACCTCCGCGACGTCGAGCCGGCGCTCCCCCGGGCGCTGGTCTGGGCGACGGCGTGGGACATGGTGAGGGATGCCGAGCTCCCGGCGTCCGGCTTCGTGGAGCTCGTCGTCAACAACCTCGCGCACGACGAGCAGGTCGGCGTCGTGCAGCGCATCCTCGGCCGAGCGCAGGCCGCGGCCGAGCGGTACGCCGACCGCGAGCACGCGCCGGGCCTGCGCCGGATGCTGCGCGAACAGGCCCTGACGGCGCTCGAGCGGTGCGCGGCGGGCGGCGACCACCAGCTGGCCTGGTTCAAGCAGTGGTCGGCCCTCGTCGAGGACGGTGATGACCTCGCGGTCCTGCAGGCCTGCCTCGGCGACGCGGTGCCGTTCGAGGGCCTCGTCGTCGACACCGACCTGCGGTGGCACGTCGTCGTCCAGCTGGCCCGTGTCGGCGCGGCCGGTGCCGACGAGATCGCTGCCGAGCGACGCCGCGACGACACCGACCTCGGCGAGCGGCAGGCCCTGACGGCCCTCGCGGTCCGTCCGACGCCCGAGGCGAAGGCCGAGGCCTGGGAGCGACTGCTCGAGGACGCCGACCTGTCGCACACGCTCGCGCGGCAGCTCTGGGGCGGGTTCGACCGGCTCGACCGGCCGGAGCTGCTGGCGCCGTACCGCGACCGCTACTTCGCCGTCCTCGACCGGGTCTGGGCCGAGCGGAGCCTCGACTTCGCGATCGAGTTCGCCGGGGCGACGTTCCCCCACTCGCAGGTCGAGGCGGGGCTGCTCGAGGCGACGGACGCGGCGCTGGCCAGGGCGGACCTGCCCCGACCGCTGCGACGCGTGCTGCTCGAGCAGCGCGACACGGTGGTGCGGACGCTGCGGTGCCGCGCCCGCGACGCGGCCTGACTCAGCCGAGGTCCCTGGTCAACCGGTCGGCCGCGATCTCGGCGCAGGTCGGGCACATCGGGAACCGCGACGGATCGGCGTCGGGGCGCCACCGCTTGCCGCAGAGCGCCGTCACCGGGCGTCCGGTCCGGCGGTACCGCTCGAGGTCGCGCCGCGCGACGTAGTGCGTGAAGCGGTCGTGGTCGCCGTCGTCGGTCGACCGCTCCTCGTCGACCTCGGGTCGAAGGTCGGGCAGCACGGGTGCCGTGGTGGGGCCGGAGGCGGAGCGCATCCCTCGACGCTACCGCCCGCGCTCAGACGCGGCGCCGGTCCCGGACGGGGTGCCGCCACTCGCGGTCCACGAGATCGTCGAGCGTGCGGGGGATGCCGACCGTCACGTCGGGGACCTCGGGCCGCAGGCCGAGCTCGTCCCAGAGCAGATCGGGATCGACCCAGAGCGGCATGTTCCAGGCCCGGACCGTGTCCGGCGTGAAGATGTCGGGCGTGCGCAGCCGCGACCGCACGGTGCGCATCAGCGCCGTGCCCGCGATCGCCAGCGGCGCCGGCAGCCGGATGACGACGAGCCCCGGCAGGTGGTGCTGCAGGACGCCGAGGAACCGGCTCCAGTCCGCCGGGTCGCGGTCGCCGATCCCGCACGCGCCCTCCCAGGCGCCGCGGGCCGCCGCGATCAGGACCCGCGCCGCGTCGTGGACGTGCAGGTGCGAGAACGGGTGGTCGGCGCGTCCCGGCAGCAGCAGGACGCCGCGGCGCACGTTCGCGAAGAGCTGGTCGCCGGCGCCGTAGACGTGGGGCAGACGGATCGACGCGACGGAGAGGTCACCGCGCGCCGCGAGCTCCTGCTCCATGCGCAGCTTCACCCGGCCGTAGTCGATCGCCGGGTCCGGCGGTGTGTCCGCGACGATCGCGTCCTCGGACGGCCCGTGGACCAGCAGCGACGAGCCGAAGACGAACCGCCGCACCCCCGCCGCGGCCGCCGCTGCCGCGAGCGCGCGGGTCCCGTGGACGAACGTCGACTCGAGCCGGCGAGCGGGCTCGAAGGTGGCCCGGCCTCCGAGGTGGATGATCGCGTCGCAGCCCGCGACGGCGCGCGGCAGCGTCTCGGGGACCGTGAGATCGCCGTGGACGACCTCGGCGTCGACGTCCGCGAGCAGGCCGGCGCGCGTGGGTCGGCGGACCATCAGGCGGGGTCGGGCCCCATCCGCCGCCAGCTGCCGCGCGACCTCACGGCCGATGAAGCCGGTGGCGCCGGTGACGAGGATGCGCACGTCGTCCCCCGGTGGTCGGACCGGATCCGAAGCCCGAGGAGGCGGGTGCAGCGCCGGCGAGGCGGGGCGGAGCGGGGCGGAGGTCCCCCGGATCACGGTCGGAGGACCGCCCCAGTGCGCGAGGGGGGACTTGAACCCCCAAGGAGTTTCCTCCACACGGCCCTCAACCGTGCGCGTCTGCCTGTTCCGCCACTCGCGCGTGGACCCGCGGCCGGACCGCGGGCGGCACAGCCTACCGCCGCGCCTCGCCCGCTCGGCTGCCGTCCCCGGCGACTCAGCCCAGACCGACCCGCTCGGGCCACCACCGACCGGTCGGATCGAGGGCGAAGCCCCGGACCGACGGCGCGACGACGAGGTCCTGCTGCAGCCAGAACAGCGGGAGGACGACGGCCTCGTCGGTGAGGCGCGCGTCGAGGGCCGCGGCGGCGGCGGGGTCCGGCCCCGCCCGGAGGCGGTCGAGGAGTGCGTCGCTCGCACCGTCCCCCCACCCGGTCCCGGCCTCGGACCGCCGCGCCGACGATCGAAGGGCGGGATCGAGCAGGCTGGAGACCGCGGCCCAGCCCCCGAGCGTCGCGCGGAGGGCCGGTCGGAACAGCGGCGCCTCGCCCGCCTCGACCGCCGCCGTGAAGCCCGCGAGGTCGAGGGCCCGCAGCGAGACGCGGACGTCGAGGGTCGCCTCGAGCTGCTCGGCGATGACCTCGGCCACGGCCGCGTGGTCCGAGCGGCGCGGGTAGGTGAGCGTCAGCGGCACCGGCAGGACGGCACCCGTGTCCGCGGACCACGCGGCGAACAGTTCGGCCGCGAGCACGGCGTCGACGTCGCAGTGCGCGCAGGGCGGGGTCGCCGCTGCCCCGGCCGGCGTGCCGACGAGCCGGTCCGGGAGGAGCCGGCTCGCGGGCAGCGCCGACGGCCCCACCGCCGCGGCGACGGCGCGGCGGTCGACCGCCGCCGCGATCGCCCGCCGCAGCCGCACGTCGTCGAACGGTGCGGCCGTCACGTCGAAGGCGTAGGCGTACACCGCCGCGGTCGCTCCGCCGTGCAGCCCGGTCGTCGGCCCCGGCGGCGTCGGGACCGCGCGACCGAGGGCGGCGAGGGCGTCGTCCCGGTGCGCCGGTCCGATGCGGGCGATCTGCAGCCGTCCGGCCGCCAGGTCGGTCCAGCGCTGCTCGCCGTCGACGTCCTCCGGTGTGAACTGCAGGAGCAGCTCGTCGACGCGCGGCGCCCGGTGGTGGTCCCGGACCGCGACCAGACGGAGGAACCCGTCGGTCCCGCGCGGCTCGAGCAGGCGGAACGGACCGTTGCCGATCGGGAGGCCGGCGAAGTCCGGGTCCTCGTCGGCGCCCGGTGGGATCGGTGCCAGCGCCACGTCGGTGAGGGCGTGCAGCAGCCGCGGGTCGGGCGCCTCGAGACGCAGGACCAGTTCCCACGTGCCCGCGACCTCGACGCCGCCGGCGGCGAGGACGTCCTGCGGCCCGCCGCGGACCCGGCTGCCGTCCTCGGCCACGGCCACGGCGCCCCGCAGCCCCTCGAGCAGGCCCTCCCGGCCGTACGGGGGCCGCTCCGGATCGAGGGCCGCGAGCAGCGCGTCCGCGTGGTCCTGCGCCGTCACGGGTCGCCCGTCGTGGAACGTCGCGCGACGCAGCGTGAACCGGTACTCGGTCCCGTCCGCCGACCGCCGCCACGACGCCGCCCCCGCCGGCACGACGCCGCCGGACGGCCCGACGTCGACCAGGCCCTCGAACAGCGCCCGCGCGACCAGCTCACCGGCGTCGTCGAGCACGAGGCGGGGGTCGATGGAGACCGGTTCGGCGCCGAGCCCGACCCGCAGCGTCCCGCCGATGGCGTCCGACCCGTCGGCGACGCCGCTCACCGCCGCCGGCGCGGACGCGGCGGCGTCGGACGCCACCGGCTCCGGGGGGGCGCAGCCGACGACCAGAGCCCCGAGGACGGCGGTGAGGACGGCGGAGCGTCCTGGAGCCGCCGGGCGCGTCGTCCCCGTGCGGCGGCGGGTCACGTCAGCCGATGACCAGCAGGGTGATCGACGTCGTCGCGAAGAGGACGACGGCCCCGACGGTGATCCGGTTGAGGTTCCGCTCGGCCACGGCCGAGCCCTGCACCGCGCCGCTGACCCCGCCGCCGAACATGTCCGAGATACCCCCGCCCTGGCCCCGGTGCAGCAGGATCAGGCCGATCAGGACGAGGCAGAGCAGCAGGTGGACGGCGGTCACGACGGCGACGAGCACGGTGGCCTCCGGGGACGGGCGCGAGGGCGGAGCCTACGGCCTCGTGGTCGGCGCCGCCCCGTCGAGGCGGGACAGCCAGTAGAGGCTGACCCGGTCGCCGGGGTCCGCGGTCAGCACCGGGACCGCCTGCCACCGGACGGTGGGCGCGGCGACCAGCTGGATCGGGTCGGGCCGCAGCGTCAGCGTCGGGGCGCGCACGACGCCCCGGCACAGCGCCGGGTCCGCGGCGCAGGTCGCCGCGACCCCGACGCGGTCCAGCGCCAGCAGGTCCCCGCGGACCGCGACCACGGGACTGCGGGTCGGGGAGGTCCCCGCACCGACGGCGCGTCGGTAGACGTCGAAGGCCCGGCCCTCGACCGCGGCCGGGGCCGGCGCAGCGGCCGCCGCCTCGCCGAGGAGGACCGCGACGGCCTCGCGGCGGTCGTCCTCGCCGCGCAGCGCCGCCGGCAGCAGCACGGCCGCGAGCACCGCGATGAGGCTCGTGGCCGCCGCGAGCAGCACCTCGTGACGGTGGCGACGGGAGGTCGGCGGCGCGGTCTCGACGAGGAGCCGGACGCGGTCGACGACGCCGCCGGGCTCGACGAGCGCCGCGCAGCCCGCCGGGGCGCGCCGCACGGGACCGGCCAGGTCGAGGGCTCGGAGCAGCCCGCTCGCGAGCGCTGCGGGCCGCCCGGTGACCTCGACGGCGCGCTGGTCCGCCGCGGCCTCCCGCTCGCGGCGCAGCCGCCGCATCGCGCCGGCGGCGCCAGGGAGGAAGCAGACGACGTCACCGACCGCGGCCGCCAGCCACGCCACGAGGTTGTCCCGACGGGCCAGGTGCGACAGCTCGTGCGCGAGGACGCCCTCCAGCTCGCCCTCGTCGAGCACCTCGAGGAGCCGACCGTCGAGGACGAGCACCGGGTCGCGGACGCCGAGCAGCGCCGCACCGCCCGGGACGACCGGCGCGACGAGGGTCTGCGGCGGAACGACGTCGAGCGCGCGCGCCAGCCGCGAGACGACGGCGGCGGTCCGCGGCTCGACGGGCGTCGCGGTGGCGGTCAGCAGTCCGCGCCGCCGCCGGGCACGCAGGCCGCGCCGGACCAGCAGCGACATGGCGGCCAGCGGCCAGAGGAGCAGGAGCCAGGGCACGGCCCGAGGGGCGAAGCCGAGGTAGCGGTCCTCGAGCGGGATCGCCAGCGTCCCCGCGCCGGCGGTCGGCTGCAGCAGCGTCGGCAGCGCGGGGTCGCCGCTCGAGAGGAGCGCGACGGCGGCCGTGACCACGAACGGCGAGACCGCCGCGAGCACGCGCGCCCGCGGCGACCGCAGTCCGACGAGGTCGAGCGCCCGGACGAGCAGCAGCGCGACGCCGAGGGCGACGGCCAACCGCAGCAGCAGCGAGCCGAGCGGTAGCGCGAGCAGCAGACCCTGCCCCACGGGCCTCAGTCCTCGTCGGCCCTGCGCCGGGCGACCGCCCGCCGCAGCTCGTCGAGGGTGACGTCGTCGACGTCGCCGACGACCTCGGCCAGGTAGGCCGCCGCCGGCTCGGGGTACCGCTCGAGGAGCCACGACAGCACGTCGCGGGTCGCGGTCCGGGCGTACTCGTCGCGCGCGACGGCCGGGCGGTAGCGGTGCGCGAGGTCGGCCGTGTCCCGGACGAGCAGCCCCTTCCGGGCCAGCCGGGCCATCGTGGTCATCACCGTCGTATAAGCGATGCTGCGGTCCGCGCTGAGCCGCTCGTGCACGTCGCGGACGGTCGCGTCGCCGAGGTCCCAGGCGGCGTCCATCACGTCCTGCTCGAGCGGCCCGAGCAGGGCCTCGAGCGCATCCCGTCGGCGACCCATGCGACCGTCCCGTCCCGGCCGGATCCCGGCCCCGGACGACCCGGAGCCGCCGGGCGCCGGCCCGGCGCGGCCTCGCCCGAGCGTAGCCACGGGACCCCCGGGCGGGAGGACGCCGCCGCCCCGGCCCGTGCGGGCCCGGGTGCGAGCGGCCGGATCAGAGCCGCCGGTGGCCGACGATCAGGGCGAAGTCCTCGGCCGAGAGGCTCGCGCCGCCGACCAGGACCCCGTCGACGTCCGGCAGCGCCATGATGCTGCGGATGTTCGCCGGCTTGACGCTGCCGCCGTACAGGATGCGGACCCCGTCGGCGAACCCCGTCCCCGTGCGCTCGGCGAGCTCGGCGCGGATCGCGCCGGCCATCGCCTGCGCGTCGTCCGGGGTGGCGGTCCGCCCGGTCCCGATGGCCCAGACGGGCTCGTAGGCGATGACGAGCGCCGCGGGGTCCGAGGCCTCCACACCGTCGAGGCTGCCGCGGACCTGCGCCAGCACGACCTCCTCGGCGCGTCCGGCGTCCCGGACGGTCTGCCCCTCCCCCACGCAGACGATCGGACGCAGGCCGCCGGACAGCGCGGCCCGGGCCTTGCGCGCGACGAGGGCGTCGTCCTCGCCGTGGTGGAGGCGGCGCTCGGAGTGGCCCACGATCACGTAGCCGACGTCGAGCCGCGCGAGCATCGCGACCGAGACGTCCCCCGTGAACGCGCCCTCCGCGTCCGGGTGGCAGTCCTGCGCCCCGAGGACGATGCGGAGCCGGTCGGACTGGATCAGCGTCTGAACCGAGCGGAGCGCGGTGAACGGTGGGTGGACCGTGACCTCCTGCCCGTCCGTGTCCTCCTCGGTGAGGTGGTAGGCCAGCCGCTGCACCAGCTGGATCGCCTCGAGGTGGTCGCGGTGCATCTTCCAGTTGCCCGCGATGAGCGGCGTGCGGTCGGCCATGGGGTCCTCGATCGGATCGGTCGGGAGTGGGACGGGGGTCGCGGGACGGGGACGGGGGGTGGCGGGTCGGTGGGGCTCAGGCGGGACGGCGCAGGGCCTCGAGCCCCGGCAGCTCGCGGCCCTCGAGCAGCTCGAGGGAGGCGCCGCCCCCGGTCGAGACGTGGTCGATGCGGTCGGCCAGTCCCATCGCCCGCACCGCGGCGGCGGAGTCGCCGCCACCGACGACGGTGAACGCGGGCGAGGCGGCCATGGCCTCGGCGACGCCGCGGGTGCCGTGGGCGAACGCCGGCCACTCGGCGACGCCCAGCGGCCCGTTCCAGAACACGGCACCCGCGCCCGCGACCGCGGCCGCGATGCGGGCCGTCGTGTCGGGGCCGACGTCGAGCGCCATCCGGTCGGCCGGCACGCCGTCCACGGTGACGGTCGTCGCCGGGGCGTCGGCGGCGAACGTCGGTGCGACGACCAGGTCGGTCGGGAGGATGACCTCGACCCCGCGCGCGCGGGCGGCGGCGAC